>DATIAJ010000134.1:0-11462 GCA_035458105.1 Nocardioides sp. | reverse complement strand
CCTCTTGGTCCCCACAGCGGGATCAGAACGGTGTGCTCGCCCATGAACCGGATGATCGTCGCCTCGGGATACTGGTGGTCCACGGGGTCAGTGTGCACCGGACAGTGTCAGGGCGCAGCAAGGTCGGGCCGGCCACGGCGGACCGACCGCGGGTCCGGATCTCGGCAGATCCGTGCGCTCATCGGGGGATGGGCGGTTGTTGGTCGGCGTAGCCTCACCGCATGGTTCGGGCTGTCGTGCGTGAGTGGCATGAGGACCTTGGGTGGGGCGTGCTGGACAGCCCCGAGACGCCGGGTGGGTGCTGGACCCATTGCGCGGTGATCGAGACCCGTCGCGTGGCAAGCAGCCACGAAGGTGAGGTCTACGAGTACAAGTCGCTCAGCGAGGGCGATGTGGCTGATCTGGAGTGGGAAGCGCCGGGTCAGGACGGCTTCGGCTACCGCGCCACCGTGGTGCGCAAGCGGTAGCGGCCCTGTCCGGACACGATCGCGCGCACCGGCAGTTGCGGACGGTTGTGCGTGGAAGCAACTATCAGCCGTGGACTTCTTCTGGCCAGCCGACGACGCGGCATCTGTCGTCCGCGCTCGCTTCGACCGGACGAACTGGCAGGAGCGGGTGGTGGCTTACCGCCCCGTGGAGGTCACTACAGACGGGAGCGACCTTGTGGTGCGGTTCCGCTACGAAGGGCATGCCGATTTGTTCGCCGTCCGGTTCTTACTTGGCCGTATGCCTGAGGGCCCACAGACCGGCGAGGTGTGCGAGTCCCTCGATGACTGGGCGCAAGAGGTTGACTGGGTCCTCGACGAGGAACTGAACACCCGCATGGTGGAAACAGCCGAGCGGACCGTCGCGGACGACGGGGTGGTCACGCTCCGGTGGCGAAACCCGTCGGGTACACGCTGAGCACCCCCTCGCGGCGACGAGCTCATCTCGGCAGTTCCGGACGTTCAGCCGCGGAGACGGACGACCGCGAACAGGACGCAGCCGAAGACGTCATGGCGACCGGTCGGAGGGAGGGCCAGGCTTCATGACGCACTGCGAGGACGTCATGGCGAACGGTCGTCAGGGCGACCGCTCCTCAGGACGTCCGCGTCGGAGTCTCGGCCGCGTCGCGATGAGTGATCGGGGTGCGGTCGACGTCGCTCAGCCGCGGGCGCCGAGGCCCCGGTAGAGGTCGATCTCCGACCGCAGCCGCGGGGGCAGCGGCGCCCCGGCCTGGGCGAGGGCGGCCGCATAGGCCTCGAGCCCCTCGAGCAGCTGCCGGCGGAGCACCTGCTGCTCGGCGGGCCGCTTGTCGTGCCGGGCCGCCTCGAGGGCCCGGCGGGCTGCCAGGACGTCCTCGAGCAGCGACGACAGTCGCTGGTGACGTCCGGATCCGTACTCCGGTCCTGCTTCCAGCATGGGGCACCTGACCTGTCCAGCGGGGCTGCAGCGCGGTACCGCAGCGTCCTGGACACCCCCAACCTAGCTGCTGGCGCCCGCCGGTGTCGCCACGCGAGGGTCGGCCGGCGCCGGCTCGACGGCGGACGCCGAGCGGAGGCGCCGCTGCTGGGTCGACATGAGCGCGACCGCGAGCACCGTGGCACCGACGGTGACGGCGAAGGCCGCCGTGGCCCCCGACTCGTCCGCCAAGCGGCCGGCGAGGCTCGAGCCGAGCGCGTAGCCGAGGCCGGTCGCGCTGGCGAGCGTCGTCATCGCCGCTCCGACCCGGGCAGCCGGCACCACCCGCTCCGCGAGAGAGAACACGGCGATCATGTAGGGCGCCACGGCCACGCCGAGGAAGAGCACCGTGATGGCGGCGGCGGCCAGGGATCCCACGACCAGCAGGGGGAGCGAGAGCGCGAGGAGGGCCCACGCGGCGACCAGGGCACGCCGTTCGTGCCCGACCCGCTCGGGGACGTACGCCGTCGCGAGGCCGGCGAGCGCGCTCCCGACGCCCAGGGTGGCGTGCACCAGCCCGGCCACCCCCGGCGTGCCGGCGTCGGTGGCGAGGACGGTGGCGCCGGTCTGGGTCGCACCGAAGAGCATGCCGATGCAGACCTGGGCACCGACGAGGACGACGAAGGCCGCGCCCAGGAGTCGGCCGGAGCCGACGGGCCGGTCGGCGTCATGGGCGAGTCGTGCGGACGGGTCGAGCGCGAAGGCCGAGCCGAAGACCGCCAGCAGCACCGCGGCCAGGAGCAGGGCGCCGGAGGGGGAGAACGCCGCGACGGAGAGACCCACCAGCGCGGGTCCGATCGCGAACGACGCCTCGTCGGCCGCTCCCTCGTAGGAGAACGCGGCGTCCACGAGCCGACGCTGGTGCGTCCCGGTCGCGCGGGTGAGCGGGCGCCACCGCACGCGCGCCAACGGCCCCACCTGAGGCAGGACCAGCCCGGTGGCGGCCGCGGTGAGCACGACGAGCGCGTCCGCGGCACCGGCGCCGACGACCGCGACGAGTGCGGCCAGGCCGGTGGCGCCGAGCAGTGACTGGACGAGGACGACGGGCCGCTGGCCGACGCGGTCGGCGAGCGAGCCGGCGACCGGTGCCCCCACCGCGTTGGCCACGGCGAGAGCGCCCGCGCTGAGGCCGCCGAGGCCGTAGCTGCCGGTCGCGGTGGAGACGAGGAGCAGGGTGCCGAGCTGACTCATGGCCAGCGGCAGGCGGCCCACGAACGCCACGAGGACGTAGGTGGGACCGGCGATCGCCAGGAGTCGTCGGTAGGAGGCGAGAGGCGTCACGAGGGTCCTTCGGGTGCGTCGGAACGACGCGCCGAACCCACCTCCAAGGACGCGTTGAACCCTCTGCGCCGCCCATTCTAGGAGCGCCGGCGACGCGGCGGGGAATCGCCGGGGTTCCACTGGCGGCGGCCCGGCACTAGTGTCGGGACGTCACAGCCCCGAGCGAGTGGAGGGCTATGGACGAGCACGACGGCAGCGGCCATGAGCCGGATGACCAGGTGCTTGCGGACGTCGGGTTCGACCGTCTGCTCCGCGAGGTGCTGGCGCGCGTCCGTGAGGTGCTCGATGAGAAGTCCAGGCTCCAGCACCTCCTCGACGCGGTCGTCGCCATCACGTCCGAGCTCTCGCTCGACGGGGTCCTCGCCCGCATCGTCAGGTCCGCGAGCAGCCTCGTGGGAGCGCGCTACGCCGCCCTCGGCGTGCTGACGGACGGACCGGAACGGCAGCTGCGCACCTTCGTCCACCACGGGATGGACAGTGAGGTGGTCGAGCAGATCGGTGACCTGCCGAAGGGGCACGGCCTGCTGGGGTTGCTGATCGAACAGCCGCGGCCGATCCGGCTCGCGGACATCGCCGCGCACCCGGCGTCCTATGGCTTCCCCGAGTATCACCCCGAGATGACGTCGTTCCTCGGCGTGCCCGTGCGGACGCGGGAGCGGGTGTTCGGCTACCTGTACCTCACCGAGAAGGGTGGCGGCCTGGACTTCACCGAGATCGACGAGTCCATCGCCGTGGCGCTGGCCGCCGCCGCGAGCGTGGCGATCGAGAACGCCACGCTCTACGAGGAGGCGGAGCGACGCCAGGCCTGGTTGAGCGCCACCGCCGAGATCATCTCCCTGCTGGCGGAGGACACGCCCACCGATCGCGCCCTCCAGGCGGTGGCCGACCGGGCCCGGACGGTCTCGGGTGCCGATGTGGCGTGGGTGGTGAGCGGCTCCGACCCCCGGGACCTCCACCTCGAGGTGGTGGCCGGTGCACCTGCCGATCGGGAGGCGATGAGCGCCCTGCCGATGGAGGAGTCGCTCGCGAGCCTCGTGGTGCGCACCGGCGTCCCCGTCTCGGTGGATGACGTCGCCACCGATCCGCGGGCGGTGGACCCGTCGTGCGTGGAGGGTTGGCCCCGGCTCGGCCCGGTGATGGTCCTGCCGCTGCGATCCGGCTCCGGGGTGGAGGGCGTTCTCTCGCTGGCCTGGACGCCCGGCCGGATGGACGCGTTCCGACGTCTCGACCCGGCCCTTCCGACGAGCTTCGCCGAGCAGGCGGCGCTCGCCCTCCAGGTCGCAAGGAGCCGGGAGGACAGGAAACGGATGTCGTTGCTGGAGGACCGCGATCGCATCGGGCGGGACCTGCACGACCTCGTCATCCAGCGGCTCTTCGGCGTGGGCCTGGGGCTGCAGAGCACCGTGCAGATGGTGCCCGCGGACGGGCCGGCGAAGCGTCTGCAAGAGGCCATCGTGGACATCGACGACACGATCAAGGACATCCGTCGCACGATCTTCGCACTCGGCAAGCTCGAGACGTCGACCGACCTCCAGAGCGAGGTCGAGCGCCTCGTCGAGCGCGCGGCCGCGACGATGAAGCTACGGCCCAGGCTGCGATTCGAGGGACCGGTCCGCACGACCGTGCCGGACGCGGTCGCGTCGGACCTCCTGGCGGTGGTGAGCGAGGCGCTGACCAACGTCAGCCGGCACGCCGACGCATCGTCGGTGGACATCCGGGTGGCCGTCGCCCACGACATGCTCGAGGTGAGCGTCGCCGACGACGGGCGCGGGATGCAGCAGGGCGTCCCGGAGAGTGGGCTGCGCAACCTGCGGGAGCGGGCAGCCGGTCACCGAGGTGAGCTGGTGGTGGAGTCCGAGGTCGGGTCGGGCACGACCGTCACGTGGCGCGTCCCGATCGGGTGACGGGGACCCGGGCCCAAGGTCCCGGACGAGTGGACCGAGTGCAGGTTCCTCCCTCGCCACGGACTCCGCGACGATGACCGGATGAGCCCTCCGCCGATCAGGGTCTACCTGCTCGACGACCACGAGATCGTCCGCCGCGGCCTCAGGGAGATCCTCGCCCGCGCCGGTGACATCGTGGTCGTGGGGGAGTCGGGCTCGGCCGTCGAGGCCGCCCGCCGTATCCCGGCGCTCCGCCCGGACGTCGCCGTCCTCGACGGACGGCTGCCCGACGGCTCGGGCATCGACGTCTGCCGCCAGGTGCGCTCGGTGGACCCGAGCATCAAGGGCCTCGTCCTGACGTCGTACGACGACGACGACGCCCTGTTCGCGGCGATCATGGCGGGCGCGTCGGGCTACCTCCTCAAGCAGGTGCAGGGCACCGACCTCGTCGACGGCGTCCGACGGGTGGCAGCCGGTCAGTCGATGCTCGACCCGGCGATCACCGCCCACGTGCTCGACCGGGTCCGGAACGGCCCACCCGAGGACCCGCACCTGCGCGAGCTCACCCCGCAGGAGAAGCGCATCCTCGAGCTGGTGGTCGAGGGTCTGACCAACCGGGAGGTCGCCGAGCAGATGAACCTGTCGGAGAAGACGGTCAAGAACTACGTGTCGTCCATGCTCGCCAAGCTGGGCCTGACGAGCCGCACGCAGGCGGCGGTGTTCGCGACCAGGCACGCCGGGTGACCGCCGTTCGGCGACGGTCCCGGGTCGAAGGACCCGGGCCCCACGGCGGTCGCCATCCCGGGTCGGGGTCCCGGACGTGGTGGGACGTTGGTCCGTTGCGCCTGCCTTGGCCGTGCACTGCGATGGGAGTCACACCGGGGGACCGGGTGCCCCGATCGCCGACGCTCTGCAGCCGTACGCCGTGCTGCTGAGGCACGAGGGTCGGACGGGGCACCCGGCGGTGGGGCCGGTGGACGAACAGGAGGGGACTGATGGATCGGCAGCTGGAGGGGGCAGCCGGGGACAGTGGCGCGGTGACCGCCGCAGACGTGGAGCAGTCGCGCGCCGTTCCGTCGCCCGGGGACCCGATCGCACGCGCCGTCGTGCCGGCGAAGGGGGAGGAGTAGGGATGGTGCAGGTGATCGTGGGGCGGCCGACGTGACGGCCGACGTGACGGTGGACACCCGGCTGACCAACGAGGAGCTGAGGGAGGCCGCCGACCGCCTCCTCGCGGACCGGCGTGACGTGCCTGCGGGGTCGGTCATCCGGACGTTCTCGCGGTCGGTGCGCGCCACGCTCCTCGACGGCTTCTCGACCTCCGAGGTCGTGGCGGAGGCCGAGCGGAGGACCAGGGAGCTCCTCGCCCAGCGTCCGTCCGCGGCTGGACGCCCCTACCTGCGCATGTGGGCGGGCGTGGGCGTCCTCGCCGTGCCGCGACCGCGCCGGGTGCGGTGACCGCCCGCGGCCGACGATGGGATCGCTGGCCT
Organism: Nocardioides sp.; assembly: GCA_035458105.1. Taxonomy (GTDB): domain Bacteria; phylum Actinomycetota; class Actinomycetes; order Propionibacteriales; family Nocardioidaceae; genus Nocardioides. The sequence goes on along the minus strand of DATIAJ010000134.1, from coordinate 5,368 downwards.
CGACGGCCCTGAGCTCGGCGGAGGCGGCCCGCCGCCTCCGGGACGTCGGCCCCAACGTCGCCCCTGCCCCCGCTCGGCGCAGCACCGCGCTCCGGGTCGCCGACCAGCTGCGCGACCCGATGATCGTGCTGCTGCAGCTCGCCGCCGTGCTCGGCGCCGTGCTGCGCGACTGGCCGAGCACGGTGATCATCCTCGCGGTGGTGGTCTTCAACACCACGGTCGGGGTGCGCCAGCAGCACCGGGCCGACCGCGTGATGGACGAGCTCGAGCAGATGGCGGCGCCCACCGCGGTCGTCCGCCGCGACGACGAGCTCGTGACGGTGCCGGCCGGGGAGGTCGTCCCGGGTGACCACGTGAGCCTCACGGCCGGTGACCTCGTCCCGGCCGACGCGGTCGTCCTGCAGTCCCACGACCTGGAGGTGGACGAGGCCCCGGTGACGGGGGAGTCGCTCCCGGTGCCGCACGGTCCCGGCGACGAGCTCGTGGCGGGGGGCCGGACCACCCACGGCCGTGCCGTGGTCGAGGTCACCCGCACCGGGGCGAGCAGCAGCCTGGGCCGGATCGCCGCATTGCTGCAGGAGGGCCGGTCCCGGCCGACCCCGCTACAGCGGCGGTTGACGGGCCTGAGCCGCGGCCTCGCCGTGCTGGTGGTCACGCTCACGGCGGTCGTCGTCCTCATCGGGCTGGTCCAGGGTCGCCCGTGGGGCGAGATGCTGCTGGTGGGGCTGAGCCTGACCGTGGCGGCGCTGCCCGAGTCGCTGCCGGCCGTCGTGACGATCGCGCTCGCCGTCGGGGCGCACCGCATGGCACAGCGGCAGGTCATCGTGCGCGCTCTGCCGGCGGTCGAGACGCTGGGGTCGGTGACCGTCGTCGCGACGGACAAGACCGGCACGATCACCGAGGGGCGCATGCGGGGCCAGGCCCTGTGGGTCGCCGGGGTGGGTCTCGACGTCGGGAACGACGAGATCCGGGCCACGGACGACGCTCGCGCGGTCCCTCATGCTGCGCTCGAGCGCCTGCTCCGCGACGTCGTGCTCTGCAACGACGCCACGACGGGCATCGGCGAGGCGGGCACGACGCGGGTCGCGGGCGACCCGCTCGACCACGCCGTCCTGGAGCTCGCATCCCTGGCGGGCCTCGACGCCGAGGCCGCCCGGGGCCGCTGGCCCCGCACCGGTGAGGTCCCCTTCGACCACGCGGCCCGGCGCATGACGACCCACCACCTGAGCCCGGAGGCGGGTCCGCTGACCGTGTGCAAGGGGGCTCCGGAGGCGGTCCTGGCGCTCCTCCCGGCGAGTGCCGCGGACACGGGTGCGGCACGGGCCGCCGTCGAGGACATGGCCGGCAGCGGACTCCGCGTGATCGCGGTGGCCGACACGGTCGACGGCGCGCAGTGGCGCCTGGCCGGGCTCGTGGGCATCGGCGACCCTCCCCGGGCCTCGGCGGTCGGGGTGGTCCGCACCCTGCAGAGGGCCGGGATCCGGCTCGTCCTGGTGACGGGGGACCATGCCGGGACCGCCGGTGCCGTCGCGCGGTCCGTGGGCATCGCCGAGCCGGGTGACACGACCGTGGAGGGCGACGCGCTGGCCGAGGTGCCGCCGGAGCGCCGGCACGAGCTGACGGTGGTGGCTCGGGTGGTCCCGGAGCAGAAGGTGCACGTCGTGCAGTGGCTCCAGGAGGCAGGCGAGGTCGTCGCGATGCTGGGCGACGGCGTGAACGACGCGCCTGCCCTGCGGCGCGCGGACATCGGTGTCGCGGCAGGCCTGACCGGGACCGGCGTCGCCAAGGAGGCTGCCGACCTGGTGCTCGCCGACGACGAGCTGGGCTCGGTCGTGGCGGCGGTCGAGGAGGGACGACGCATCTTCGCCAACATCCGGTCGTTCCTGCTCTACGCCGTGTCGGGCGGCCTCGCCGAGGTTGCTGTCATGGTGGCCGGCGGCCTGGTCGGGCTCGCCGTCCCGCTGCTGCCCGGACAGATCTTGTGGATCAACCTGCTCACGCACGGGATGGTCGGGGTGGCCTTCGGGTCCGAACCGCTTGATCCCCGGCAGATGGCCCAGCCACCCCGTCCGCCGACGGAGCCGGTCTTCACCCGGCCCGCCCTCGTCCGGCTGGTCGTGGTGACCGCCGCGTTGGCGGCGGCCGCCCTCACGGCAGGGGCCCTCACGAACGGCTCGGACGACCTGCGCCGTACGGCGGTCTTCGTCGCGCTCGGAGCCGGGCAGCTGGGTGTGGCCCTGGCACTGCGTGCGTCGCGATCGGGCACGGGCGCCTCGGAGCGGGGACTCGAGGTGTCGGTGCTGGGGGCAGCGCTCCTCATGGCTGCGGCAGTGTGGCTGGCTCCGCTCCAGGCCCTCCTGGGCACCCGCGCGCTGCCGCTGGACGTCGCCGCCGTCGCGGTGGCGGTCGCGGCCGTGCCCGGTGTGCTGCTCCGCGTCTGGCTGCGCACCCGCCCGGGTGAGGGGCGCGGGGTCAGGCGCGGGTCAGTCGTGGGGTGAGGTCTCCGTGCCGGCCTTGCCGGTGAAGTGCTCCACGAAGGCGTCCGCCCCGGGGTAGACGAGCGCCTCGTGCCCGGTGTCGGACCACCGCACCACGTAGGGCGGCGTGCCGTCGGGGTGTCGCACCTCGAGGATCTCGGCGTCGCGGACCGGTCCGTGCAGGCTGCGGACGACGAGCCTGTCGCCTGCCGATGCGTGCAGGGAACCGTCCTCACCCCGTGCGGTGGTGCTGGTACTCATGGTCTCTCCCTCTCTGGTCCCGCCTCATTCGCCGGGCCGGCTGGTTCCGGCTGGTCCGGACACCAGACTCGTGCGGAGCCAGCGGGTCGGAACAGTGCCGTTCGGCCCGGTGGAAAGGGGATGTAGGGCCGGAGCCATTCGGGCCGGGCGGGGTTACCGTCGAGACATGCAGGACCGACCAGCTCGTGTTCCGGAGGTAGAGGAGCCCATCACGGTGTTCCTGCTGGACGACCACGAGCTCGTCCGCCGAGGCGTGCGCACCCTCCTGGAGTCCGAGCCCGGCATCGAGGTGGTCGGCGAGTGCGGCACCGCCGGGGAGGGCGCCGTCCGGATCACGGCCCTGCGCCCCCGCGTCGCCATCGTGGACGGCCGACTGCCCGACGGCTCGGGCATCGAGGTGTGCCGCCAGGTCCGGTCGGCCGACCCGGGCATCGAGGTGCTCGTCCTCACCTCCTACGACGACGACGACGCGCTGTTCGCCGCCATCATGGCCGGTGCCTCCGGTTACGTGCTGAAGCAGATCAGCGGCGGCGACCTCGTGACGGCCGTGAGGCGGGTGGCGGCAGGTCAGTCGATGCTCGACCCGGCCGTGACCGACCGGGTGCTGCACCGGCTGCGGCACGGCACCGAGCGGGACCCGCTCACCCAGCACCTGACGCCCAAGGAGGAGCAGGTCCTCGGGCTCGTCGCCAAGGGGATGACGAACCGCCAGATCGCGGAGAACCTCGGCGTGGCGGAGAAGACGGTGAAGAACTACGTGTCGACGCTCCTCGCCAAGCTGGGTGTCGAGAGCCGGACCCAGGCGGCGGTCATGGCGGCTCGCCGCCCGACCTCGAGGAACGGCCGACCGGACCGGCCGCACCGGTGACGGGCGGGTCAGCCGGCCGTCGCGGGCTCCATGCTGCGTGACCAGCGTCCACGGCGGGCCAGTCCGTTCATCCGCGCCCGGTGCATCAGAGCGGCCTGCGCGGGCTGGCGGTCGTCGGGGTGCGCCGCCCAGGCGTCGAGGACGGGCGCCTGCAGCGCCCGGCCGAAGGAGAAGCTCAGCTCCCACGGCTGAGGACCGGTCCGGTTGAGCGCGTCGAGCCGGGCGGTGGCCTCCACCGGCGTCTGGCCGCCGGAGAGGAACACCAGGCCCGGCACCGAGGCGGGGACGGTGTCGCGCAGCACCCGGATCGTCGCCGCCGCGATCTCGTCGTCGCCAACGTGCTGGCCCGACTCCGATCCCGGCACCACCATGCTGGGCTTGATGAGCATGCCGGTCAGGTCGACCCGCTGTCGCACGAGGTGGTCGTGGACGGCGTGCAGCACCGCGCTGGTGACGACCGAGCACCGCTCGAGGCTGTGGCCGCCGTCCATCAGCACCTCCGGCTCCACGATCGGCACGAGGCTGCACTCCTGGGCCGCCGCTGCGTAGCGGGCCAGGGCGTGCGCGTTGGCCTCGACGCAGCCGGCGCTGGGTCGGCCGTCGGCGATGCGGATGACGGCGCGCCACTTGGCGAAGCGCGCGCCCAGCGCGGCGTACTCCGTCAGCCGCGCGACCAGTCCGTCGAGCCCCTGGGTGACGACCTCCGTGGGGAACCGGGGGAGCGGCGTGGTGCCGGCGTCGACCTTGATCCCCGGGATGATCCCGGCCCGTAGCAGGCCCTGCGCGAACGGCGTCCCCGAGCTGCGGCTCTGGCGGATGGTCTCGTCGAAGAGGATGACCCCACTGATGTGGTCCGACAGGCCGGGGGCCGTCATGAGCACCTCGCGGTAGTCCCGCCGGACCCGCTCGGTGGACGCCAGCCCGACACGCGCCAGCCGCTTCTCCATCGTGGGATGGCTCTCGTCGGCGGCGAGGATGCCCTTGCCGGGCTCGACCAGGGCCTTCGCGGTTGCCTGCAACGACATGGCGTCTCCTCGGTGGGGTCGGCTGGGGGTCAGGCCCGCACCGGCGCCCCGTCGCTGGTGGCCGCCGCGAGGCGCTGCTCGGCCTCCAGGACGGTCTGCGTGGTGGCGAGCACGCTGTCGGGGTTCAGGCTCATCGAGTCGATGCCGGTCTCGACCAGGAACTCGGCGAACTCCGGGTAGTCCGACGGGGCCTGCCCGCACAGTCCCGAGTGGATCCCGTTGCGGCGGCATCCCTCGACCGCCAGCCGGATCATGGCCATCACGCCCGGGTCGCGCTCGTCGTAGTCGAAGGCGACGAGGTCGCTGTCGCGGTCCACGCCCAACGTGAGCTGGGTGAGGTCGTTGGAGCCGATCGAGAGGCCGTCGAAGCGACGGGCGAAGTCGTCGACGAGCACGACGTTGTTGGGGATCTCGCACATCGCGAACACCTGCAGCCCGTCCCGGCCGCGCACCAGCCCGAGGTCGCCCATGCGCTCCAGCACGAGGTCGGCCTCGGCGAGACGGCGTACGAAGGGCAGCATCAGCACCACGTTGGTGAGTCCCATGTCGTCCCGCACGCGCCGCATCGCGCGACACTCGAGGGCGAAGCCCTCCTCGTAGGCCGGGTGGGCGTAGCGGGACGCGCCGCGGAAGCCGAGCATCGGGTTGGCCTCCTGCGGCTCGAAGCCGGACCCGCCGAGGAGCCCGGCGTACTCGTTGGTCTTGAAGTCGGACATCCGCACGACCACGGGGCGGGG
>DATIAJ010000133.1:0-15316 GCA_035458105.1 Nocardioides sp. | reverse complement strand
GGCGGACTGCAGGACGACCTTCATGTAGGCCTTGTCCATGCCGATCGCGGAGGCGAGCACCCCGGAGCCGACGTAGCGCACCCCGGCCATCTCGAGCATCCCCTGCAGGGTGCCGTCCTCGCCCCACGGGCCGTGGAGCAGTGGGAAGACCACGTCGACCTCGCCGATCACCGAGGGGACGCTGGCCGGCTCGGCCACGACGAGGTCGGTACCGGTAGCCGCGCCCATCAGTGCCACCGGCGACCGGCCAGCGTCGACCTGCGGCAGGTCGTTGCCGCGGATCGCGAGCCGGGTGGGCTCGTCGCTCTCGAGGACCCACCGGCCGTCGGGGGCGATCCCGACCGGCACGACGTCGTACGCCTCCCGGTCGATCGCGGCCAGCACGCTGCCCGCCGTCACGCACGAGATGCCGTGCTCGGAGGAGCGACCCCCGAAGACGACCGCGACACGCGGCTTGCGGCTGGTGTGGCCCGAGGTGGGGTCGGCGGTCTTGTCAGGGGAGGTGTGGTTCATCGCCTCGACCCTATCCACCTACGCTGGCGCGCATGGCTCCAGACTCACCGCTCAGGCCCGGCACGATCGCGGTCACGGCCGGTCGGCCGGACAAGGTCCCCGACGCCCCGCTCAACACCCCGATCACCATGGCGGCGACCTACGTCGCCGGTGGCGAGGTGGAGTACGGCCGCTACGGCAACCCGACCTGGACGGCGCTGGAGGACGCGCTCGGCGCGCTCGAGGGCGGTCGCTGCCTGACGTTCGCCTCCGGGTTGGCCGCGGTCGCCACCGTGCTCGACCTGGTGGGCGCGGAGGGCAAGGTCGTCGTGCCCCGCCACGGCTACACCGGCACGATCATGCAGCTCGCCGACCTCGAGTCGCGCGGTCGTCTGACCGCCGAGATGGTCGACATCACCGACACCGACGCGGTCGTCGCGGCCTGCGACGGCGCCGCGCTCGTGTGGCTGGAGTCGCCGACCAACCCGGCCCTCGAGGTCGCCGACATCCCCACGATCACCAAGGCCGCGCACGAGGCGGGCGCCTACGTCGTCGTCGACAACACCTTCGCCACTCCCCTGCTGCAACGGCCGCTGGAGGACGACGTCGACCTCGTCGTGCACTCCGCGACCAAGTACCTCGCCGGCCACTCCGACGTGCAGATGGGGGCGATCGTCACCCGCGACGACGAGCTCTGGACCGTGCTCAAGGGACGTCGCGACCTGGTTGGTGCGATCCCCGGGCCGTTCGAGGCGTGGCTGACGCTGCGCGGGCTGCGCACCCTGCACCTGCGGGTCGAGCGTGCCCAGGCCAACGCCCAGGAGCTCGTACGTCGACTGGGCGAGCACCCCGCGCTGTCGGAGGTGCGCTACCCGGGCTTCGGCGCGATCGTCAGCATCGTCCTCGCCCAGGGCGAGATGGCCGCCGACCTGCTCAGCCGCAAGACCCGGCTGTGGATCCACGCCACCTCGCTCGGCGGCGTCGAGTCGAGCCTCGAGCGTCGCCGTCGCTGGAAGGCCGAGGCCGCCACCATCCCCGACGGCCTCGTCCGGCTCTCCGTCGGCATCGAGGACGTGGAGGACCTCTGGGACGACCTGCGCACGGCACTGGACGGCTGCGTCGGCTGAGGTCCTCGCCAGCCCCGCTGGCGCACGGACCGGTGACGTCATGAGAATTGGCGGTCCGAACCGCCGATTCCCATGACGTCCCGCGTGGCGCGACCGGCTAGTGCAGCTCGGGCTTGGTGTCGCGGGCGATGAAGGAGTTCATCATGTCGTGCGCGGTCATCTTGCCGTCGACGACGGCGTCGACAGCCTCGGCGATCGGGGCGTCGACGCCGGTGCGGCGGGCCAGCTCGAGCAGCGACTTGCAGGACTTGGCGCCCTCGGCGACCTGGCGGGTCGAGGCGTAGATCTCCTCGGTCGTCATGCCTTGGCCGAGGCGCTCGCCGAAGGTGCGGTTGCGCGAGAGCGGCGACGAGCACGTGGCGACGAGGTCCCCGAGGCCGGCGAGCCCCATGAGGGTGAGCGGGTTGGCGCCCTGCGCGGTCGCCAGGCGGGCGGTCTCGGCGAGGCCGCGGGTGATGACCGAGGCGGTGGTGTTGTCCCCGAAGCCCAGCCCCACCGCCATGCCGACGGCGAGGCCCACGACGTTCTTGTACGCGCCGCCGATCTCGCAGCCGAGCACGTCGACCGAGGTGTAGGGCCGCCAGGACGGTCCGTGCGTGATGGCCTGGATGTGCTTGGCACGCTCCTCGTCGACGCAGGCGACGACCGAGGCGGCAGGCTCCCGGCGGGCGATCTCGCGCGCCAGGTTGGGTCCGCTGACGACGGCGATGCGGTCGGCCGAGGCGTCTGTGACCTCCTGGATCACCTCGCTCATCCGCATCAGCGAGCCGAGCTCGACGCCCTTCATGAGCGAGACGAGCGTGGCCTTCTCGGGGAGGATCGGCGCCCAGGCGGTGAGGTTCTCGCGCAGGCTCTGCGACGGCACGGTGAGCACCACGACGTCCGCGTCAGCGGCGACCTTCTCGGGATCGGTGGACGCGGAGATCGAGGGCGGGAGCTCGATGCCCGGCAGGTAGTCGGTGTTCTCGCGGCGCTCGTTGATCGCCTCCACGACCTCTTCGCGGCGCGCCCACAGGGACACGTCGTTGCCGGCGTCAGCGAGCACCAGCGAGAACGCGGTGCCCCACGAACCTGCGCTGAACACTGCGATCTTCGTCATCGGGTGCGCTTCCTCTTCGTCCGGTGGGCCCCGTGGTGGGCGGTGTCGTGCGGGTTGCCGATCTCGCGTACGCCGCTGCGGCGGGGGTCGTAACGCTCGGCGGGCGGTGTCTCCTGGCGGATGTCGGCGACGATCGCGGTGATCGCGTCCATGATGCGATCGGTCGCCCGCGCCGTCCGCTCGGTCGACGACGGGAGGTCGAGGAGGTCGTCGAGCGGCACCGGGTCCCCCGCCTTCATCACGATGTTCTTGCGTGGCACCAGGTGCGGCCGCTTCGTGTAGGGCGGGAGCACCTCGTGCGCGCCCCACTGGCCCACCGGGATGACCGGGCAGCCGGTGGCGAGGGCGATGCGGGCGGCGCCGGTCTTGCCCTTCATCGGCCAGAGACCGGGATCCCGGGTCAGCGTGCCCTCGGGATAGACGATGATGCACTCGCCGTCGCCGATCGCCTTGACCGCGGCGTCGTACGCGCCGATCGCGTTGCGGCTCAACCGTTCCACCGGGATCTGGCCGGCGGCGGTCAGGAACCCGCCGAGGTACCTGTTGCTGAAGAGCCCGGACTTCGCCAGGTAGCGGGGCAGCCGCCCGTGGTCGTAGACGAAGTGCGCCGAGAGCAACGGGTCGACGTGGGAGATGTGGTTGATGACCACGATGCAGCCGCCCGTGGCAGGGATCTTCTCGCCGTCGATCCAGGTGCGGGAGGTGGCACTGAGCAGCGTCGGCTTGAGGATCACCGCGCCGAGCGTCATCGCCCAGCCGCGCTTCTGCTCCAGCTTCCTGACGCGCACCGCCATCCCCTCCCTCGTGCTGTCCTCGCGGGCCCGGCCCGGACGCTGCCTGCGTCGCGAGCAGGCTACTCGGTCGGCGGCGTGCGGGGACGCCACCGGCACGCTGGTCCCGGGTGGGAGAATCGTCGCGATGTCCGCCGATGCCCGACCCGCGCGCTGCGTGGTCGTCGTACCCGTGAAGCCACCCACCTACGGGAAGTCCCGACTGACCGGGCTTCCCGCCGACCACCGGCGCGAGCTCGCCGAGGCCTTCGCCCTCGACACGGTCCAGGCCGCTGCCGCGACGCCGGGCGTCGACGCCGTCCTCGTCGTCACCGACGACCACCGACTCGCCGCGTCCGTGCGCACCCTCGGCTGCGAGGTGATCCCGGACGGCGTCAGCGACGACCTAAACGCGACGCTCGTGCAGGCGGCCGCAGAGGTCGCGCGGCGTTGGCCGGGCGCGGTGCCCGTGGCCCTGTGCGCCGACCTGCCGGGGCTGCGGCCCGTCGAGCTCGCCGGCGTGCTCGGGGAGGTGCACGAGCAGGTCGCGGGCGGCAGGGTCGCCTTCGTGCGCGACCACACCGGTCGGGGCACCACGTTGTACGCCGCCGCTGCCGACGCGTTCGACCCGTCGTTCGGACTGACGTCCGCGGCGCGGCACGCGGCCGCCGGGGCCGTCGAGGTGGGCACCACGGCGACGAGCGTGCGCACGGACGTCGACGACCCGGACGACCTCGGGGCAGCTCTGCTCGCCGGCGTCGGTCCGCACACGACCCGGGCATGCGAGGGGCGGGCCACCCACTCGGGGTGACCCGCCCGTGTCACGCGGCTGCGTCAGGACTTCTTCGCGGTCTTCTTCGCCGTTGACTTCTTGGCCGTGCTCTTCGTGGCGGGGGCCTTCTTCGCCGGAGCCTTCTTGGCCGTGCTCTTGCTCGCGGTCGACTTGGCAGCGGTCGACTTGGTGGTCGACTTCTTCGCAGGGGCCTTCTTGGCGGCGGTCTTGCTCGCCGTCGAGGTGCTGGCCTTCTTCGCCGTCGACTTCTTGGCCGCCGTGGTCTTGGCCGGGGCGGACTTCGCCGTCGAGGACTTCTTGGCAGCGGTCGACTTGGTGGCCGTGGACTTCGCGGGCGCCGACTTCTTGCTGGCTGCTGCTCCCGTCACGGCCGCGGCCGCGGCCCGGACGCCGGGCGGCTTGGGCATCGTCGCCGCGGTCAGCTTCGGCAGCTTCTTCGCACCCGAGATGACGTCCTTGAGCTCCTTGCCGGCGGAGAACTTCGGCACGGCCTTCTTCTTCGACTTCATCCGCTCGCCGGTCTGCGGGTTGCGGACCCAGCGCGCGTTGCGGACTGCCTTCTCGAACGACCCGAAGCCCGTGATGGCGACCTTCTCACCCTTCGCGACCTCGCGGGTGATCGTGTCGAGCACGGACTCCAGTGCGTGGGCCGCCTGCTTGCGGTTCCCCTCGTAACGCGCGGCGAGCGCGTCGATGAGCTCTGACTTGTTCACTAGCTTCCCTTCCCAATGAACCTCGGACGCCGAGCTCGTGCTCGACCCTCTTCAAGGCACGCTAGGCACATGGAAGGGTGAGAACAATCACCAAAGCCCCTGTTTGTAGGGGTTTTTCAGGCGGTGACGGGCTTCCAGCTCGGCCGTCCCGCCTCGAACGCGGTGATTGCGTCGTCGTGGGAGAGCGTGATGCCGATGTCGTCGAGCCCCTCCAGGAGGCGCCACCGGGTGTAGTCGTCGATGTCGAAGGAGTCCTCGACGGCGTCCTCACCGGCACCCGCGCGGACGGTGCGGCTCTCCAGGTCGACGGTGATCTCGCCACCCGGGTTGTCCTCGAGCCAGTCCCACAGGCGCTGCACGACCTTCTCGTCGACCTGCGCCGCCAGGAGCCCGGCCTTGCCGGAGTTGCCGCGGAAGATGTCGGCGAAGCGCGAGGAGATGACGACCTTGAAGCCGTAGTTCTGCAGGGCCCACACGGCGTGCTCGCGCGAGCTGCCGGTGCCGAAGTCCGGTCCGGCGACCAGCACCGACCCGGCGGCGTACGCCGGCTTGTTGAGCACGAAGTCGGGATCGTTGCGCCAGGCGGCGAACAGTCCGTCCTCGAAGCCGGTGCGGGTCACGCGCTTGAGGTAGACCGCCGGGATGATCTGGTCGGTGTCGACGTTGCTGCGCTTCAGCGGGACGCCGACGCCGGTGTGGGTGGTGAACTTGTCCATGGTCAGGCTCCGATCGGCGTGAGGTCGGCGGGCGAGGAGAGCGTGCCGCGCACGGCCGTGGCCGCGGCGACCGGGACGGACACGAGGTGCGTACGACCGCCCTTGCCCTGTCGTCCCTCGAAGTTGCGGTTGGACGTCGAGGCGCTGCGCTCGCCGGGCGCGAGCTGGTCGGGGTTCATGCCCAGGCACATCGAGCATCCGGCGCCGCGCCACTCGGCGCCCGCGGCGATGAAGACCTTGTCGAGACCCTCGGCCTCGGCCTGGAGACGTACGCGCACCGAGCCCGGCACCACGAGCAGGCGGGTGTCCGCGGCGACGGTGCGACCCTCGAGGATGGAGGCCGCGAGGCGCAGGTCCTCGATGCGGCCGTTGGTGCAGGAGCCGACGAACACGGTGTCGACCTTGACGTCGCGCAGCGGGGTGCCGGCCTCGAGACCCATGTACTGGAGGGCCTTCTCGGTCGCGACCTTGTCGTTGGGCTCGTCGAAGTCGTCGGGGCTCGGGATGTTCGCGCCGAGCGGCGCGCCCTGGCCGGGGTTGGTGCCCCACGTGACGAACGGTGTCATCGTGGACGCGTCGAGCTCGATCTCCTTGTCGAACACGGCGTCGTCGTCGGTGCGCAGGGTCTTCCAGTGGGCGACCGCGGCGTCCCAGTCGGCTCCCTTCGGTGCCTCGGGCTTGCCCTCGATGTAGTCGAAGGTCGTCTGGTCCGGGGCGATCAGGCCTGCCTTGGCACCCCACTCGATCGACATGTTGCACACCGTCATGCGGCCCTCCATCGAGAGCTCCTCGATGGCCTGGCCGCGGTACTCGACGATGTAGCCCTGGCCGCCTCCCGTGCCGGTGTGCGTGATCAGCGTGAGGACGAGGTCCTTCGCGGTGACGCCCTCGGGCAGGCTGCCGTTGACGGTGACGGCCATCGTCTTCGGCTTCGCCTGGGTCAGGGTCTGCGTCGCGAGCACGTGCTCGACCTCGGAGGTGCCGATGCCGAACGCGATCGCGCCGAACGCGCCGTGCGTGGAGGTGTGGGAGTCGCCGCAGACGATCGTCATGCCGGGCTGGGTGAGGCCCAGCTGCGGGCCGACGACGTGGACGATGCCCTGCTCGACGTCGCCGAGCGGGTGCAGGCGGACGCCGAAGTCGGCGCAGTTCTTGCGCAGCGTCTCCACCTGCGTGCGGCTCACCGGGTCGGCGATCGGCTTGTCCCAGTCCAGGGTGGGGACGTTGTGGTCCTCCGTGGCGAGGGTGAGGTCGGGTCGGCGCACGGTGCGGTTCGCCAGGCGGAGGCCGTCGAAGGCCTGCGGCGAGGTCACCTCGTGGAGGAGGTGGAGGTCGATGAAGAGGAGGTCGGGCTCCCCGGGGGCACTCCGGACGACGTGCTCGTCCCAGACCTTCTCGGACAGGGTCTTGCCCATGACACAAACTCCTTAGCCATTGCCTCGTGCGACAGGACGACGCTACATCTTGCATCCCACTCTCTGAGATGAGAATATCGGCATATGGACAACGGATCTGGCGTCGGCGTACTCGACAAGGCCGCGCTCGTGCTCGCAGCACTGGAGGCCGGACCGGCCACCCTGGCCGGCCTCGTGGCCGGCACCGGGCTGGCCCGACCCACGGCCCACCGCCTCGCCGTCGCCCTCGAGCACCACCGCCTCGTGGCACGCGACATGCAGGGTCGGTTCGTGCTCGGACCGCGCCTGGCCGAGCTGTCGGCCGCCGCCGGCGAGGACCGCCTGCTCGCAGCGGCCGGACCGGTGCTGGCCCGGTTGCGCGACATCACCGGTGAGTCCGCCCAGCTCTGGCGCCGCCAGGGCGAGCACCGCGTGTGCGTCGCGGCGGCCGAGCGCCCGTCCGGCCTGCGCGACACGATCCCGGTCGGCTCCCAGCTCACCATGAACGCCGGCTCCGCCGCACAGATACTGCTCGCCTGGGAGGACCCCGAGCGGATGCACCGTGGCCTGCAGAACGCCGCCTTCTCCGCCACCGCCCTGTCCGGCATCCGCCGCCGCGGCTGGTCGCAGTCCGTCGGCGAGCGCGAGCAGGGCGTGGCCTCGGTCTCGGCCCCCGTCCGCTCCCCCGGCGGCAAGGTCATCGCCGCGGTGTCGGTCTCCGGTCCGCTCGAGCGGCTCTCGCGCCAGCCCGGCCGGATGCACGCACCGGCCGTGCTCGCCGCCGCCGACCGGCTGTCCGAGTCGCTGCGCCGCGCCGCGTCGGAGTAGGCGTACCGCCCGGGGTGGCGGCACATCGCAACACCTGACGACGATCCGACGTCATCTGCCGCCACCCTCGCGACTGACCTGCGGGTGGTGGCGGCACATCGCACTCCAGAACGGCGTACGCCTGTCATCTGCCGCCACCCGCGCGGCGCGCGGCGGCCCCTCCGGGTGTCGGTGACCTGGGGCAGGGTGGGCACATGGCAGACCTCGTGGACCTCGGACCCGCCGGCGAGCGGCTCGTCGCCGTCGCCGCCAACGTCACCGACGACCAGCTCGACGGACCCACCCCGTGCGAGGGGCGCACCGTCGGGCAGCTCGTCCAGCACCTCGCCGGGCTGACGCTCGCGTTCCGCGCCGCCGCGGACAAGGACCTCGGCCCCCTCACCGACACCGACCCGGACGCCGACGGCTGGCCGGACGTCGAGCCCGGATGGCGAGAGGCACTGGCCGAACGGATGCCGGCGCTGGCCGCGGCCTGGCGCAACCCCGAGGCATGGGAGGGCATGACCCGTGCAGGCGGCGTCGACCTGCCCGGCCAGGTGGGCGGTCTCGTCGCGCTCAACGAGATCGTGCTCCACGGCTGGGACCTTGCCCGCGCCACCGATCAGTCCTACGACTGCGACGACGCGACAGCACGGGCGTGCATGGCCTTCGTCGCCGGCTTCGACGAGGGAGGCACACCCGGCCTGTTCGGCCCGGCGGTCGAGGTCGACGCAGGCGCGTCGGCCTTCGAGCAGGTGCTCGCCCGCTCAGGCCGCGATCCCCACTGGTCGCGCTGAGCAAGCACCGCTTCACGGTCCAGACCGCATCGCCTGCTCGTGACGTCCGGTTCGACCGGTGCGACGATCCCTCCATGGAGGCGCTCGCCCACGCACTGGAGGCGTTGCCGAAGGTCGACCTGCACTGCCACCTCGAGGGGACCATGCGTCCGGCCACGGTGGTCGAGCTGGCGCGGAAGAACGCGGTGCCGCTGCCCACCGGCGACCCGCAGGAGCTCTACTCCTACTCCTCGCTCGACGAGTTCCTGACGATCTTCTGGCTCGTCCAGTCGACGCTCGCCGACCCGGACGACTGGGCTCGACTCGCCTACGAGGCCGTGTCGGACAGTGCGCGGCACGGGGTCGTGCACCAGGAGTGCTTCTTCACGCCAGCTCGCCACCTCGCCGAGGGCCAGTCGTTGGCCTCGATCGTCGCCGGTCTCGGCGCGGGCCTGACGGCCGCCGAGGCCGAGACCGGCACGAGCTGTCGCCTCATCGCCGACATGGACCGGGCGTTCGGACCGGCGGCCGGCCGCCAGCTCGTGGAGGAGCTCGTCGAGCTGCGCGCTGCAGGCGCGCGCGGCACGGAGCGCGTGATCGGCGTCGGCATGGACTCAACCGAGCTCGGCGTCGACTCCACGACCTACAAACCGGCCTACGACGTCGCCCGCGCGGCCGGCCTCCGGCTCACGGGCCACCAGGGCGAGAACTCCTCGGCCCAGCAGGTCGAGGACTGCCTCGACACCCTCGGCCTCGAGCGGTTGGACCACGGTGTGCCGGTCCTCGACAGCCCGACGCTCACCGCGCGCATGGCTGCCGAGCGGATCCCGATCACGGTCTGCCCCACCTCCAACGTGGTGATCGCCCATTGCTTCGAACGCCTCGAGGACCACGTCCTCCCGCAGATGCGTGCGGCCGGGCTGCTCGCCACCGTCAACACCGACGACCCGGCGATGAGCGACCTCGACCTGGGCAAGGAGTACGCCGCGGTGGCAAGGGCGTTCGGCTGGGGCTTCGACGAGATGGTCCGCGTCGCCCTCGACGGCATCGAGGCCTGCTGGCTCGACGAGTCCGAGAAGTCCGACCTGAGAAGACAGGTGGCGATCTACATCTCCTCCCGAGCCGGTGCCGCGTCAGGCTGAGCTCAGAAGAGCGCATCCTGCTCCAGCTCGAGCAGCTGCTGCTTGCGCTCGAGCCCGCCGGCATAGCCGGTCAGCGTGCCGTTGGCGCCGATGACGCGGTGGCACGGCACCACGATGGGGATCGGGTTGCGTCCGTTGGCGAGGCCGACGGCGCGGGAGGCGGCGTTGGTCATGCCCAGGCGGCCGGCGATCTCGCCGTAGGACGCGGTCTCGCCGTAGCCGATCAGCGCCAGCTGGGTCCACACCCGACGCTGGAACTCGGTGCCGACGGGCGCCAGCGGCAGGTCGAAGACGGTCAGGTCGCCCTCGAAGTACGCCGTCAGCTGCCGCACGGCCTCGGCGAGCACCGGGTGGTCGTCGGACCGGGCACCGAGCGGGCGCCCGTCGACCGGCTGCCGGAACGGCGAGAACTCGATCGCCACGATCGAGCCGTCGCGCTCCACGATGCGCAGGTCGCCGACCGGTGAGGGCATCAGGGTCCACATGTCAGTTCTCCTCGTCAGCGCGGGACTGCGCGGGGGTGTCGGGCATCAGGGTGTTCCAGAGGTGCATCAGCGCGTAGGACCGCCACGGCCTCCAACGCTCGGGGTCCGGGTCGCCCCCCGACGTCGCGAGGCCCGCGAGCAGCCGGCGCACGGCGAGATCGGTGGGCAGGAACACGTCGGGGTGGCCGAGGGCACGCATCGCCACGTAGTCGGCCGTCCACGGGCCGATGCCGGGAAGCTCGAGCAGCGCGCGTCGTACGTCGTCGCGGTCGGGGCCGCGGTCGAGCAGCACCCTCCCGTCGGCGAGCGCCCCGGCCAGCCCCACGAGCGCACGGCCCCGCGCGCGTGGCATGGGCAGGGTGGCGGGGTCTGCAGCCGCCAGCGAGGCGGCGTCAGGGAAGAGGTGGGTCAGTCCCGGCACGTCCGACTCGACGGCTCGCCCGTGCGCGGTGACGAGCCGACCGGCGACCGTGCGTGCCCCGGTGACGCTGACCTGCTGGCCGATGACCGTGCGGATCGCGGTCTCGTCACCGTCGACCTGGCCCGGCACCCGGAGACCGGGCGTGGCGCACACGAGTTCGCCCAGGACCGGGTCTGCACCGAGGTGGTCGTCCACGGCGCGCGGGTCGCAGTCGGCGTCGAGCAACCGACGTACGCGCTCGCTCGCGGCCGCGGTGTCACGCAGGTCCGCCAGCCGGAACTCGGCCGTGACGAAGCCGGTCCCGCCGCCGGCGGCGCCGGACGTGTCGGGCAGGTCGACCAGCTCGAGACGGACGGTCCCGCTGCCGTGGGGCAGGTCGAGCGTGCGGGCGTACCAGCCCGGTCCGGCGACCTCGACACCCGGCACCAGGTGGTGGGCGAGGAAGTCGAGCATCCGCCGGCCGGCGAACGGGGTGCGGACGGGGAGCCGCATCGTGATGGCGCCGGCACGGCGCGTGCCGTTGCGACGACCGCGCAGCTCGGTGGGCGATGACGCGTAGATCTCCCGCAGGGTCTCGTTGAACTGCCGCACGCTGGCGAAGCCGGCAGCGAAGGCGACGTCGGTCAACGGCAGGTCGGTGGTCTCGATCAGCACCCGCGCGCTCTGCGCGCGCCTGGCCCGGGCCAGCGCCAGCGGACCGGCGCCGAGCTCCTGGGTCAGCAGCCGGCCCAGGTGGCGCGGGGTGTAGCCGACCCGGCGGGCCAGCCCGTCGACGCCCTCGCGGTCGACGAGCCCGTCGGCGATCAGTCGCATCGCCCGCCCGGCGACGTCCGCCGCGACGTCCCACTCCGGGCTGCCGGGCGTCGCGTCGGGCAGGCAGCGCTTGCAGGCGCGGTAGCCCGCGGCGTGCGCGCTCGCTGCGGTCGGGTGGAACGTGACGTTGCCGGCCGCCGGGGTCCTCGCCGGGCACGAGGGCCGGCAGTAGATGCCGGTCGTGCGAACCGCCGTGTAGAAGACCCCGTCGAAGCGACGGTCCCGGCTGCGGACGGCGCGGTAGCAGGCCTCGGTGTCGAGGTGCCCGGTCGGTGTCATGCGTCGAGCCTGTCACCCTGCCCGGCATCGCACCAGCGGAAATCGGACACCGCCTCGACCCTGCAGGGGTGCCACTCAGCCGACCGGGCGATAGCGGCGCTCGGGGCGCCCCGCCCCGCCGTACTGCAGGCGCACGACGACGGTGCCGCGGGCGACGAAGTGCTCGAGGTAGCGGCGCGCGGAGACACGGGAGATGCCGACGAGGTCGGCGCACTCGGCCGCCGACAGCTCCCCCGCCTCGTGGAGCGCGGACCGCACGGCCTCGGCGGTCTCCGGGCTGAGCCCCTTGGGCAGGCTCACCGCCGGCGCCGGGGCCGTACCAGCCGGCCCGAACACCGCGTCGATGTCGTCCTGGCCGGGCGCGCCCGAGCCGGAGAGGGCCAGCTGGGCCGCGCGGAAGGACTCGAGGCGCACCTGCAGGTCCTCGTAGTCGAACGGCTTGACGAGGTAGTGCACCGCGCCCCCGGCCGCCGCGGCCCGGACGGTGTCGGCCTCGCGGGCCGCGGTGACCATCAGCACCCCCACGTCGTCGCCGGCGGCCCGGAGCCGTCGCAGCACGTCGATGCCGGTCATGTCGGGGAGATGGACGTCGAGCAGCAGCAGGTCGGGTCGCAGACGGGCGGTGTCGTCGAGGGCGGCCTGGCCGCTGCTGGCGACCCCGACCACCTCGAACCCCTCGGTCCGCTCGACGAACTGGGTGTGGATGCGCGCGACCATGAAGTCGTCGTCGACGACGAGCACGCCCAGCGCGCCGGACGGTCCGGTCATGCCTCCACTCCCACTTCCACCCCCGGCAGCTGCGCCTCGAAGACCGCGCCGGAGCCGTCCGGGACGGGGTGGACGGTGACGGCGCCGCCCCGACGCTCGCAGACCACCTGCACCAGCGCCAGCCCGACACCCCGGCCCTCAGCTGGCGAGGCCTTCGTGCTCCAGCCCCGGCGGAAGATCTCGCCGACCATCTCGGGCCGCACGCCGGGTCCGGTGTCGGCGACCGAGAGGCGTACGACGTCCCCGTCGAGGCGCAGGTCGACCTCGACGGTCGCGCCGCCGACCGACACGGAGGCGTCGACGGCGTTGTCGACGAGGTTGCCCAGCACGGTCCCGACGTCGGTGGACGCCTCCGGGTCGAGGCGGGGCAGGTCGCTGTCGGCGGCCATGACCAGGTCGATGCCGCGCTCGGCGGCGAGGCTGGTCTTGGCGATGAGGAGGGCGGCCACGGCAGGGTCCTCGACGTGGGCCGTGACGGCGTCGGAGATGTCGCGGCGGCGCCGACTCAGGGTGCCGACGAGCCGCGACACCTCGTCGTACTCCCCCAGCTGCACGAGCCCGGAGATCGTGTGCAGCTGGTTGTGGAACTCATGGGTCTGGGCGCGCAGGGTGTTGGTGATGGACTCGCGTGCGCTGAGCTCGCTCTGGAGCGCGAGCAGCTCGGTGCGGTCGCGCAGGGTCGTCACCGACGCCACCCGGCGGCCTCCCTCGACCACGGGGTTGCGGTTCACCACGAGCACCCGCTCCCCCAGGACGACGACGTGGTCACGGATCTCGGTGTCGTCGGCAAGCAGGTCACGAACGGCCGGGTCGAGCTCGAGGTCGTCGACGCGGCGTCCCTCCACCTCGCCCTCGAGCCCGATGAGCTCGCGCGCGCTGTCGCTCAGCACGGTCACGGTGCCGTCGTCGGCGACCGCGACGACGCCCTCGCGGATCGAGTGCAGGAGCGCCTCGCGCTGGTCGGCGAGCGCCGCGATGGCGGCGGGCTCGAGGCCGCGCGTACGCCGTCGGATCAGGCGCGAGAGCAGCAACGAGCCGGCCACCCCGAGCGCCAGGCCCAGCCCCGCGAACGTGAGCAGGTCCGGCAGCACGCTGCGCGCTCGCTCGGACCACGTGGGGTACTCCTCGGCCACCATCGCGATGCCGACGAGCTCGAGCTTGCGGTTGATGATCGGCACCTGCGCCGCGATCGACGGTGTGCCGAAGTCGTCGACGTCACCGGTCCAGGGGCGCAGGCGTTCCCCCGGGCTCCCGAGCAGGTCGAGCCGCTCGCCGCGGCCCGCGAAGTCGCTGCTGACCAGGACCGTCCCGTCCGGCGCGGCGAGGTAGACCCCGCTGGCCCGGTCGCTGTCGCGCACCTGCTGGGTGATCGTGGCCAGGGCCCCGCGGTTGTCGGCGACGGTGCCCGTCCGGAAGGACAACCGCACGAACTTGTGGTTGGCGAGGCGCTCCGCCGCGTCGCGCATCTCGGAGCCCCGCGTGTCCCGGAAGTCGGCGTCGCTCTGCTGCACCGACACGATGCTCGCCACGGCGACCACGACGAGCAGCACCGTCAGCTGCAGCACCAGGAACTGGCCGGCGAGCGTTGCCGGCCACCACCGCGAGCGTGACCACAAGTTCCACAACCTCCATTGCTTTCCCAAGCGTGACGAGCACCACAGGCAGTCTCCACCATCGTCGGAGACGGACCTGCGTGGGCCGTCGACAGACACGAGAGATCGGAGTGCACATGAGGCGCCGAAGGACGACGCGGGCCATCGCCACGATGGTGGCGCTCGGCAGCGCGCTGGTGCTGGCCACGGGCTGCGGGGTGACCCGCGGCGACGAGAGCCGGGACCTGACGATGCTCATCCCCAACAGCCCCGGTGGCGGCTACGACCAGACCGGCCGTGCGGCGGTCGCGGTCATGGAGAACGGCGACATCACCGGTGGCTCCTTCGAGGTCACCAACGTGATCGGCGCCGGCGGCTCGGTCGCGATGACACGGCTGATGAACGCAGAGGGCGACGAGCGCACCCTGATGACGGCCGGACTCGGCGTCGTCGGGTCGCTCTACTCGTTCGGCGCGCCCTATGCGATGGACGACGCCACCCCGCTCGCCCAGCTCATCGAGGACCAGGAGGGCGTCCTCGTCCCCGCGGACTCGCCGTACGAGACGATCGACGACCTCGTGCAGGCATGGCAGGACGACCCGTCCGCCATCGTCGTCGGCGGGGGGTCCTCCCCGGGCGGCCCCGACCACCTGTTCCCGATGCAGCTCGCCAGCGCCGTGGACATCGACCCGCGCGACGTGCGCTACGTGCCGTACGACGGCGGCGGCCCACTGACCAGCGCGCTGCTCGGCGACAAGATCGACGTCGGCTTCTCCGGCGTCGGCGAGTTCGCGGGCCAGCTGTCCTCGGGCGAGCTGCGGCTGCTGGCCGTGTCCGGCGAGGAGCGGCTCGAGGGTGAGGGCATCAGCGAGGCACCGACCCTCACGGAGGCCGGGATCGACCTGGTCTTCACCAACTGGCGCGGTGTGTGGGCACCCCCCGGCATCAGCGAGGAGCGGCGCGAGGAGCTCATCGCGATGCTCGAGGAGATGCACGAGACCCCCGAGTGGCAGCAGGCCCTCGAGGACAACGGCTGGATCGACGAGTTCAAGACCGGCGACGACTTCACCCAGTTCCTGAAGGAACAGGACGAGCGCGTCGCCACCACCCTCGAGGAGCTGGAGCTGCT
>DATIAJ010000132.1:0-2341 GCA_035458105.1 Nocardioides sp. | reverse complement strand
GGCTTGAGCGTGGTGAGCTTGTCGACGAAGAGCCGGTAGCCCTTGTCGGTGGGCACGCGACCGGCGCTGGTGTGGGGCTGGTGGATGTAGCCCTCGTCCTCCAGCGCCGCCATGTCGTTGCGGACCGTCGCCGGGGAGACGCCGAGGCCGTGCCGCTCGACCAGCGCCTTGGAGCCGACCGGCTCCTCGGTCGCGACGTAGTCCTCCACGATCGCGCGCAGCACGTCGAGCTTGCGGTCGTCGACCATCGAGCCCCTCCTCTGCACGTCGGTTCTGGCACTCGTTCGCCCGGAGTGCCAACACTACTAGCACTCCGTAGGCTCGCGGGCATGCCCGACGACACCCCTCGCTTCACCGAGGTCGCCCCACGCGTGTGGGTGGCGCACTACGACTGGATGCACGTCAACATCACGCTGGTCGGCGGCTCGGACGGCCTGCTCATGGTCGACACGCACGGGTCGGCCGCAGAGGCACGCGTGGTCGCCGACGACGTACGCCGCCTGGGCGCGGGCCCGCTGACCGGGCTGGTCAACACCCACGAGCACTGGGACCACCACTTCGGCAACGCCACGATGGTCGAGCAGTTCGGCGAGATGCCGATGCACGCGACGGACTGGGCCGCGGAGCACATGGAGTCGTCCGCCCGCGCGACCTTCGCGCAGTACGAGCAGAAGACGGAGCACCCGCGCCGCGACGAGATCCTCGCGACCACGCTCCACCCGCCCACGCGCACCTTCTCCTCCGCCGTCCAGCTCGACCTCGGCGATCGCGCCGTCGAGCTGATCCACCCCGGGCGCGGGCACACGGCCGGCGACCTCGTCGTACGCGTGCCGGACGCCGACGTGCTGGTGGGCGGCGACCTCGTCGAGGAGTCCGACCCGCCGTTCATCGGGGACGACTCCTGGCCTCTCGAGTGGCCGTTGACGCTCGACCTCGTCCTGGGCCTCATGACCGACGCGACCGTGGTGGTGCCCGGTCACGGCAAGATCGTCGACAAGGCATTCGTGCAGGACCAGCGTGTCGAGCTCGGCGTCATCGCCGAGACGATCCGCGACCTGGCCTCGCGCGGCGTGCCGCAGTCCGAGGCCCTCGAGGCGGGCGAGTGGCCGTGGGAGCGGGAGCTGCTCGCGAGCGCGGTCCGGCTGGGCTACGAGCACCTCCCCCGCAGCCAGAAGCGGCTGCCCCTCGTCTGACCCGGGCCACACCCCCCGGGGGCTGGTCCCGGTGCAACCGGCCCAGTAGGACTGGGGCATGACCGAGAACAGCGAGACCCAGACCGACAACCCGGAGTCGACCGACACGCCGAAGGCGGGCAGCGGCACCAGCCCCGCCGACTCCGACCACTCCGGCGGCACCGCCTCGCCCGACGACGCCACTCTGGGCGGCATCTCCGACGACCAGCTGCCCGAGGACCTTCAGCCCGGCGAGGACAACCCGCTGGCCGAGCCCCTCGACCCCGACGACGAGGACACCAAGAGCCGTGAGGAGCTCGAGATGGACGCCACCCAGGAGGACCTGGGCAACGACGACGGCGCGAGCCAGGCGCCCGACCAGGCCGGGGACACCGAGTCCGGCGGCGGCGCCGGTCAGGACACGTCCTCCGACGACTGACCACGACTGGCGACGACCGACCGGCGTGCCACCCGGCCCGCGGGGCGCCGGGCGCCTAACGTGGACCGGTGCCCCAGGATCGCTACGGAACCGACGTCCTCTCCGGTGACTGGCGTGTCCCGAGGAACGGCCGCGCCACCGAGGTGCCGACCGAGCTCGGGATGGTCGTCGAGGAGGTCACCACCGACTGGTGCGGCGAGGTCGTCGCCGTCGACCGCGACATCGACACGCTGACCCTGGAGGATCGCCGCGGCAAGCGGCGCACCTTCCCCCTCGGTCCCGGCTTCCTGCTCGAGGGCAAGCCGGTGATCCTCACCCGCCCGGTGCGGGCAGGCGCACCCGCCGCTCCCACCCGTACGGCGTCGGGATCCGTCGCGGTACCCAACGCGCGGGCCCGCGTGGCCCGCGCCAGCCGGATCTTCGTCGAGGGCCGCCACGACGCCGAGCTCGTCGAGAAGGTCTGGGGCGACGACCTGCGGATCGAGGGCGTGGTGGTCGAGTACCTCGGCGGCGTCGACGACCTCGCCGAGCACCTGCGCGACTTCAAGCCGGGCCCCCAGCGTCGCGTCGGCGTGCTGGTCGACCACCTGGTCGCCGGGTCGAAGGAGGCGCGCATCGCGCAGGGCATCGCCCGCTCCCCCATCGGCAAGCACGTCCTGGTCGTCGGCCACCCGTTCATCGACATCTGGCAGGCGGTCAAGCCCGACCGGCTCGGGATCGCCCGCTGGCC
>DATIAJ010000131.1:0-7630 GCA_035458105.1 Nocardioides sp. | reverse complement strand
CGTGGCCGGCGTGAGCGACGTACGGGTCAACGACACCGACCAGGCGCACGCCCAGATCGGCATCACCATCGTCGACCCGGCCCACCGCGGCAAGCGGCTCGGGCTGGCGCTGAAGCTCGCGACCCACGACCTCGCGGTGGCGACGTACCCCGACCTGGTCACGGTCGACACCTCCAACGCCGAGGTCAACACCCAGATGAACGCCGTCAACGAGGCGCTGGGCTACCGCACCATCGAGACGCTGCTGGAGCTGCAGAAGTCGCTGTGACGCGCGGGAGTCTGCCCCCACCACGCGAGTAGACACCCGATTCGCGGTATGCGGTGCGGCCTCCTTCGTGCCGACACTGAGAGGCAGCGCGGATCGTCGCGGAAGCCACCTGGGGGTGCCATGCTCACCGACCTCAGACGAGTCATCTGGATGTCGCTCGCCGCACTGCTCCTGGCCGTGCCGGCCGCGGTCGTCCACGACACGACACCCGCGGAGGCGGCGCCGCAGGTCGACGCCGGCTTCGGCGTGCAGACGGTCTTCTCCGGTCTCACCCTTCCCACGGTGGTGCGGTTCTCGCCGGACGGCCGGGTGTTCGTCGCCGAGAAGTCAGGGCTGGTGAAGGTGTTCGACTCGATGAGTGACACGACTGCCACGACGGCGATCGACCTCAGGGCCGACGTGCACTCCTTCTGGGACCGCGGTCTGCTGGGGATGGCCCTCGACCCCGACTTCCCGGCGAGCCCGTACGTCTACCTCCTCTACACGTGGGACCGCTACCGGTACGGCGACACCTGTCCGACGCCGCCGGGAGCCACCACCGACGGCTGCCTGGCCGACGGGCGGCTGGTCCGCATCCCCGTCGACGCGGCCAACCGCCCCGGGACCACCCAGGTGCTCCTGGACGGCAACTTCTGCCAGCAGTTCCCGTCGCACTCGGTCGGGACCGTCGAGTTCGGGCCGGAGGGCGCCCTCTACGTCACCTCGGGCGACGGCGCGTCCTTCAACACCGTCGACCACGGCCAGCTCGGCGGCAGCCTCGCCGGCACCCCCACACCCGTCAATCCGTGCCAGGACCCGCCGTCGGAGGGTGGCGCCCTGCGCAGCCAGGACATCCGCACGGGTGGCGACCCGCTGAGCTTCGACGGCACGCTGATGCGGCTCGACCCCGACACGGGCAACGCCTGGCCGGGCAACCCGGGCGGGGGGCGGGTGCTCGCCCACGGGTTCCGCAACCCGTTCCGCGCGACCGTCGCGCCCAGCGGTCACGTCTACGTCGGCGACGTCGGGTGGAACAACTGGGAGGAGATCAACCACGTCCCCAACGCGTCCTCGCTGCGCAACTACGGCTGGCCCTGCTACGAGGGCACGGGACGCATGGGCTCCTACGACGCCGCCAACCTGCCGGTGTGCGAGTCCCTCTACGCCGAGGGCAGCTCCGCAGTCACGGCCCCCCTCTTCGAGTACCGCCACGGCGTGGCCCTGGACGCCTGTCCCGAGGTTCAGGGCAACTCCAGCGCGATCAGCGGTCTCGCGATCTACCCGGGCGGCACCTACCCCAGCAAGTACGACGGGGCCCTGTTCTTCACCGACTACTCCCGCGCGTGCATCTGGGTGATGTACCCGGGCGCGGGGGGCGTCCCCGACCCGACGACGGTGGACCGGTTCACGACGGAGGAGCCGTCGGTGGGGCTGTACGCCGGTCCGGGGGGCGACATCTTCTCCCTCGACCACATCAACGGCCGCATCCGGCGCATCATCTCCACCGGGACCGGCAACCAGCTGCCGACGGCGTCCTTCGTGGCAACCCCGTCGTCGGGCCAGGCGCCGCTGACCGTCGCCTTCGACGCCACCGCGTCCGTCGATCCTGACGGCGCGCCGCTGCAGTACGCCTGGGACCTCGACGGGGACGGGCAGCTCGACGACGCCTTCACCTCCACCGCCACCTTCACCTACACCGCGCCGGGCACCTACACCGTCCGGTTGCGCGTGGACGACGGCCACGGCGGCACCGACGACGAGACCGTTCAGGTGGCGGTGAGCGCCGAGGCCAACGAGGCGCCGACCGCGCGCATCGACGCACCCACGTCCGCGACCACCTGGGCGGTCGGGGACACCGTGTCCCTCCAGGGCAGCGCCACCGACCCCGACGGGGGTGACCTCGCGTACCGGTGGGACCTGGGGGTCGTGCACTGCTCGGCCACGCCACCCTTCGACTGCCACACCCACCCGCTGGAGACGCGTTCAGGCGCCACCGCCTCGTTCTCCGCCCCCGACCACGACTACCCGTCGCGGCTGTCGGTGACGCTGACGGTCACCGACCCCGGAGGGTTGAGCGACACCGCGACCGTCGAGATCCTGCCCCGCACCCGCACGCTGACCGTGGACACGGTCCCCGACGGGTTGCAGGTCTTCGTCGGCGGCGCGTCGGTCGCGGAGGGCCAGCCGCAGACCGTCATCGAGGGCTCGACCCAGACGTTCTCGGTCCCCACGCCGCAGGTCCTGGGTGAGCACACCTACCAGCTCGTCGGCTGGGGCGACGGCGCGACGGCGGCGAGCCGCACCACGACGGTGTCGACCGACCAGGTCCACACGGCACGGTTCAACGGTCTGCCGCGGGCGCGGGTGACGGCCACCCCCACCTCGGGCAAGGCACCGCTGACCGTCCAGCTCTCCGCCGCCGGCTCGATCGACCCCGAGGGCGCACCGATGGCCTACGCATGGGACCTCGACGACGACGGGCAGGTGGACGACGCCACGGGAGTCACGGTGAGCCACACGTTCACGGTCAAGGGGACCAGACCGGTGACCGTGCGGGTGACCGACAGCTTCGGCGCCACGTCGACCGCGTCGGTGAGCATCACCGTCAAGCCCGGCAAGCGGTAGGGCTCAGAGCTTGCGCAGGCGCACGTAGCGCACGGAGTGGTCGGCGTCCTTGCGCAGCACCAGGTTGGCGCGGGAGCGGGTGGGGGCGACGTTCTGCACGAGGTTGGGCTCGTTGATGGAGTCCCAGATGCGGGTGGCCTGGTCGACGGCCTCGTCGTGGGAGAGCGCGGCGTACTTGCGGAAGTACGACGCCGGGTCGCGGAAGGCGGTCTCGCGCAACCGGAGGAAGCGGTCGACGTACCAGCGCTTGATGTCGGTCAGCGCGGCGTCGACGTAGACGGAGAAGTCGAAGAAGTCGCTGACCGCGAGGCCGGTGCGGCCGTCGTCGCGCATGCGGGCGGGCTGCAGGACGTTGAGGCCCTCGATGATCACGATGTCCGGGCGCTTGACCACGACCTTCTCGTCGGGCAGGACGTCGTAGACGAGGTGGGAGTAGATGGGTGCCTCGACCTCGTCGCGGCCCGACTTGATGTCGATGACGAACTTGAGCAGCGCACGGCGGTCGTAGGACTCCGGGAAGCCCTTGCGGTGCAGGATGCCCCGGCGCTCGAGCTCGGCGTTGGGGAGCAGGAAGCCGTCGGTCGTCACCAGGGCGACGTTGGGGTGCTCGGGCCAGTGGGCGAGCATCTGCTGCAGCACGCGCGCGGTGGTCGACTTGCCGACCGCGACCGATCCTGCGAGCCCGATCACGAACGGCGTACGCGGTGGGGTGACGCGGTGCAGGAACTCCTCCTGCTCGCGGTGGAGCCGGGAGTTGGCCGCGACGTAGAGGCTCAGCAGGCGCGAGAGCGGGAGGTAGACCTGCTCGATCTCGCGCAGGTCGAGCTGGTCGCCGAGGCCGCCGAGCCGGGCGACCTCGTCGCGCGTGAGCGTCGTCTCGGCCGTGCCGGCGAGCTGCGCCCACGCCGCCCGCTCGAGCTCGACGTAGGGGGAGGTCTCGCCGCCGTTGGAGGGCGGTGCGACCTCGGACATGGGTGCGATTGTGGCACCGCACGGGGGCGCAGCGGTGCAGCGGCCTGCCGATAGACTCCCCGGCCATGTGTGGAATCGTCGGGTACGTAGGTGCCAAGCCGGCTGAGGGTGTCGTGATCGAGGGCCTCAGGCGTCTGGAGTACCGGGGCTACGACTCCGCCGGGATCGCCCTCGTCGACGGCGGCTCGATCGTGTCCGACAAGCGCGCCGGCAAGCTGGCCAACCTCGAGAAGGCCATCGCCGACTCCCCGCTTCCGCAGGTCACCACCGGCATCGGCCACACCCGCTGGGCCACCCACGGCCCGCCGACCGACCGCAACGCCCACCCCCACCTCGGACGTGAGCGTCGGGTGGCGCTGGTGCACAACGGCATCATCGAGAACTTCGCCGAGCTGCGCGCCCGGCTCGAGTCCGAGGGCGTCGAGATGGCCTCCGACACCGACACCGAGGTGGCGGCCCACCTGCTCGAGGAGCAGCTCGAGACCGGCGTCGACCTGACGGTCGCCATGCAAGCGGTCTGCCGCGGCCTCCACGGCGCCTTCACCCTCGTCGCCGTCGACTCCCAGGACCCCGACCGCGTCGTGGCGGCCCGTCGCAACAGCCCGCTCGTGGTCGGCATCGGCGAGGGCGAGAACTTCCTCGGCTCCGACGTCGCGGCCTTCATCGAGCACACCCGCGAGGCGATGGAGCTCGACCAGGACCAGGTCGTCACGATCACCCGCGACGGCGTCAGCGTCTCCGGCTTCGACGGCACTCCCGCCGAGGGCCGGCGCTACCACGTCGACTGGGACCTGTCGGCCGCCGAGAAGGACGGCCACGACTGGTTCATGCGCAAGGAGATCTTCGAGCAGCCGCGGGCCGTGGCCGACTCGCTCCTCGGACGCCGCGGCACCGACGGCCTGCTGCAGCTCGACGAGATGCGGCTGTCCGACCAGGACCTGCGCGACATCGACAAGATCATCATCATCGCGGCCGGTACGTCGTTCTACGCCGGCATGGTCGCCAAGTACGCCATCGAGCACTGGTGCCGCATCCCGGTGGAGGTCGAGCTCGCCAGCGAGTTCCGCTACCGCGACCCCATCCTCACCGCCTCGACGCTCGTCGTGGCGATCAGCCAGTCCGGCGAGACCGCCGACACCCTGCAGGCGATCCGCCACGCCCGGGTGCAGCGCTCGAAGGTGCTGGCCATCTGCAACACCAACGGCTCGACCATCCCGCGCGAGTCCGACGGGGTGATCTACACGCACGCCGGGCCCGAGATCGGCGTGGCGTCCACGAAGGGCTTCCTGACCCAGCTCGTCGCCTGCTACCTCCTCGCGCTCTACCTCGCGCAGGTCAAGGGCACCCGCTACGGCGACGAGATCGCCGAGGTCATGGACCAGCTCGAGGAGATGCCCGGCCACATCGAGACCGTGCTCGCCAAGGCGGAGGAGGTCTACGCCCTCGCGCGCGACCACGTCGACAACCGGTCGGTGCTCTTCCTCGGCCGTCATGCCGGCTACCCGGTGGCGCTCGAGGGCGCGCTGAAGCTCAAGGAGATCGCCTACCTCCACGCCGAGGGCTTCGCGGCCGGCGAGCTCAAGCACGGGCCCATCGCCCTGGTCGAGGAGGGGCTGCCGATCCTGTGCGTGGTGCCGCCCCGCGGACGCGACCAGCTCCACGACAAGATGCTGAGCGGCATCCAGGAGGTGCGGGCCCGCGGCGCGCGCACCCTCTGCCTGGCCGAGGAGGGGGACACGACGATCGAGCCGTACGCCGACGAGCTGATCACGCTGCCCCGGGTGCCGGTGCTGCTCCAGCCCCTCGTCGCCGTCGTGCCGCTGCAGCTGTTCGCGTGCGAGCTGGCCACCCAGCTCGGCCACGACGTCGACCAGCCGCGCAACCTCGCCAAGTCCGTCACGGTCGAGTAGGGCCGGCGACGCACATGCCGGTCATCGGCGTCGGCATCGACGTGGTCGACATCGACCGCTTCGTGCAGTCCCTCGAGCGCACCCCGTCCCTGCGGGGGCGGCTGTTCACCGACGACGAGGCGTCGCGCCCACCGGCGTCCCTGGCGGCGCGCTTCGCCGCGAAGGAGGCGATGGCCAAGGCGCTCGGGGCGCCCGTCGGGATGGCGTGGCACGACGCCGAGATCGTCTCTGAGGAGACCGGGCGCCCGCGGTTCGAGATCCGCGGGACGGTGGCCGCCCGCGCGGAGGCGCTGGGGGTCGCCCACGTCCACGTGTCCCTGTCCCACGACGCCGGCATCGCCTCGGCCGTCGTGGTCCTGGAGAGCTGAGGGGAGTCCTGGGCCATGCTGCGCGCGCACCTCGTCGAGGACGTACGCCGGGCGGAGGCGGCCGTGATGGCGCGCCTGCCCGACGGTGCGCTGATGCAGCGCGCCGCCGCAGGCCTGGCCGCCGCCGTCCTCGACCTGCTCGGCGGCGGCTACGGCCGTCGGGTCCTGCTGCTCGTCGGACCGGGTGACAACGGTGGAGACGCACTGTGGGCCGGGGCTCGGCTCGCCGGGCGCGGCGCGGCGGTCGAGGCCCTCCTGCTCGCCGACCGCGTGCACGCTGCCGGGCTCGCCGCGTTCGAGGCCGCCGGCGGACGCGCGACCCGCGACCCCGACGTCCTGCACCCCGCTCCCGACGTGCTGGTCGACGGCATCGTCGGCATCGGCGGTCGCCCGGGACTGCGGCCCGACGCGATCGCGGCGCTGGAGGGCTTCCCCGCGGTGCCCGTCGTGGCGGTCGACGTGCCGTCCGGGGTCGACGTCGACGGCGGCACCCTCGACGGCCCGCACGTCCGCGCGGACCTGACGGTCACCTTCGGCACCCACAAGGTCGCCCACCTCGTCGACCCCGCCAGCCTCGCGAGCGGTGCCGTCCACCTCGTCGACCTCGGCCTCGACGAGGCCGACCTCGGCGCCCCGGCCGTCGAGGCGCTGCAGCCCGCCGACGTGCGGGAGCTGCTGCCGCGGCCCGACGTCGTCGCCCACAAGTACACCCGCGGTGTCGTCGGCGTACGCGCGGGCTCGGGCACCTACCCGGGCGCCGCGCTGCTCGCCGTCGCCGGAGCCAACACGGGTCTGGTCGGGATGGTGCGCTACGTCGGACCGGAGGCGATCGCCGACACCGTCCGCGGCGCGCACCCCGAGGTCGTCGGCGACGGCCGCGTCCAGGCCTGGGTCGTCGGTCCCGGCGGTGGTGACGACGCCGGCACGATGCTGGCCGAGGCCCGCGCCGACGGCGTACCGGTGGTCGCCGACGCCGACGCCCTGCGCCACGTGGACGGCCCGGTGCCCGGTTGCGTGCTGACCCCGCACGCCGGCGAGCTGGCCGCGATGCTGGGGGTCGAGCGCGAGGAGGTGGAGGCCTCGCCGCTCGCGCACGCGCGCGCCGCGGCCGACCGCTACGGCTGCGTGGTGCTGCTCAAGGGCCACCACACCCTCGTCGCGGACCCCGACGGACGGGTGCGCGTGACCACCACCGGGGTGCCGTGGCTGGCCACCGCCGGCGCCGGCGACGTGCTCGCCGGACTGGTCGGCGCCCTGCTGGCAGCGGGGCTCACGCCCTACGACGCCGCGTCCGTCGGGTCGTGGCTGCACGGGGCCGCCGCCACTCAGGCGGCCGGAGGGGGACCGCTGACCGCGAGCCGCGTCGCGGTCCAGATCCCGCGGCTGGTGCGCGACACGCTGCAAGGTTTGGGATGATCGCTCGCATGAGCGATCCCGTGCCCTCGCGCGCCGAGATCGTCGTCGACCTCGCGGCCGTGCGGCACAACGTTCGCATCCTCAAGGACCTC
>DATIAJ010000130.1:0-4038 GCA_035458105.1 Nocardioides sp. | reverse complement strand
AGCTTCAGCGCCAGCCCGAGCCGCTTGCCGCGGTGGGCCGGGTCGACGATGGTGATGCCGATCTGGGCGTGCGCCTGGTCGGTGTCGTTGACCCGTACGTCGCTCACGCCGGCCACGGACCCGTCGGGGGCGAGCGCCATCGCGGTGTGCACGTGCCGGCCGACCGACACCTGCAGCCGCTCGGCCTCGCGGATGCGCTCGGGCGTCCACTCCGAGGCCCGGAGGTCGAGATCGCCCAGCGGGATCTCGGAGAACAGCATGCCGAGCAGCCGCCCGAACGAGGCGACGTGCACCTCGGGGCACACGGTGTCGAACGTGATGATCCGGTAGCCGTCGGGTATCGGCGCCCGAGCCGCGAGTGACTCGCGACGGTCGAGGTAGTCGGCGACCGCGAGCTCCTTGATCGACTCGCGGCTGGCCACCTCGAAGCCCCGCGCGTGGGCGAACGCCTCCGCGGGCGCCGTCCCGCCCGGCGGCAGGTACGCCTCGCC
This sequence comes from Nocardioides sp., assembly GCA_035458105.1. GTDB lineage: Bacteria > Actinomycetota > Actinomycetes > Propionibacteriales > Nocardioidaceae > Nocardioides. The sequence continues at coordinate 3,547 of DATIAJ010000130.1, read as the reverse complement.
GGTGAGGGTGGTGCGACCGTGCCCGCGCGCCAGGACCTCGATCTCGGCGAGCAGCGCGGACCCGATGCCCTCACGGCGCCGGGCGGCGTCGACGTACACCGCCGAGCCGGCGAGGTGCAGGTTGTCCTGAGCGGTGAGGATCGCCATGCCGGCGCCGACCATCTCCCGCCCGTCGATCGCACCGAGGAGGGTGGTCGAGCGCTCGGGGTTATCCGCCGCCAGTGCGATGCGGCTCTGCTGCCAGACCGGCCACGGCGTCCCTGGCCGGTCGGCGGTGGCGGCGTGCCCGACCTCCCACCACGCCCGCAGCGCCGCCTCGTTGCGCGGGTTGATCTGCTCGATGTCGACCACGCGGCGACCGTAGTCGCGTCCCCGGTGCACGCGCACACCGATATCTGAGGACGTGGTGAGGGTCAGGTCGGGCCGTGGGCGTACACGGTGTCCTCAGATATCGGGGTGCGCGGGGCCGCACGCTCGGACAGGGTGGCGGCATGACGACCGACTCACCCCTTCGCTCCCGGTTGCGCGCGGCACTGGTCGACGCCCGCCGCGCCCGGGACGCCGAGACCGTGTCGACCCTGCGGACCGCGCTCGCGGCGCTCGAGAACGCCGAGGCGGTGCCGACCGGGAGCGTCGCCGGCGCCCTGGAGGACGCACCCGTCGGCGTCGGGGCCGCCGAGGCCGAGCGCCGCGTGCTGAGCGAGGCCGACGAGCTCGCGGTCCTCGACGCGGAGATCGCCTCGCTGGACGAGGCCGGGAGGGCGTACGCCTGCTCGGTCCCCGAGCGTGCTGCTGCGGCCCGCGAGGCCGCCCGCCGGCTCGGCGCCCTGCGCAGGGACTAGGAGCGCGAGGCGCGACGTCGGCGTGCTGCCTCGATGCGGTCGGCCTCGCGGACCGCCGACCTCGCCATCACGCGCCCCCGCCAACGCACGATCGCTCCGATCACGAGGACGAAGGCGGGCAGGCCGATCCCCAGCCAGAGCCAGGTGGCGAGCGGTGAGCTCGTCTCCACCGACGAGCCGTCCGGCGAGACCCACATCGTCCAGGTGTCACCGACCTCACGTTGCGGGGGCCCCGAGCGACGGAACGTCGTGGTCCGCACGTCGTCGCCCTCGGACCAGCGCAGCTCGTAGGTGGTCAGGGTGCGGTCGTCCTCCCCGGGGCGGGGGCCCTCGCTCACGGCGACGACCGTCGTCTCCTTCTGGTCGGTTCCGCCCAGCAGGTGAACGCGGGTGCCGGGCATCAGGGCGACCAGCACCACGGCGAGCACCAGCCCGATCCCCACCCCGAAAACGACGTCACCGGGTGAGAGCCAGCCGCGGTGCCGAGCCTCCCGCTCCTCGAAGCCGGGCCGTGGGTCGTCTGTCACAACAGGTCGCCGCCGCCTAGAGCGCCAGCTGGCGGCGTACGACGTCGGCCAGCCGCGCAGCGACACCCTCGGCCTCGTCCTCGGTGGGCGCCTCGACCATCACCCGCACGATGGGCTCGGTGCCCGAGGGACGCAGCAGGATGCGACCCCGCTCCCCCAGGACGGCCTCCTCCTCGGCGACGGCCGCGGCGAGCACGGCGTCCTCGTCGGCGCGCGACTTGTCGACGCCCGAGACGTTGAGGAGGACCTGCGGGAGCCTGGTCACCACCGACGCGAGGTCGGCCAGCGACCGCCCGGTGGTGGCCATGCGCTCCATGACGTGCAGGGTGGTCAGGATCCCGTCGCCGGTGGTGGCGTGGTCGCTGAGGATCACGTGGCCGGACTGCTCGCCGCCGAGGTTGTAGCCGGAGACCTTCATGGCCTCGAGGACGTAGCGGTCGCCGACCTTGGTCTGGCGTACGCCGACGCCGCCGGCACGCATCGCGTGGACGAAGCCGAGGTTGCTCATCACGGTCGCGACGACCGTGTCCTTGGCCAGCCGTCCCTGCTCGAGCAGCGAGAGGGACAGGATCGCGAGGATCTGGTCGCCGTCGACGACGTTGCCCTCGGCGTCGACCGCGAGGCAGCGGTCGGCGTCACCGTCGAGCGCGAAGCCGGCGTGGGCGCCGTGCTCGACGACGGCCTTCTGCAGGTCGCCGAGGTGGGTGGAGCCGCAGTCGTCGTTGATGTTGAGGCCGTCGGGCTCGGCGTGGATCGCGATCACGGTCGCGCCGGCGTCCTCGAGCGCGCGCGGGCCTGCGGCGTGCGCGGCGCCCTCCGCGCAGTCGAGGACGACCTTGAGCCCCACCAGCGGGTGGCTGATCGTGCTCTCGAGGTGGGCGGCGTACTCCTCGACGGCACTCTCGTAGACGTCGACCCGGCCGATGGCACCGCCGGTGGGCCGCGCCCACGGCTCCCCCATCCGGCGCTCGATGGCGATCTCGATCGCGTCGTCGAGCTTGTGCCCGCCGCGGGCGAGGAACTTGATGCCGTTGTCGGGCATGGGGTTGTGGGAGGCAGAGAGCATCACGCCGAGGTCGGCGCCGAGCCGGTCGGTCATGTAGGCCACGCCGGGGGTCGGCAGCACGCCGAGCAGCAGCACGTCCACCCCGGCCGAGGCGAGGCCGGCGACGACGGCGGCCTCGAGGAACTGTCCGGAGATGCGGGTGTCGCGGCCCACGACGGCGAGGGGGCGGTGCCCCTCGAACTCGCCGCGGTCGGCCAGGACGTGTGCCGCGCAGACCGAGAGGTCGAGGGCCAGCTCCGCCGTGAGGTCGGCGTTGGCCAGGCCCCGGACCCCGTCAGTGCCGAAGAGTCGCGTCATGGCCCGGGAGCCTACGGGTCCGCGGCGCCCGGCACCGAACCGAGGACTGCGGGACGAGGGCGCAGATGCAGCGAGGCCCGCACCGTCCGACGACGGTGCGGGCCTCGAGGTGCAGGCTGGGTCAGCGCTTGCTGAACTGCGAGGCCTTGCGGGCCTTCTTGAGCCCGGCCTTCTTGCGCTCCACGACGCGGGCGTCGCGGGTGAGCAGACCGGCCTTCTTGAGCGCCGGGCGGTTGGCCTCGACGTCGACGGCGTTGAGCGCGCGGGCCACACCGAGGCGCAGGGCGCCGGCCTGGCCGGCGATGCCGCCACCGTGGATGCGGGCGATCACGTCGAAGCGGCCCTCGAGCTGCAGCTCGACGAACGGCTCGTTGGCGATCTGCTGGTGCAGCTTGTTGGGGAAGTAGCTGTCCATCGAGCGACCGTTGATGGTCCACTCGCCGGTGCCCGGGACGATGCGGACGCGGGCGACGGCCTCCTTGCGGCGGCCGGTGGCGCCGGCGGGCGCGATGGTGGCCGGGCGGGCCGGGGTGTCGGCGGAGGCGTCGCTCTCGGAGGTGTAGGAAACGCCGTCGGCGCCTGCCTCGTAGGTCTCCTCGACCTCGGTGGCGGAGCTGTTCTCAGTCATCTGTGAGTCCTCAGTCACTGGGAGATCTGCGAGATCTCGAACGGGATGGCCTTCTGGGCCGCGTGCGGGTGGTCGGGGCCGGCGTAGACCTTGAGCTTCTTCAGCATCTGGCGACCGAGCTTGTTCTTCGGGAGCATGCCCCACACGGCCTTCTCGATGGCCTTGCGGGCGTCCTTCTCGAGGAGCT
>DATIAJ010000129.1:0-3987 GCA_035458105.1 Nocardioides sp. | reverse complement strand
GGTCGCTCCTCAACTCCTTCCTCCCCCGCAAGCGGGCGATCTCGCAGTTGCTCGTGCGCGACCGTGAGGGCCGGGTGCTGCTGTGCCAGCTGACCTACAAGCGCGACTGGGACCTGCCCGGCGGCGTGGTCGAGGTGGGCGAGTCGCCGCGCGTGGCCGTCCAGCGCGAGGTCGAGGAAGAGCTCGGCCTCGCGATCGAGCCCGGCGCGCTCGTGCTCACCGACTGGCTCCCCGCATGGGGCGGCTGGGACGACGCCGTCTGCCTGGTCTTCGATGGAGGCACGCACGGGCCCGAGGTGCTCGCCGGGGTCGTGATGCAGGAGCGCGAGATCCGCGACGTGCGCTTCTGCACGCTGGAGGAGGTCGAGGAGCTGGCCGCCGACTTCACCTCCCGGAGGGTGCGCGCCGCGGTCGAGGGCGATCAGCCGTATACGGAGTCCGGTCGCTGAGGCAGGATGCCTTCATGACCTGGGTGTACGACTTCGCAGAGGGCAGCAAGGACCAGAAGGACCTCCTGGGCGGCAAGGGCGCCAACCTGGCTGAGATGACCAACCTCGGCCTGCCCGTCCCGCCGGGCTTCACGATCTCCACCGAGACGTGCCGGGCCTACCTGACCGAGGGGGGTGAGCCCGACGGGCTCGCCGAGGAGGTCACCGACCACCTCGCAGCGCTCGAGGAGGCGATGAGCAAGAAGCTCGGCGACGCCGACGATCCGCTGCTGGTCTCGGTCCGCTCGGGCGCCAAGTTCTCGATGCCGGGAATGATGGAGACCGTCCTCAACGTCGGGCTCAACGACACCTCGGTCGGCGGGCTCGCCGCTCGCAGCCAGGACGACCGCTTCGCCCAGGACTCCTACCGCCGGCTGCTGCAGATGTTCGGCGGCACGGTGCTCCACGTCGACTCCGAGCTGTTCTCCGAGGCGCTCGACAAGGCCAAGCACGCGCGGGGCACCGAGTCCGACCTCGACCTCGACGCCGACGACCTCCGTGGCGTGGTCGAGACCTTCAAGGGGATCATCAAGGAGCAGACGGGACGCGACTTCCCGCAGGACCCGCGCGAGCAGCTCGACCTCGCGATCCGGGCGGTCTTCGACTCGTGGAACACCGACCGTGCCCGCCTCTACCGCCGACAGGAGCGGATCCCCGAGGACCTCGGCACCGCCGTCAACGTGCAGGCGATGGTCTTCGGCAACTTCGGCATGGACTCCGGCTCCGGCGTCGCCTTCACCCGAGACCCCGCCAGCGGCACGCAGGGCGAGTACGGCGACTACCTCCAGAACGCGCAGGGCGAGGACGTCGTCGCCGGCATCCGCAACACCGTCTCACTGGCCGACATGGCCGAGATCGACCGGACGTCGCACGACGAGCTGTTGCACATCATGACGCGGCTCGAGCGGCACTACCGCGACATGTGCGACATCGAGTTCACCGTCGAGCGCGGCAAGCTCTGGATGCTGCAGACGCGCGTGGGCAAGCGCACCCCCGAGGCCGCCTTCCGCATCGCGGTGCACATGGTCGACGAGGGCCTGATCCAGATGGACGAGGCTGTCCTCCGCGTCACCGGCGACCAGCTGGCGCAGCTGATGTTCCCCAGCTTCGACGAGTCCTCCGACCGCTCGCTGCTCGCCACCGGCATGAACGCCTCCCCCGGCGCCGCCGTCGGCAAGGCGGTCTTCGACTCCGACACCGCCGTGGAGTGGGCCGAGCGGGGCGAGGACGTGATCCTGGTCCGCAAGGAGACCAATCCCGACGACCTGCGCGGCATGGTGGCGGCCCGCGGGATCCTCACCAGCCGCGGCGGCAAGACCTCGCACGCCGCGGTGGTCGCCCGCGGGATGGGACGTACGTGCGTGTGCGGGGCGGAGTCGCTGGACGTCGACGCCAAGGCCAAGGAGTTCCGGGTCCGCGGTGGGGAGACGGTCCGCGAGGGCGACGTGATCTCCATCGACGGCACGACCGGCGAGGTGTTCGCGGGCGCCGTCCCCGTCGCGGACTCCGTGGTGGTGCGCCACTTCGAGGGCGAGAAGCTCGACGACGACCTGGCCCACGCGGTCGCACGGATCATGGCCCACGCCGACGGCGCACGCCGCCTGCGCGTGCGCACGAACGCCGACACCCCCGAGGACGCCGCACGGGCCCGTCGCTTCGGCGCACAGGGCATCGGGCTGTGCCGTACGGAGCACATGTTCCTCGGCGAGCGGCGCGAGCTCGTCGAGAAGCTCATCGTCGCCGAGGACGAGGCCGGGCAGGAGGCGGCTCTCGACGACCTGCTGCCCCTCCAGCGGCAGGACTTCACCGAGATCCTCGAGGCCATGGACGGGCTCCCGGTGACCATCCGCCTGCTCGACCCGCCGCTGCACGAGTTCCTGCCCGACCTCACCGACCTCAGCGTCGAGGTGGCGCTCGCCGAGGAGCGCGGGGAGGAGGCTGAGCACGCCAAGGTACTGCTGACCCACGTGCGCCGGCTGCACGAGCAGAACCCGATGCTCGGCCTGCGGGGGGTGCGCCTCGGCATCCAGATCCCGGGGCTCTTCCGCATGCAGGCCCGCGCGATCGCGGAGGCCGCCGCCGACCGCAAGCAGGCACACGGCACACCGCTGCCGGAGATCATGGTCCCGCTCGTCGCCAGCGTGCGTGAGCTCCAGATCGTCCGCGCCGAGATCGACCGGGTGGTCGCGGAGGTCCAGGAGTCACGCGGGATCAAGCTCGACATCGCCGTCGGCACCATGATCGAGCTGCCGCGCGCCGCGTTCCTCGCCGACCGGATCGCCAAGGACGCGGACTTCTTCTCCTTCGGTACCAACGACCTCACCCAGATGGCGTGGGGCTTCTCGCGCGACGACGTCGAGTCCGCCTTCTTCTCCCGCTACTTCGAGCACGGCATCTTCGACGTCTCCCCCTTCGAGTCGCTCGACCAGCTCGGCGTCGGCGGCATGGTCGAGATGGGCACGACCAAGGGGCGCGAGACCAACGCCGACCTCAAGGTCGGCGTGTGCGGGGAGCACGGTGGCGACCCCCGGTCGGTGCACTTCTTCGACCGCGTCGGGCTCAACTACGTGTCCTGCTCGCCCTTCCGGGTCCCGGTCGCACGGCTGGAGGCCGGGCGCTCGGTCCTGGAGCAGCGCTGATCCAGATCGGGGCCGGTTCAGAGCACGGCTGGTTCAGAACAGGGCGGAGGCCAGGTTGCGACGGCCCGCGAGGACGCGCGGGTCGTCGTTGCCCACCGCGGCGAAGAGGCCGAGGAGGTGGTCGCGGGCCTTCTCCCGGTCCTTGTCGGTGGTGCGCGCGACCAGGTTGACCAGTCGGGTGAACGCGTCCTCGACGTGGCCGCCCAGCATGTCGAGGTCGGCGACCAGGGTCTGGGCGTCGACGTCGTCGGGGGCGTCCGCCGCCGCGGCGCGCGCCGAGTTGAGGTCGACACCCTGCGTGCGCTGCATGACCTTGGCGATGGCGAGGCCGCCGGCTGCCTCCACGTCGGCCGGGTTGGCGTCCACCAGCTTCTGGTACTCCGCGACCGCGGCGTCGACGTCTCCCGCGGCGAGCGCGTCCTGGGCCGGCGCGTAGCGCGGGTCGACGGCCTCCTCATCGCCCTCGGCCGCGGGTGCGCCGCCTGCCCGGGGCTGGTGGCGACCCGTGATGCCCTGGGCGGTGAGCTGCTGGCCGACCTGGGTGAGGGCGGTGCGCAGCTCGTCGATGGGCAGCGGGTCCTGCAACAGCGGCATGGGGCGTCCGTCGACCACGGCGACGACCAGCGGGATCGAGGGGATCTGCATCGCCTGGGCGATCTGCGGGACCGCGTCGATGTCGACGAGGCCGAGCAGGTAGCGGCCCTCGTGCTCCTCCACCACGGTCGCGAGGTCGTCGGCGAGCTGGCCGCTCTCGGGCATCCGGGTCCGGGAGTAGAACGCGAGGAGCACCGGTGCGGTCATCGACTGCTCGAGCAGGCCCTGGAACCCCTGCTCGTCCACGACCACGCTGTAGGAACGGC
>DATIAJ010000128.1:0-19025 GCA_035458105.1 Nocardioides sp. | reverse complement strand
GGCGTGGTGAGCGGCGCCGTCCTCGGCACGGTCGTGGCCTTCAGCGCCACGCTCGCGGCCTACAAGTTCTTCAACATCCAGGTCGGCACCAAGTTCCGCAAGTGGGTCGTCGCCGCGATGTTCGGCTTCGTCGCCGTCTCGCTGCTCAACTTCGTGCTGTCGCTGTTCGGCTCCGGCTTCGGCTTCAACGGCTACGGCCCGATGGGTCTGATCTCCAGCTTCATCGGTCTGGGTCTCGGTGTGCTGATGCTGATCCTGGACTTCGACTTCGTCGAGCGCGGCATCGCCGCCGGGCTCCCGGAGCGCGAGTCGTGGCGCGCGGCCTTCGGCCTGACCGTCAGCCTGGTCTGGATCTACACCAATCTGCTCCGGATCCTCGCGATCCTGCGGGGCGACTGATGCAGCACGGCCCCTGATTCACCACAGGGACTGAACCACTCCGCCGGCCCGCTCGAGCTCAGCTCGGGCGGGCCGGCTGCATGTGCCGGGGAGCGGTGGTCCACCTACATCCCGCCCGCCGGGAATGTCGCTCAGGCACCGCCCGCGGGGAAGGAGTCGGCCGGTGCGTCCTCCACCGCAGCCTCGTCCGCGACCGGGGACTCGGCCTCGGTGGCCGGCCGGCGTCGGCGGTGGCGCAGCTCGACCCAGCGGCCGCGGAGGCCGCGCTGGGTGCCGCCCACCTCGGTGCCGTCGACCTCGGTGCCGGGCGTACGGGCGGCGCGCACGGCCGCGGCCGCGACCGGGAGGATGCCCTCCCGCCGGCGCGGCTCGGGCAGCGCCTCGTCGTCGGGCAGCAGGTCCAGTGCGGCGAGGCAGGAGGGGACGAGCACCGACGCGAGCTGCTTGTAGCCGTCGGCCGAGGGGTGGAAGCGGTCCGGGCCGAACAGCACGGTCGGGGCGGCGTCGAACTCGGGGCCGAGGATGCCGCCGAGGGAGACCGACCGGCCGCCGTTCTCGACGACGGTGATGGTCTGGGCGGCGGCGAGGCGGCGCGACCACTCGCGCGCCACCTTCTTCAGCGGCTGCGGGATGGGCCGGACGGTGCCGAGGTCGGGACACGTGCCGACCACGACCTGCACGCCCGCCTCGCGCAGGCGTCGTACGCCCTCGGCGAGGTGACGGACCGACGCCGAGGGCAGCACGGTGTGGGTGACGTCGTTGGCGCCGATGATCACGACCGCGAGGTCGGGGTGGGTGGCCAGCGCCGCGTCGACCTGGTCGGCCAGTGCGCTGGACTGGGCGCCGACCTGGGCGAAGGAGCGCAGGTGCACCCGGCGGTCGGCCTGGGCCGCGACCCCGGTGGCGAGGTGGGCGCCGGTGGTGTCCTCGACGCGGTGCACGCCGTAGCCGGCCGCCCCGGAGTCGCCGAGCAGGGCGATGCGGATCGCCGGTCCCGGCCGGCCGCGGCCGTACCAGCCCGTCGCCTGCGGGGGTACGTCGGTCGCGTTGCCGATCAGCCGCCGCGCGATCTTCGCCTCGGCCACCAGGACGCCGTAGAGCCCGGCGCCGAGCACGGAGAGCCCGCCGCCGCCCAGGGCCGCGGCCGATGCCAGCTTGCGTGCTGCTCCAGTTGCCCCCACGGCCCCGATGCTACGCAACCGGCAGTGACGGCTACGGACGAGTAGACAGCTAGATTGGCCGGGTGCAGTACGTGAACTCGCTCCTCGACCTGATCGGCAACACCCCGCTCGTCCGGCTCAGCCGGACCCTCGACCTCCCCGGCGGAGATGCGGGGGGCGGCGCCGACGGCCCTCTGGTCCTGGCGAAGGTGGAGTACCTCAACCCCGGCGGGTCGGTGAAGGACCGCATCGCGTCGCGGATGATCGAGGCCGCCGAGGCCTCGGGCGAGCTCCAGCCGGGCGGCACGATCGTCGAGCCGACCTCCGGCAACACCGGCGTCGGCCTCGCGATGGTGGCCCAGCAGAAGGGCTACAAGTGCATCTTCGTGTGCCCCGACAAGGTCAGCGAGGACAAGCGCAACGTGCTCAAGGCCTACGGCGCCGAGGTCGTGGTCTGCCCGACCGCCGTCGCGCCGGAGCACCCCGACTCCTACTACAACGTCAGCGACCGGCTCGCCTCGCAGCCCGGCGCGTGGAAGCCCGACCAGTACTCCAACCCGCACAACCCGCGCTCCCACTACGAGACCACCGGCCCGGAGATCTGGGAGCAGACAGAGGGCAAGATCACCCACTTCGTCACCGGCATGGGCACCGGCGGCACGATCAGCGGCGTCGGGCGCTACCTCAAGGAGCAGAACCCGGACATCCAGGTCATCGGCGCCGACCCGGCCGGTTCGGTCTACTCCGGCGGCACCGGTCGGCCCTACCTCGTCGAGGGCGTCGGTGAGGACTTCTGGCCCGAGACCTACGACCGGGGCGTGGCCGACCGGGTCATCGAGGTCTCCGACGCCGACTCCTTCGCCTTCACCCGCCGTCTCGCCCGCGAGGAGGCGATGCTGGTCGGCGGCTCCGCCGGCATGGCAGCCTTTGCCGCCCGCCAGGTCGCCCATGAGCTCGCCGCCGAGGGGCGTACGGATGCGGTCATCGTCGTCCTGCTGCCCGATTCCGGTCGCGGCTACCTGACCAAGGTCTTCAACGACGACTGGCTCGCCCAGTACGGCTTCGCCACCGGCGCGCAGGCCGACCACCGCACCGTCGGCGAAGTCCTGCGCGGCAAGTCGGGCCAGCTGCCCGACCTGGTGCACACGCACCCGGGCGAGACGATCGCCGAGGCCGTCCACATCCTGCAGGAGTACGGCGTCAGCCAGATGCCGGTCGTCCGCGCCGAGCCGCCGATCGTGGCCGCCGAGGTCGCCGGGTCGGTGTCGGAGCGCACCCTGCTCGACGCCCTCTTCGCCGGCCACGCCAAGCTGACCGACCAGGTCGAGGACCACATGTCCGACGCACTGCCGACCATCGGCTCGACGGAGGCCGCGGCCGACGCCGTGAAGCTCCTCGAGCACGCCGACGCGGTGCTGGTCCACGAGGACGGCAAGCCCATCGGCGTGCTGACCCGGCAGGACCTGCTCACCTTCGTGGCCACCTCGTGAGGCTGCCCGACGTGAGGCGGCCCGCGACCGCACTGGTCGTCCTCGCCTGCCTCGGTGCGCTCGGCGCCTGCAGCGACGACGACGGTGCCAGCGGCAGCCTCAGCACCGACCCGGTCGAGGTCGAGGTGGGCGAGGCCTTCACCTGGAACGGCTTCGCCGTCGAGGACGGGTGGGAGCTCAAGGCCATCGAGCGCTCGGTCAGCATGGAGGAGGTCGTCACCCCGGAGGTGACGGGCACCATCAAGAACACCTCGGACGAGGAGCGGGCGGCCCTGTTCGAGATGGTGTTCTCTGCCGACGGCTCCGAGGTGGCGACGGTCAACTGCTCGGCCGGGAAGATGCTCCCCGACCAGTCGCAGCAGCTCCTCTGCCCCGGCCTCAGCGCCACGATGCCCGAGGACTACGACGCGGTCGTGGTGCAGGAGTACGGCCGAGACACGACCTCCAGCTGACGTGGGGGCCCGACATGGGTGACCTCTCCGTCGAGGTCATCCTCTTCCTGGTGCTGGCCGCGCTCGCCGCGGGCTTCGTCGACGCGGTGGTCGGTGGCGGCGGCCTGATCCAGCTGCCGGCCCTGCTCCTCGGCCTGCCGGGCGCGTCCGTGGTGCAGATCGCGGCGACCAACAAGCTCGCGTCGTTCTGCGGCACCTCGATCAGCGCGGCGACGTACGTCCGGCGCATCCGCCCCGACCCCCGCACGTTCCTGCCGCTGATGGTCGCTGCTGGGCTCGGGTCGGCCGGCGGTGCCCTCGTCGCCTCGCTGCTGCCGCGGAGCGCCTTCGACCCGATCATCCTGGTCGTGCTGGTGGTCGTCGGCGCCTACGTGTGGTTCAAGCCGAGCGTCGGCGAGCTCACCAACCTGCGGTTCCAGGGCGGCCGGCACATCACCGCCGTGATGCTCACCGGCCTGACGATCGGCTTCTACGACGGTGCGATCGGGCCGGGCACGGGGTCGTTCTTCGTCTTCGCCCTCGTGGGGCTGCTCGGCTACAACTTCCTCGAGGCCTCCGCCAAGGCCAAGCTCGCCAACTGGGCGACCAACCTGGCGGCGCTCGCCGTCTTCGTCCCGCAGGGTGCCGTCATCTGGGACCTCGCCCTGGTGATGGCCGCGGCCAACGTGACGGGCGGCTACGTCGGCGCCCGGCTCGCCGTCGCGCGCGGTGCCCGCTTCGTGCGCGCCTTCTTCCTCGTCGTGGTCGCCGGGTTCGTCGTACGGCTCGGCGGCGGGCTCCTCGGCTGGTGGTGACGGTAGCCTCCACCTCGTGGGAGCGGTCTCGGCAGTCGACGGGTTCCAGCGGCGCCACCCCGTGCTCGGCTTCCCGATCGCCGTCGTCTACAAGTACTTCGACGACCAGGGCCCCTACCTCGCGGCCGCGCTCACCTACTACGCGTTCATCGCGATCTTCCCGCTGATGCTGCTCGGCACGTCGATCCTCGGCCTCGTCCTGCGGGGGGAGCCCGAGTGGCAGGAGCAGATCCTCGACTCCGCCCTCGCCCAGTTCCCCATCATCGGCGACGAGCTCGGACGTCCCCAAGGCCTGCAGGGCTCCGTGACCGGTGTCGTGATCGGTGCCCTTGCCGCCCTCTACGGAGCGATGGGGCTGGGGCAGGCGCTGCAGAACACCCAGCACGTGGCCTGGTCCGTGCCCCGCAACAGCCGTCCCAACCCGTTCTACGCGCGGTTGAAGACCCTCCTGCTCCTCCTGACCGCGGGGCTGTCGCTCCTCGCGGTCACCATCGTCTCGACGGTCGCCAGCACCACCGACGTGTTCACGGAGCTGATCGGCGACGGTCTCAAGGCCCTGCTGCCGGTCCTCACGGTGCTGGTGGTGGGCACCTTCCTGACGCTCCTCTTCCGCTTCGCCGCGACCGACCAGCACTCCTTCTGGCGGGCGGCGCCGGGTGGCTACACGCTGGCCGTGATGTGGCAGGTGCTCCAGCTGGGCGGTGCGTGGTACGTCGACCGCGTGCTGGTCAACACCTCGTCGATGACCAAGGTCTTCGGCCTGGTCCTCGGCCTCGTCGGGTTCCTGTGGATCGGTGCAGTGATGGCGGTCCTGGCCACCGAGATCAACGTCGTGCTGGCTCGTCGCCTCTGGCCGCGCGCCCTCCTCACGCCGTTCACCGACAACGTCGTGCTGACCGAGGCCGACCGCCGCGCCTATGCCTCCTACGCCCGGATGCAGCGGCACAAGGGCTTCGAGGAGGTGGTGGTCCGCTGGGATCCCGGCCCGGCGGAGCGCGCGGCAGAGGAGCCCCCTGAGCCGTCAGGCACCCACGACGAGGCGTCGCAGCGGCCGGCGTGACGTCGTACCTCACCGTCGCCCGCGACGCGACCGCCGACGTCGAGGACCGCGGCTCCCGCTTCCTCTGCACTCTTCGTCGCGTCGAGACCGAGGACGACGCCCGCGCCCTCGTCGCTGCGCTGCGCCGGGAGCACTGGGACGCCCGGCACCACTGCTCGGCGTTCGTGCTGGGTCCGGACGGCGCGGTCCAGCGCTCGTCCGACGACGGCGAACCGGCGGGGACCGCGGGAGCGCCCATGCTCGACGTCCTGCGCGGCGCCGGGCTGAGCGACGTCGCCGCCGTGGTCACCCGCTGGTTCGGCGGCACCCTGCTCGGGGCCGGTGGCCTGGTGCGCGCCTACGGAGACGCGGTGCGCAGAGCCGTGGCGGAGGCCGGGACCCTGCGCCGCTCGCTGCTCGTCGAGCTGGCCCTCGAGCTCGACCACGCCGACGCGGGTCGGGTGGAGGGGGAGCTGCGCTCACGTGGCGTCGTCGTGCTGGACATGGCGCACGACGCGCGCGTGCGGCTGCTGCTGGCTGCCGCACCCGACGAGGTGCCGCAGCTCGACGGCCTCGTCGCCGCGGCGACCGGCGGTCGCGCGCACGCGGTCCCGGTGGGGGAGCGGTGGGTCGACGTCAGCCGCTGACGTCCACCACCCCGTCGACGTAGCACCACCGGCCGGCGCGCTGCTCGAACCTGCTCACCTCGTGCAGCTCGCCGCCCTCGGAGCTCCTCTCCCACCGGGCGACGAACTCGACGGTGTCGCCCTCCGCTGCGATGACCCGGAGCCCGGTCCACCGGGTGGCGGGGTCCGGTCGCACGTCGTCGGGCCGGGTGCGCGGGTGCCAGGTGCGGAAGAGATGGTCGGCGTCGCCGGTGACGAAGGCGGTGTAGCGCGACCGCATCAGCTGCTCGGGCGAGGTCGCCTGGGCGACGTTGGCGAGAAGCGGTCCGCAGCAGGCGTCGTACGTCTCGCCGGTGCCGCAGGGGCACGGGGTGGTGAGCACGGACCGACCGTAGACGGTCGGACGGACCGAACGCATGCTGTACGCCGCCCGCTGGGCGTGGGACCTACGCCAGCCGGGTCGTTCGGTCCGTCTGACGGTCAGGGCCGTCTCAGAGCGACGGCCCCTCGCCGCGGAGCTTGTCGACCTCTGCCATGGCCTCGCGCAGCTGGCCGAGCCACTCGTCGGCGTGCTCGCCCACCAGCCGGACCGACCAGGCCAGCGCGTCGGAGCGCGACCGGGCGACCCCGGCGTCGACGAGGGTGTCGAGCACCCGGCGCTCGGGCTGGCGCAGCCGGGTCATCACCGGCGCGGCGACGTGGGTGAACAGCGCCTCGGTGTCGCCGAGCCGCACCCCCCACGACACCTTGCGCTCGTAGCGGGCCTGGGCCTCGAGCGCGATCTCGATGCGCGCGTCCCTGGTCTCGGAGCGGAACCGGCCGATGCGGCCCTCGGCCTCGGCGCCGCTGACGTCGTCGGCGGTGAGCGTGCCCACCACCAGGATCTCCTCGCGGTCGACGGTGACGTCGACCGCGCTGAACCATGCCTCGGGCAGCCGCCCGTGGAACCACTCGGACGCATCGCTCGCGTCCGGCAGGTCGGCGACCTGCCACCCGCCGCGGCGACCGCGACGGCTCTCATCTGTCTTCATGTATTACATGATTACACCGCAACACAAGTCGGACAACAGTCGCGCAAACCAGTGGCCCGACCCGGTCGTCGTCGATACGGTCCCGCGACATGACGATCGACCGGCCACCGACGACCTACAGCAACGACGAGGTCGGGATGCTCCGCTCGTTCCTCGACCACTACCGCGCGACCATCCGGTTGCAGGCGAGCGGGCTGAGCGACGAGCAGCTCGACCAGTCGCTCCCGCCGAGCGACCTCACGCTGGGCGGGATGCTCGCGCACCTCGCCTTCGTCGAGGACTACTGGTTCTCCTACCACCTCGCGGCCCGCGAACCCGCTCCTCCGTGGGACACCGCACCGTGGGCCGACGTCCCCGACTGGGACTGGCACTGCGCCGTCGGCCGGTCCCATGCCGAGCTCGACGCCCTGCTCGCCGCTGCGATCGAGCGGTCCGACGCGTGCCTCGACGCAGCCCTGGCCCAGGACCCGGACCCGGGCCGGCCCGTGGCGCGACCTCGACCGCCCGAGAAGGGCGAGACCGCCACCGTGCGCTGGGTGCTGGTCCACATGGTCGAGGAGTACGCGCGTCACGCCGGCCACGCCGACCTGATCCGTCAGTCGATCGACGGCGCGACCGACGTCTAGCCTTCCTGGTGCAGGCAGAGCACGTTGCCGTCGGGGTCCTTGAACCACGCCGCCTTCTCCGCGCCCATCACTGCCACGTGGTCGACGGTCTTCAGGTCCGGCAGGTCGTAGTCCTCGAAGACGACGCCGCGCTGCTCGAGGTCGCTGATCTCGGCGGTGAGGTCGTCGACCTCGAAGCTCATCGCGGTGCTCTCCGACGGACGGCTGCCGGGGCGGGGGAGCAGGACGAGCGTGGGGCCGCCGTCCAGGGCGTAGATCGCGCTGCCCTCCTGGTCGGTGCCGGTGTAGTCGAGCCCCAGGGACTCGGTGTAGAACGTGCGGGCGCGGTCGACGTCGGAGACCGGCAACATCATCGCGACCGTGCTGTGCGTGAGCGACATGGGTGCCTCCCTCTCTGCTGGTCACCCCCAGTGTGCGCCTGTCGGCGAGAGGTCGGGAGACTGCTCCAGACCGGTCGGACGAAGGGAGCACGAGGTGGGCATCAGGGCGGCGACCGAGGCTGACTGGCCGGCGATCTGGCCCTTCTGGCGCGACATCGTCGAGGCGGGCGAGACCTACGCCTACCCGCTGGGCGCGACGTCGGAGCAGGCCCGCGGCTGGTGGTTCGACGGCAGCCGGGTGACCGTCCTCGAGGAGGACGGCCGGGTCCTCGGGTCCGCGAAGATGGGGCCCAACCGGCCGGGCCGTGGCGCCCACGTCGGCACCGCGTCGTTCATGGTCGACGCGGGCGCGCGCGGTCGCGGCGTCGGCCGGCGCCTGGCCGAGGACATGGTGGCCTGGCACCGCGAGCAGGGGTTCGCCGGCGTCCAGTTCAACGCCGTCGTCGAGACCAACACCGCCGCGGTCCGGCTGTGGCAGGACCTCGGCTTCTCGATCGTCGGCACCGTGCCCGGCGCCTTCGAGAGCACGCGGCACGGCCGGGTCGGCCTGCACGTGATGTACCTCGACCTGGGCTGATCGCTGCGGGTTGCGGCGCCGGACGGCGCGTGTCTGGTGGAATGTCCTCCATGGCCGACCCGATCCGCGTGTACCTCCTCGACGACCACGACGTCGTGCGTGAGGGCCTGAAGTTCCTGCTCGAGCAGCAGGAGGACATCGTCGTCGTGGGTCAGTCCGCGACGGCGACCGAGGCCACCGCCCGCATCCCCGCCCTGCGCCCCGACGTCGCCGTGCTCGACGCGCGGCTGCCGGACGGCTCGGGGATCGAGGTCTGCCGCGCCGTCCGGGCCATCGACCCGACGATCAACGCCCTCATCCTGACGTCGTACGACGACGACGAGGCGCTGTTCGCCGCGATCATGGCCGGTGCGTCGGGCTACGTCCTCAAGGAGATCCGCAGCTCCGACCTGGTGACCGCGGTGCGCCACGTCGCGTCCGGCCGGTCCCTCATCGACCCGGCCATGACCGCGACCGTGCTCGAGCGGATCCGCAACGGCCCCGAGACGCCCGACGAGCTGGCCGCACTCACCGACCAGGAGCGGATCCTGCTGGGCCACATCGCCGAGGGCCTGACCAACCGGCAGATCGCCGAGCAGATGTTCCTCGCCGAGAAGACGGTGAAGAACTACGTCTCGAGCATCCTCGCCAAGCTCGGTCTCGAGCGACGGACGCAGGCCGCCGTGCTGGCCTCCAAGCTCCTCGGCCCAGCCCCTCGCTGAGAGGTCCTTCAGCGCTCGGGACCTTGGTCCCGCGGGGCCGGTGACCGGCGGCCCTGCTGCCCAGAGCGTGGTCGCGGGACTCTGGTGGTGACCCGGTAAACCCCACCACCCGAGGAGGAGATGACGATGAACGTCATCCACCGCCAGCACCACATCAGCACCGAGGGCGTCACCACCTCGGAGACCGAGGAAGTCCACAACGTCGGTCTCGCTCGCGCCCTCGCCACCCTGCGGATCGCCTTCGGATTCACCTTCCTGTGGGCTTTCCTCGACAAGACGTTCGCCCTGGGCTTCGGCACCGGCGCCCAGTACGCCGAGGACGGCTCCCGCACGGGCGTCGACTTCATGGCCCAGGACGCCGCCTGGCTCAACGGAGGCAGCCCGACCGAGGGATTCCTCACCTTCGGGGTCCCCGCCGACAACCCGTTCAAGGACATGTGGACCAACATGGCCGGGCAGGCATGGGCCGACTGGCTGTTCATGATCGGCCTCCTCGGCATCGGTGTGACCCTCCTGCTCGGGGTCGGGATGCGCATCGGCACCGCGGCGGGCGCCCTGATGTACGCCTTCATGTACCTCGCCGTCCTCCCGCTGGAGAACAACCCGGTCGTCGATGACCACCTCATCGGCGTGATCGTGATGGTCGTCCTCGCCCTCGGCGCGGCCGGCACCACGTGGGGGCTGGGTCACTGGTGGAACCGCACCGGACTGGTCAAGAAGTACCCCGTCCTGCGCTGACACCAGGCCCTCACCGGACCCGGCGCCTCCCCCGGCGCCGGGTCCTCTGACGTGCGGGGTCAGCTCAGGGGGACCCGCCACACGAGCACGGTGCCGCGCTCGCCGACCCGGGAGACCTCGAGCGTCCCGCCGAGGTCGTCGGCGCGCCGGCGCGCGTTGCGCAGGCCGCTCTCCAGGACCTCTGCCGGGAGTCCGACGCCGTCGTCGGCCACCCGCAGCTCGAGGCGCTCACCGACCACGCCGACGTCGACCTCGGCACCGTCGGCGAGCGCGTGGCGGGCGACGTTGGAGACCGCCTCCCGGAGCACGGCCAGCAGCTGGGCGCCCAGCGCGGGCGGGACGGCGGTGTCCACCGGCCCGGAGGTGCGCACGACCGGCGTGAAGCCCAGCACCGGGACGTACTCCTTGACGAGCTTGCGGATCGCCGCGCGCAGGGAGTCGCCGC
Source organism: Nocardioides sp. (assembly GCA_035458105.1). Taxonomy (GTDB): domain Bacteria; phylum Actinomycetota; class Actinomycetes; order Propionibacteriales; family Nocardioidaceae; genus Nocardioides. The sequence goes on along the minus strand of DATIAJ010000128.1, from coordinate 8,567 downwards.
GGCGGTCCTGGAGCTCGAAGATCGTGCCCCGGATCGCCTTGATCGTGTCGTCGAGGTCGGCCACGGACCTGTCCAACCGCTCCGCGATGGCGCTGCCGCCGCTCATCGCCGCGACGCCCTGCAGCTGCAGGCCCGTGGCGAAGAGTCGCTGGATCACGATGTCGTGCAGGTCGCGGGCGATCCGCTCGCGGTCCGAGATCAGCGCCAGCTCCTCACGGTCGGCCAGCGCCTGGGTGCGGTCCAGGGAGAGCGCCAGCTGGTCGGCGAACCCGGCGAAGAGCTCGCGCTCCTCGACGTCGAGGAGGCCGGATCCGGGCTGGGTGACGGCGACCAGGGCCGTGACGGGCGCGAGGTGCGACCGCAGCGGCACGACGACGAGGGGTACGCCGTCCGCGCCGTGCGCGGAGGCCGTCAGCACGGCCGCGCCGCTGCCCGGATCGAACCCGGCGCGCGCCTCGGTGAGGAGGGCTGCCACCCGGGCGTCGTCGGCGTCGAGGTCCGGCGCGACGCTGAGCGTGTCGTGGTCCGGACCGAGCGAGGACCAGAGCGCCACCGCTCGCGCATGGGCGACCTGGCGCGCGGTGGAGACGATCTGGGGAAGCACGTCGTCGAGGTCGACCGGCGGTTGGAGCAGCTCGGCGAGCTCGGCCGACGCCTCCAGCCACTGGCGCCGCCGCTCGCTCAGCGCGAAGGAGCGTGCGTTGCTGATGACGTAGCCGGCGGTGCGGGCGAGCTCCTCGACGAGCTGCTCGTCGGCGTCGGTGAACGGGCCGCCGCCCGCCTTCTCGGTCAGGTAGAGGTTGCCGAAGACCGTGCCCCGGATCCGGACCGGCATGCCGAGGAACGACGTCATCGGCGGGTGGTTGGGCGGGAAGCCCACCGACGCGGCGTGCGCGCTGAGGTCGGTGAGCCGCAGGCCCGACGGGTCCTCGATGATCACGCCGAGGATGCCGCGTCCGCGGGGGAGGTCGCCGATGAGGGCACGGGTCCGCTCGTCGATGCCGGTCGTGACGAACTCGACCAGCTCGCCGTCGTTGCCCAGCACGCCCAGCGCGCCGTACGTCGCACCGGTCAGCGCGGTCGCCGCCTCGACGATCCGCGTCAGCACGCTGGTGAGGTCGAGGTCGCTCGAGATCGCCGTGACCGCCTCGAGCAGCGAACGCGCGTCGGCGCCGAGGTCGGAGGGAGAGGTGTGCGTCGTCACGCGCACCATCTTGGCGTCTAGGCGAGCCTTCGCACAGGGAGGTGCTCCCACGGGTCCCAGCCGCCGCCGAGCTGGCGGCCGGTCAGCTCCGTCCACGGGATGCGGACGACGAGGTTGCGCTGCCCCGTTGCCCAGGGGCGCGGCTCCCAGTGCCGGGCGATCTCCCCGAGCTCGTCCTGGTCGTCGACGAAGGTCCCGCGGCCCCGGACCACGACGCTCCAGCCGCGCTTGAGCTCGTAGTCGAACTGGTCGACCTCGAAGCACAGCAGCGCGCCCCGCCCGTAGGTGCCGAGGAGGCTGTAGGCGGTGGTGCGGATGAGGATCGACTCCCCGTCCACGGCGTAGTTCACCGGCACGATGTGCGGTCCTGTCGGGGTCCCGACCGCGACCCGGCCCGCGACGCCGGCGTTGAGCAGGCGCGCGCAGTCCTCCCGGGAGAGGTCGTGGGTGGTGTGCATGGTGTCCTCCTTCAGGTCGATCTCAAGCCTCGCTCGCCGCCACAGCCACCAGCAGGGCCGAAGGTCCCGCGCGGGCAGGGTCCGGAGTCGGGCGACCGATGCGGCCCGACTTCGAGCGCACTCGACGTTGACGGGCCGGTCTAGCGTGGAAGGCGTGACGGACGTGGACCAGAAGCACCCAGCACCCAGCACCCTCGGCCAGCTGCGCGAGAGCGGCCACCAGCTCAAGCCCCTGCGCCAGGAGCTGCGCGACAACCTGCTGGCCCGGCTGCGCGACGGTGTGGACCCGTGGCCGGGCCTGCACGGCTTCGCCGACACGGTCATCCCGCAGGTGGAGCGCGCGCTGCTCGCCGGCCACGACATCGTGCTGCTGGGTGAGCGCGGCCAGGGCAAGACCCGCCTCCTGCGCTCCCTGGTCGCGCTGCTCGACGAGTGGACGCCCGTGATCTCCGGCTCCGAGCTCGGCGAGCACCCCTACGAGCCGGTCACCGTCACGTCCCAGCAGGCGGTGGCGACGTACGGCGACGACCTGCGCATCTCGTGGCGCCACCGCGACGAGCGCTATGCCGAGAAGCTGGCGACGCCGGACACCTCGGTCGCCGACCTCATCGGTGACGTCGACCCGATGAAGGTGGCCGAGGGACGCCACCTCGGCGACCCGGAGACGATCCACTTCGGACTGATCCCGCGCAGCCACCGCGGCATCGTCGCCATCAACGAGCTGCCCGACCTCGCCGAGCGCATCCAGGTGGCCATGCTCAACGTGATGGAGGAGCGCGACATCCAGATCCGCGGCTACGTGCTGCGCCTCCCGCTCGACGTCCTCGTCGTGGCGAGCGCCAACCCGGAGGACTACACCAACCGCGGCCGCATCATCACTCCGCTCAAGGACCGCTTCGGCGCCGAGATCCGCACCCACTACCCGCGCCAGGTCGAGGAGGAGATCGCCGTCATCGACCAGGAGGCCGACCTCGTCGCCGAGGTGCCCGACTACCTCCTCGAGGTGCTGGCGCGCTTCACCCGCCACCTGCGCGACTCCCAGTCGGTCGACCAGCGCTCGGGCGTCAGCGCCCGCTTCGCGATCGCCGGCGCCGAGACGATCGCCGCTGCGGCCCTGCACCGGGCCACCACCCAGGGGGAGGACGAGGCCGTGGCGCGCGTCGTCGACCTCGAGACCGCGGTCGACGTGCTGGGCGGCAAGATCGAGTTCGAGACGGGCGAGGAGGGCCGTGAGAGCGAGATCCTCACCCACCTGCTCCGCACCGCCGTCGCCGAGACCGTGCGCGCGCACCTCGCCGGCATCGACCTGCGCCTGCTGGTCGAGGCCATCGAGGAGGGCGCGATGGTCAGCACGGGCGCCCGGGTCGGGGCCCGGGACTTCCTGTCCGGCCTGCCGGTGCTGGGGGAGTCCGACCTGTACGACGCCGTCTGCGACCGCCTCGGCGCCACCAACGACGGTGAGCGGGCGGCCGCGCTCGAGCTCGCGCTGGAGGGGCTCTACCTCGCCCGCCGGATCGGCAAGGACACCGACGCCGGGGAGACCGTCTATGGCTGAGCGCTGCCGGAGGCCGCTCCGATGAGCAGGTTCCGCAAGTACGACGGTGGCGACCCGCTCGCCCCGCCGGTCGACCTCGCCGAGGCGCTCGACGCCATCGGTCAGGACGTCATGGCCGGCTACTCACCCGAGCGCGCGATGCGCGAGTTCCTGCGCCGCGGGGGCAGCGACCAGGCCGGGCTCGACGAGCTCGCCCGCCGGGTCGCGGAGAAGCGCCGCGAGATCCTGCAGCGCAACGACCTCGACGGCACCATGCGCGAGGTCCGCGAGCTGCTCGACAAGGCCGTGCTCGCCGAGCGCGGGCAGCTGGCGCGCGACATCACGATGGACGACGGGGACCGCGCGTTCCGCGAGCTCATGCTCGACAACCTCCCCGCCTCCACGCCGGCGGCGGTGTCCGAGCTGTCGGCGTACGACTGGCAGTCCTCGGAGGCACGCGAGGCGTACGAGGAGATCAAGGACCTGCTCGGCCGCGAGCTGCTCGACCAGCGCTTCGCCGGCATGAAGCAGGCCCTCGAGGGCGCCACCGACGAGGACCGGCAGGCGGTCCAGGAGATGCTGTCCGACCTCAACGACCTGCTCGAGAAGCACGCCGCCGGTGGCGTCACGGACGAGGAGTTCCGCGACTTCATGGACAAGCACGGCGACTTCTTCCCCGACGACCCGCAGGACATGGACGAGCTGCTCGACTCGCTCGCCCAGCGCGCGGCTGCCGCGCAGCGGATGCTCAACTCGATGACGCCCGAGCAGCGCCAGGAGCTCATGGAGCTCTCGCAGCAGGCCTTCGGGTCGCCGCAGCTGATGGAGCAGCTGGCCCGGATGGACGCCAACCTCCAGGCGCTGCGACCCGGCGAGGACTGGTCGGGCTCCGAGACCTTCGAGGGGGACCAGGGGTTGGGGCTCGGCGACGGCACCGGGGCCCTGCAGGACCTCGCCCAGCTCGACGCGCTCGCCGACCAGCTCGCCCAGTCGCACCACGGAGCGCGGATGGACGACGTCGACCTCGACGCCCTGGCCAAGCAGCTCGGCTCCGATGCGGCGGTGGCGGCGAAGACCCTGCAGGAGCTCGAGCGGGCGCTGCGGGACAGCGGCTACCTCAAGCGCGGCTCCGACGGCGAGCTGCGGCTCTCGCCCAAGGCGATGCGCCAGCTCGGCAAGGCGCTGCTGCGTGACGTGGCGGAGCGGATGAGCGGTCGCGCCGGCGCGCGGGAGACGCGCACGACGGGGCTCGCGGGCGAGCCGTCAGGCGCCAGCCGGCCGTGGGAGTTCGGCTCCACCGAGCCGTGGGACGTGCCCCGCACGATCACCAATGCCGTGCTGCGGGGAGGCGCGTCCCCGGTGCGCATCCAGGTCGACGACATCGAGGTCGTCGAGACCGAGGCCCGCACCCAGGCCGCGGTCGCGCTGCTGGTCGACACCTCGTTCTCGATGGCGATGGACGGCCGGTGGGTGCCGATGAAGCGGACGGCGCTGGCGCTGCATCAGCTGGTGCGCTCGCGCTTCCGCGGTGACGACATCCAGCTGATCGCCTTCGGCCGGCACGCGCAGGTGATGGAGATCGAGGAGCTGACCGCCCTCGACGCCCGGTGGGACAAGGGGACCAACCTCCACCACGGGTTGCTGCTGGCCAACCGGTTCTTCCGCAAGCACCCCAACGCCCAGCCCGTGCTCCTCGTCGTCACCGACGGTGAGCCGACGGCGCACCTCGAGCCCGACGGCGACGTGTGGTTCTCCTACCCGCCGCACCCGCTGACCATCGCCCACTCCGTCCGCGAGCTCGACGCGGCGGCGCGGCTGGGTGCGCAGACGACGTTCTTCCGGCTCGGCGAGGACCCCGGGCTGGCGCGCTTCATCGACTCGATGGCCCGCCGGGTCGACGGGCGGATGGTCAGCCCCGAGCTCGACGACCTCGGCGCCGCGGTGGTCGGGTCCTACCTCGGCTCGCGCGGTCCCGCGTCGTCGTACCGCGAGCACTTCGGCGACTGGTACGGCGGCGGCCGGGGGTTCTGGGTCTGACGGCTACGTCAGGAGGTAGAACCTCCAGAACCCGAACTCCTCGATCGGCAGGACCTCCATCGAGGTGAAGCCCGCGTCGGTCGCGTAGCCCTGCAGCACCGAGGGTCGCATCACCGTCCCGGTCGCGGCGCTCGGGCGGGTCGACATCCCGTCGGGCAGGCAGATGAAGAGGCTGAACCCGTACATGAGCCGCTCGACGTCGTCGCCGTCGGGTGCGAAGGTCTCGGCGACCGCTTCGTCCATCACGACCAGGCAGCCGTCCGGCGCGAGGGCCCGGCGCACGGCTGTCAGGACCTCGACCGGTGCCGGCATGTCGTGCACGCACTCGAACGCGAAGGCCACGTCGTACGAGCCCGCGCCCAGACCGGCGGCGTCCCCGTGGCGGAAGTCGACCTCGATCGCGGCCGCAGCGGCGTTGTCGCGGGCCAGCTCGACCGAGGCGAGGTCGATGTCGAGCCCGGTGACCCGGGCTTCGGGGTAGGCCCGGGCGAGGGCGATCGTCGACCAGCCGCCGCCTGCTCCCACGTCCAGCACCGAGGCCCCGGGCCTGCTCAGCGCCTCGTGCACCCGCGGCACCCCGGCGAGCGCCGCGGCCAACCTGGTGTCGAACCACGGCCGATTGCCGTCGGCCTGGGACTCGCGGGCGTCCGCGCCGAGCTGCTCCCAGCTCACGCCGCCCCCGTTGCGGTAGGCGTCGAGGAGCTGGGGCAGCGTGGGTCCGGTCCCTGCGAACATCCGCGCGAACGGAGCGAGGTGGTTGAGGCTGGCGCGGTCGGTCATCACCTCGGCCGTCGCTGCGGGGATGGCGAAGACGCGGTCGTCGGGCCCACCCTCACGCTCGACGGCGAGGTAGCCGGTGACGGCCTGCTGCTCGAGCCACTCCCGGGCGTAGCGCGCGTGCGTGCCGGTGCGGCGGGCGAGCTCGGGCGCCGAGGCCGGGCCGTCGTCGACCAGGCTCCGGTACCAACCGAGCCGGTCGCCGAGGTAGACGGCCATGACCTCGACGAAGCCCAGCACCGAGCCGAAGAGGCGCTCGGCGAGCTCGTCGGAGGTGGGTTCGGCCATTCCTCAGTGTGGCAGCAGCGCGGGCCGGTGACACTCCCACGTCTGGGGTACGGCGCAGGTCAGCCGGCCGCCTCGAGCATCCGCAGCAGCTCGGCGCCCATGTGCGCGATGACGGCGTCGAGGGCCTTCTTCGGGCGCACCATCACGGTGAAGTCGACGATCTGCCCGTCCTCGTCCCACGTGATCATGTCGACACCTGAGACGTCGAGGCCGTCCACCTCGGTGCGGAACTGCAGCACCGCGGAGTCATCCCCGAGCCACTCGCGCTCGTAGGTCAGCGCCGGCCCCAGGACGGTGAAGGCGGCGGTGAGGTAGCCGACGACGGTGTCGCGCCCGACCTGGGGCGTGTGCACCGCCGGGCTCCGGAAGACCGCGTCCTCTGCGATCAGGCCGGGCAGTCTGGCGGGGTCGCGGCTCTCGACGACGGCGTGCCAGCGGGCAAGGGCGGCGGCTGCATCCATGCGCGCCATCGTGCCACTGCCGCCGGCCGTCAGGCCTCGGCGAAGCCCGGAAGTGACTCCTCGAGGATCTCCCGGAAGGGCACGCTGGCGCCGAGCTGGCTGAGCAGGCCGACGGCCCCGAGCCAGGTGCGGTGGATCAGGAGGTAGGACGACGGCAGGTTGAGCTTGGTGGCGAGGGTGAAGGTCTCGGAGCGGGGGTCGTTGACGCGCTCGAACTGCTCGCGCATCCACTCGCGGGTGAAGGTGAAGCGCTCCTGGTCGGCCGGCTCGACGAAGGGAGCGAGGTAGGCGAGCAGCAGGGCCGGGTCGACCTCGATCCGGTCCTTGATGAAGCCCTCCTCACGGAGCCCGGCGACCAGCGATTCCTCGTCCGAGTCCAGCGCGATGCGGATGAGCCGGCCCATCGCCTCGGGGAGCTGCCCCTGCGGCAGCCTCGCGACCGCACCGAAGTCGAGGACACCCAGCCGACCGAGCCCCCCGTCGGGGCCGGGGATGACGCGGAAGTTGCCGGGGTGGGGGTCGGCGTGGAGCATGCCGGTGAGCCGCGGCCCCTCGAAGAGGAAGCGGACGAACAGCTCGCCGTAGTGGTCGCGCTCCTCCTGGGTTCCGTCGCGGATGACGTGTGCGAGGGAGTAGGCGGAGTCCATCCACTCGGTCACCAGCACCTCGTTGCCGACGGCGACCACGGCGGGCACGACGATGGCGGGGTGGTCGGCGAAGGCCTCGGCGTACGCCGCCTGCGCCTCCGCCTCGAGGTGGTAGTCGAGCTCGTCGGCCGCACGTTCCTGCAGCTCGGCCACGAGCGGCTTGATGTCGATGCCGGGGAAGGCCGGCGCCACGCCGCGCGCGACCCGGGCGATCTGACGCAGGTCGGACATCAGCGCCTCCCCGGCGCCGGGGTACTGCACCTTCACCGCGACGTCCCGGTCCTCGTCGGAGTCGAGCGCGAGGTCGCGCCAGCGCCCGCGGTGCACCTGGCCGATCGAGGCCGCCGCGGTCGGGGCACCGTCGAGCCAGACCAGCCGCTCGGCCCAGTCGTCGCCGAGGTGTGTGGTCAGCTGCTCGCGCACCGTCGCGGTCGGCATCGGGGGAGCGGAGTCCTGCAGCGCCGTCAGGTGCTCCCGGTAGGGCGCGGTGACCTCTTCGGGCAGGGCGGACTCCAGCACGCTGAGTGCCTGGCCGAACTTCATCGCCCCGCCCTTGAGCTCGCCCAGGGTGCGGAACAGCTGCTCGGCGGTGCGCTGCTGCACCTCCGTGAGCACTGCGTCGGCGGGCTTGCCACCGAGCCGCTTGCCCAGGCCGACCGCCTGCCGCCCGGCATACCCCAACGGGAGGGCGGCGAGGCGGGCCGTGCGGGCGGCGGCCTTGCGCGGGAGGTCGGTCATGCCTCCCATCATCACCGATGCCCGGTGAGGCAGGCGTGACCTCGGGCGGGTCGGCTCGTTGCACCCATGACGAACCCAACCTCTCGGGAGGACCTCCGTGCGATCCAAGACCCTTCTCGCGTGTGCAGCCAGCGTGCTCGCCGCCACGACCACCTTCGGCGTCGCCGCCAGCGCGCCGGCCGCGGGGCAGGCGGCCGGCCAGTCAGCTGAGCAGGCCGACGTCTCCGACTTCCTCGCCCAGCAGCTGACCGGGCTCACCGGGAAGACGACCGTGATGGTGCACGGCACCTCCATCAGTGCGGCCCGTCAGGCCGTCGCGGCGACCGGGATGGCGAAGACGGGCGAGTTCGAGGCGATCGGCGTCGTGATCGCCCATGCATCGAGGAGCCAGATCGAGGCGGTCCGCACCCAGAGTGGCGTGAC
>DATIAJ010000127.1:0-17665 GCA_035458105.1 Nocardioides sp. | reverse complement strand
GTCGAACTGCATGCCCTCGGTGAACTCGAGCTCGGTGCCCATGGTGTTGGACTCCTCGACCGTGATCACGCCGTCCTTGCCGACCTTGTCGAAGGCCTCGGCGAGCAGGTCGCCGATGTGGCTGTCGCGGCTGGAGATCGTGGCGACGGACGCCATGTCCTCGCGGGACTCCACCTCGCGGGCCGCCTCGCGCAGGGCGTCGCCGACGGCCTCGGCCGCCGCGTCCATGCCGCGCTTGAGACCCATCGGGTTCGCGCCGGCCGCGACGGCGCGCAGGCCCTCGTGGACCATGGCCTGGGCCAGGACTGTGGCGGTGGTGGTGCCGTCACCGGCGATGTCGTTGGTCTTGGTGGCCACCTCCTTGGTGAGCTGGGCACCGAGGTTCTCGAACGGGTCGTCGAGCTCGATCTCGCGAGCGACGGTCACACCGTCGTTGGTGATCGTGGGGGCGCCCCACTTCTTGTCGAGGACGACGTAGCGGCCCTTGGGGCCGAGCGTCACCTTCACGGCGTTGGCGAGGGCGTCGACGCCGCGCTCGAGGGCGCGGCGGGCGTTCTCGTCGAACTCCAGGATCTTGGGCATCTGTGTGCTCCTAGGAAGGGTTCAAAGGGTTTCGCCCGGACGTCATGGCCGGCGGTCGCGCGGGCGACCGGCCGCCATGACGTTCCGGGCGAAGGAGGATCAGGAAACGACCGCGAGGATGTCGCGCGCGCTCAGGATGAGGTACTCCTGGCCGGCGTACTTGACCTCGGTGCCGCCGTACTTGCTGTAGATGACCTTGTCACCCACGGCGACGTCGAGCGGGACGCGGTTGCCGTTGTCGTCGATGCGACCGGGACCGATCGCCACGACCTCGCCCTCCTGGGGCTTCTCCTTGGCGGTGTCCGGGATGACCAGGCCCGAGGCCGTGGTCTGCTCGGCTTCGAGCGTCTGGACGACGATGCGGTCCTCGAGGGGCTTGATGTTGACCGACACTTCGGATCAACCTCCACTTTCTCGTACAAGAGATCTTCAGGACGTGGGCTCGTGGTCCGGCGGCACGCCGTCGCGGGGGTCGTGCCAGGCCCACGAGCGTTGGCATTCTCGGGCTGAGAGTGCCAGAGCAGACGCTAGCACTCTGCCCAATCGAGTGCTAGCGGGTGTCGCCGCTGACAGGATGGCGGCGTGGAGATCGAGACGCTCGACTGGTTGCGCACGGCCGACGGTGCCCAGCTGCTGGCCGCCGCCGCCCAGGCCTGGGTGGACCACCCGGGCGACCCGGTGCGGGTCGCGGGCGTCGTACGACGTCTCGAGCCCGACGCCGAGAAGGCCGCCGCGGCCACCACCCAGGCCCAGCTGCGGACCAGGGCGGTCGCGAAGCTCGGCGAGGCTGCCCACCTGATGTTCTTCACCCCCGACGCGCTGGAGCAGGCGACGCGCACGCGGGTCGCGGACCACCGGGCCGCCCGGCTCGCCGCCGCCATCCCCGGGGGCAGCGTCATCGACCTCGGCTGCGGGATCGGCGGTGACCTGATGGCGTTCGCGCGGGCCGGGCTCGTCGCGGGCGGGGTCGACCTCGATCCCGTGCGCGTGGCGATGGCGCGTGCGAACCTCGAGGCGCTGGGCCTCCCCGGAGCGGCGCAGGTGGGTGACGCGACGACGATCGACCCGCGCGCGTTCGACGCCGCCTTCGCCGACCCGGCGCGCCGCGGTGGTCGCGGCCGGGTGTTCGACGTGGAGGGCTGGACGCCGCCGTGGCCGTGGGTGCTGGACCTGCTGGCCCGCCGCTCGCTGGTGAAGGTCGCTCCGGGCATCGGGCACGACCTGGTCCCGGCCGGCGTCGAGGCGGAGTGGGTGAGCGACGGCGGTGACGTCAAGGAGGCCGTGCTCTGGTCGCCGGACCTGTCGACCACCGACCGCCGCGCCACCGTCATCGGCGCGCACGGTCTCGCCACGCTCACCGACGAGGACTCCCCCGCCGACGGGGAGGCGGGGACCGAGGTCCGCGAGGTCGGGGCCTACCTCTACGAGCCCGACGGCGCCGTCATCCGCGCCGGCCTGGTGACGGCGGTCGCCGCCGGGGTGGGTGGCGGGCTGGTCGACCCCCACATCGCCTACGTCACCAGCGACGCCTCGTTCCGTACGCCGTTCGCGCGGGGCTACCGCGTCGTCGAGCACCTGCCCTACCGCGAGAAGCAGCTCCGCGCCGCCCTGCACGAGCGCGGGATCGGCCGCCTGACCATCAAGAAGCGTGGGGTGCAGGTCATCCCCGACGAGCTGCGCAAGCGGCTGGCCCTGCGGGGGGACGACGAGGCGACGCTCGTGCTCACCCGCGTCGCGGGGCAGGGGACGGCCCTGCTCGTCGAGCCCTTCTGATCGTCGCTCCGCTCAGCAACCGGGTCGTGCCACACCGGGCACGGAGACGGGCAGCCGGCCCGGCGCCGAGGCCTGTCCGGTCAGCACCTCGACCAGCACCTGCATCGCCGCGGGTGTGTCCCCGTAGGTCGCGATCCGGGTCGGGGCTCCCACCCGGCCCAGCACCCACGGGCTGTCGGTGGCCACCGCGACCTCGCCGTCGACCGGGGCGTCCTTGAAGCCGGTGAACCCGACCTGCGTGCCCGCGGCGAGCCGGGCCTCCTCGCGTGCGTTCCACGCGTCGAGGCGTCGCTCGCGCCGCGCCTCGGCCTTCTCCCAGCCACGCACGCGCTGCTGGTAGGCCTTCTTGCGCTCCTTCTTCCTGCGCTCGGGCCTCGGCTTCGCGGTCGTGAGCCCGGCCGGCGCCGAGCGGCGGGCCAGGACGGTGATGCCGGCCGCCTGGGCCGCCGGCGTGAACGTCCCCACGGCCCCCGGGTCGCCGTACGCGTGCACGGCGTCGCCGACCAGCCGTCCCGAGCACGCGCCGTCGGTGACCGTCACCGCGGCGGCGGACAGGCGACGCGAGGCTGCCTGCGCCGAGCCGCTCGCCTCCCCGGGCCCGGAGAGGTGGGTCAGCAGGGCGATCTGCCGGGCGGCCGCCTGCTCGAGGCGACGACGGGGCAGGTCGCCCGTGCGGACCGCACGGACCAGCGCAGCCCGGGCCACGGCCGGCGACGGGGGCATGAGGAGGACGTCGGAGCCGGCGCGCAGGGCCTGCACAGCCGTACGCCCCGGGTCACGGTTGCGCGTGACGGCTGCCATCTCGAGCGAGTCGGTCACGACCAGGCCCTGGAAGCCGAGCTCGTCGCGCAGCAGGCCGGTGACGACCTTGCGCGACAGGGACGACGGCACCCGGGGGTCGACGGCGCGGACATCGAGGTGGCCGACCATGACCGCGGGGAGCCCGGCCTCGACACCACGGGCGAAGGGGACGAGGTCGGACGCCTCGAGCTCGCCCCGCGTCCTGGTCTGCACCGGCAGGGTCAGGTGGCTGTCGGCGGGCACGGACCCGTGGCCCGGGAAGTGCTTGATGACCGGCAGGACGCCGGCCGCGCTGAAGCCGGTGGCCGCCGCGACGACGTGCTCGGCGACGACGGCGGGGCGCGACGACGCGGATCGCGAGCCGATCGTCGGGTCACCGGGGCCCGACGTGACGTCGGCGTCGGGTGCGAAGTCGACGGTGAAGCCGAGCCCGCGCAGCTCGGCGGCGCCGGCGGCGTACGCCTCCTGCGTCAGCCCGGGGTCGTCCGCGGCGCCGGTGCTCATGAAGGCCGGGAACCGGGTCGCTGCTCCGCGCAGCCGCTCGACGACGCCGCCCTCCTGGTCGACGCCGAGGAACAGGGGCCACCTGCGAGGGACCTGGCGCGTGAGCGCCCGGTTGACGGCCCTGACCTGGTCGGCCGAAGCGACGTTGGCATTGAACGCGATGACCCCGCCGAGGTGCAGGTCGCGCACCATCCGCACCGGAGCCGCGGTGCCCTGCCAGTCGGCGACGATGACCTGTCCCGCGAGGTCCGGCAGCTCCATCCGGCCGACGATCCGCGCCGCGCGGTCCAGCTCGTCACGGGCAGGCCCCCAGCCCTCGGCCAGCCCGAGCTCCTCGGACGGCGTCGGCGGGACGGTCGGCGTGCTCGTCGCAGGCGCGCTCTCGGCCGACCGTTCCTCGTCACCGCCCGGGTCCTGGCCGTCGCACGCGGCCAGGGATGCGACCAGCAGGAGGGAGGCTCCGAGGCTCGCGAGGTGGGAGGCCGGTCGCGAGCGCATCACGCCATGGTGGCACGGCGGCGGTGCCTGCACCTCATCGTCCGCGGCGGTCCGGACGCTCCCACGGCCAGTCGTTCTCGAGCCACCTGGCCACGGCCTCCGCGAGCGGATGGTCGAGCTCGGCCCGGTCGGCGCGCACCCACGACCGGACATCGACGTCGTGCTCGGAGGATGCGGACGGGTAGAGGTAGACGCACCCGATCACCTCGGCACTGTCCGGGTCGAGGACGGTGAAGGTGAACCCGCGTCGCTCCTCGAAGTCCGCCGCGTGCCGCTCCAGGTCGGTCCGGTTGTCCTCGAGCGACATCCCCTCGACCGGCGGCCACGACCCGTCGCGGAAGCCCGCGGTCGCGCGGATGTGGGTGATGCTCGACGTCCACGCCGCGTGGTCCGACTCGTTGTGCTGCGGCCCGAGCGGCTCCAGCACGAACCGCTCGGTCGCCAGCGACGTCGGCGCCTCGAAGTGCTCAGGGACGAACGACGCGGTGCTCATGACCACGACGCTAGGCCGGTCGCCGCGGTCCGGACAACGGGAAATCCGATCGGCAGGGGCATCCGTCGCGGGGTTCACTGGGTGGGTGCCCACCACCGTCCTCGTCGAGGGTCGCAGCGACGAAGCGGCGCTGCGCGCGCTGGCGCTCGCCCACGGACGCGACCTCGCCGACGACGGCGTGGACATCCTGCCGCTGGGTGGCATCACCAACCTGCGTGCCACGGCCACCCGGCTGCACGCCGCCGGCCGCCGGGTTGCCGGGCTGTACGACGCTCCGGAGGTGCGCTTCGTCCGGCGCGGGCTGGCGGCGGCGGGGGTCACGCCGGGCGAGGACGCCGACCTGGAGGCGCACGGCTTCTTCTGCTGCTCCCGCGACCTCGAGGACGAGCTCCGGCGCGCACTCGGCACGGCACGTGTCGAGCGGGTGATCTCGGAGGCCGGCGAGACCCGCTCCCTCGAGCGGCTGGCGCAGATGCCGGCACAGGCGGGCTGGACGCGCGAGGAGCTGCTCGCCAGGTTCATGACGTCGAGGAGTGGCCGGAAGGAGCGGTACGCCCGGCTGCTGGTCGAGGCGATGCCCCGAGGGGGCGAGCCGGCGCCGCTGCGCGCGCTGCTCGCCCACCTCCGGGTCGGGTCGGTCGGCTGACGACCGTCAGACGTTGGCCCTCTCCGCGCCGATCGTGGTGTCGGGTCCGTGACCGGTGTGCACGACCGTCTCGTCCGGGAGGTCGAAGAGCCGGCGACGGATGGAGTCCACGATGACGTCGGCGTCGCTGTAGGAGCGACCGGTCGCGCCCGGCCCACCCTCGAACAGGGTGTCACCGGTGAAGACGCAACCGAGGTCGTGGACGTAGAGGCAGACCGCACCCGGCGCGTGACCCGGGGTGTGGATGACCGTGACGGCCGCACCGCCGACGGTGAGCGTCTGGCCGTCGGTCAGGTCGACGTCCCACAGCTCAGCCCCCTCCTCGTCACCACCGTGCGTGAGCTCCCACAGGGGCCGGTCGTCGGGGTGCAGCAGGACCGGCGCACCCGTACGACGACGCAGCTCGGGCGCCACGCGCACGTGGTCGTCGTGCGCGTGCGTGCACACGATCGCCTTGACGGTCCGGCCGGCGACGAGTCGGAGGATCGCGTCGACGTCGTGGGGGGCGTCGACGACCAGGCACTGCTCGTCGTCGCCGATCACCCACACGTTGTTGTCGACCTCGTGGGTCTCGCCGTCCAGCGAGAACGTCCCCGAGACGACGGCGTGGTCCACCCGGGCGCTCACGAGAAGACCACCACCGAGCGGAGCACAGCCTCGGAGTCGGGGCCCCCGTGCATCTTCTCGAAGGCGGCCTCGACGTCGCCGATGCCGATCTCCTCGGTGACGAAGGCGTCGAGGTCGAGCCGACCCTGCTGGTAGAGGTCGACCAGCATCGGGAAGTCGCGCGAGGGCAGGCAGTCGCCGTACCAGGAGGACTTGAGCGACCCACCGCGGCCGAAGACGTCGATGAGCGGGATGTCGGGCACCTTCATGTCCGGGGTGGGAACCCCGACGAGGACGACCGTGCCCGCGAGGTCGCGGGCGTAGAACGCCTGCTTCCACGTCTCCGGGCGTCCGACCGCGTCGATCACGACGTCTGCCCCACCCTCGTGGCCGGTGCCGTCCGGCGGCGGCGTCAGCGAGCGGATCGCCTCGACCGCGTCGACCTCCTTCGAGTTCACGGTGTGGGTGGCGCCCAGCGATCGCGCCTTCTCCAGCTTCCGGTCGTCGATGTCGACGGCGATGATCTTCGAGGCTCCCGCGAGCGCGGCGCCGGCGATCGCGGCGGCACCGACACCGCCACACCCGATCACGGCGACCGTCGACCCGCGGCCGACGTTGCCGGTGTTGATCGCCGCGCCGAGACCGGCCATGACGCCGCAGCCGAGGAGACCGACGGCCGCGGCCCGCGCCGAGGGGTCGACCTTCGTGCACTGCCCGGCGGCGACGAGGGTCTTCTCCGCGAACGCGCCGATGCCCAGCGCGGGCGAGAGCTCGGTGCCGGCCAGGTCGCCGTCGGCGAGCGTCATCTTCTGGGTGGCGTTGTAGGTGGAGAAGCAGTACCACGGCTCCCCGCGGTTGCACGCACGACAGTCGCCGCACACCGCCCGCCAGTTCAGCACCACGAAGTCCCCGGGAGCCACCGACGTCACGTCGGGGCCGACCGACTCGACCACACCCGCGGCCTCGTGACCGAGGAGGAAGGGGAAGTCGTCGTTGATGCCGCCCTCGCGGTAGTGCAGGTCCGTGTGGCACACCCCGCAGGCCCGGATCTCCACCACCGCCTCACCCGGGCCGGGATCGGGGACGTTGATGGTGGTGAGCTGCACCGGCTCGCCCTTCGCGAGCGCGACGACGGCCTGGACCTGCTGCATCGATGTGCCTCCTGTGAGTCGGGTCGACGCGAGCCTTGCAACGCCGACCAAACAGATGCAACCACCTGGCCGCGACCTGCGTCCTCACCCCGACACACCACGACCACAACACGCCGCGGACGGACATCAGGACAGGAGGTGGAGGGTGAGCGCCACACTCGTCGACATGGGAGCGCAGGACCGGCCGGGCGACCTGTCCGACAAGGACGCCGACTTCTCGGCGTACATGTCGGCTCGCCAGCCGGCGCTCTACCGGACGGCGTACCTCCTGGCCGGCGACCACGCCGGAGCCGAGGACCTGCTCCAGACGGCGTTCGCCAAGCTCTACCTCTCCTGGGACCGGATCCGTGACCGCGAGGCCCTCGACGGCTATGTCCGCCGGATCATGGTCAACGAGAACAGCTCGCTGTGGCGCCGGGCGTGGAAGCGGCGCGAGCACGCGACGGACACGATGCCCGAGACCGGGGCGCTCGACACGTACGACGACGGCATGGGTGGGGTGCTCTGGTCGTTCGTCCAGACGCTGCCGCCCAAGCAGCGCTCCGTCGTCGTGCTGCGCTACTACGAGCAGCTGAGCGAGGCCGAGATCGCCGACGTGCTCGGCATCTCCGTCGGGACGGTCAAGTCGCAGGCCAGCCGCGCGCTGGCCGCGCTGCGGGCACGCGCGCCGCACTCCCTCCACCCCCACGCGTCCGGAGACGATGCCCGATGAGCCCCACTCCCCTCGAGGACCAGGTGCACGACGCGCTGCACCGCACCGCAGATCCCCTGCAGCGCGCGCCCTTCACCGTCTCCGACGTCCGCACCCGCGCCCGACGCATCCAGCGCCGACGCGCCGCCGTCGCAGGCGCAGCGGTCGCCGCGGTCCTGGCGATCGCGATCCCTGTCGGCGCGAGCATGGTCGGCCCGACCCCGCGGAGCGAGGTCCCGCCCGTCACCCAGCCCCCGGCCCCCCGGATCACGGAGACGGTGCGCATCGACCCGCTCAGCGCGCCCGTCGGCGGCGCGCTCTCGCTCCCCCTCATCGACGTCGACGAGCAGAGCCTGGTCGTCGACGGCGAGACCGCGGAGCTCCCGCGTCGCTACGACCAGCTCACCCCGTACTCCGACGGCTGGATCGGCATCACGTTCGTCGACCCGGAGGACGAGGGCGCGGTGGGCGTGCAGGTGCTCGGACCCGACTTCGAGGTCCTGGACGAGGCGGCGCCGACCAGTCACCTTGCGGTGTCGACCGACGGCTCGCGCATCGCGTGGGCCGAGCACGACGGTGAGCGGTGGACCGTCGTCGAGCGCGACCGCGACGGGACCCGGGAGGAGCGCCGGACCTCGCTGCCTCCGGGGTCTGCGGACGCCCGCGTCCGGCCGGTGGGCTTCCTCCCCGGCGACGCGCTGCTGGTGGGCACGACGGATCCCGCGACCGGTCGGGAGTCGGCGCTCGTCGTCGGTCCCGACGGCAGCACCTCCCCGCTGCCGGCCTCGCTGCGCGTCGGCTCGTCGTCCGAGGTCACCGGCCTCGTCTCCGTCCAGACCCGGTTCACCGGCGACGGCTCGTGCTGGCAGGTACGCGACGCCGGGACGGGCGGCACCGAGGTCTGGCGGACGTGCGACTACTCGGTCCTGGGCTTCAGCCCCGACGGCCGGCACGTGCTCGGCTTCACCGACTACCTCACGGCGGGGGGCTCCCCCACGCTGGCGGTCCTCGACGCCGCGACCGGCGAACGGGTCGTCGACTTCGAGGTGGCCGGAGCCCGCACCGGCGTCGTCGCCATCAACCCCGAGGTGGCCTGGGAGGACGACGGCACGGTCGTGGCCACGCTGGTGACCGGCGAGCGGCAGTACGTCGTACGCCTCGGGCTCGACGGCACGGTCGAGCGGGTCGGCGGCGAGGGCCTCGACGTCGCGCCCGGGGCCGTGGCGCTCAAGCTCGCCGCTCCCGGCGTCAGGCCGGGCTGAGGGAGGTCACAGACGCATCCGCGGGCTGGAGTAGCTCGCGACGATCGACTGGAACAGCTCCTGCTGCACCTCGTCCGGCACCTCGAGGTCGAAGTTCACCTGGACCTTCGTGACGTGGTTGTCCTCCCAGAGGGTGACGGCGTGCATGTCGTAGTACTTGTCCCGCGCCGTGTAGTAGGTCGAGGTCAGCCCGCCCATGAGGATGTCGTCCTGCCTCTCGTAGTTCGGCGGCTTCGTCCCGGGCTTCCAGAAGTACCTCTCGGCCTGTTTCGGTGTCAGCACGTCACCGCCCGTCGGGGACACGCTGAGCAGCACGCCCCCGCTCTTCCCGTCCACGCGTCCGAGGGCGCTGTCGACGACGAAGGAGTCGAAGTGCCGCTTCCATCCCCGGGGCACGTTGATCCGGATGTCGCTGACGTCGAGCCGGAGCCCGGAGGCGGGCTCGACCGTCTCGGGCTCGGGAACGAGCAACGGCTCGGTCGGGCTCGGCGTCAGCGTGTCCGTGGGGCTGGCGGCCGGGGACGTCGGCGAGGTCTCGGTCCCGGACGGATCGGTCCCGCCGTCGTCGCTCCCGCAGGCGCCGAGCGCCAGCACCGCCACGATCGCGGCCGCCACCGCCGCGCTTCCACGTCCACCCACCGTCGTACCCCCGAGTCGTCGTCGCACCGCCCCGACGGTAGCGGACGGGCCCCTTCCGGCGACTTTGGTGTCGGCGTGACCTGTTCTGTGAAAATGCCTGCGACATCCGAGTTTGGCCGCCGGGCACGGCGGGAATGGGGGACGCATGCTGACCGCTGCCGACGTAGGGCTCGTGACCAACGTGATGACGGGCATCAACGCGCCCGAGAGCCTGATCCAGAGCATCACCGCACTGCTCACCAGCAACTCCGACGGCCTCGTCGACACGGAGGTCGTGCCGGTGGGCACCGGTCACTTCGGCGGCTCCACCAACGGACACCGCCTCGGTGTCAACGCCCAGATGGCCCACCAGGAGGCTGTGGACGAGTTCCAGAAGCTCGCCGACTCCCTCCGCACGTACAGCGACGCCATCAAGCTCTGGGCCGACGAGGTCCGTGCCGTCGACGGCACCACCAACGCCGAGATGACGATGCGCGCGGCCGCACTCGCCCAGGTCACCGACCACATCGACCACGCGCGCGACCAGTCCGCGAGCAGCACGATGGGCGACGGCCAGTACACCGAGCCCCCGGCCTCTGGGGACGGTGCCTGATGACCGACGGACCCGAGCGCGCCCGCCTGCGCACCTACCTGACCGGGGCCAAGGACGAGGCCAGCGACCTCGCCGGGGACAACTGGAGGTACTGCGGCGACATCCTCAAGGAAACGGCCTTCGCGCTCCGCCTGGGCGCCACGAAGATCCGCGACGGCGAGGGCGACGGCCAGGAGGGTGGGCTGTCCGGGATGATGGCCGACACCCTGCTGGCAGCCTTCGAGGCGTCATCCACCAGCATGGAGGACAAGGGCACCCGCCTCATCGGCGGCGGCGACGCCCTCAAGGACACGGCTCGCGTGATCGCGAACGCCAAGACCGCCGAGGCGGGCATGGCCGACCTCCAGCAGCCGCCGGCCTACTCGGCGCCCACCCCGGTGCCGGGTGTCCCACCCACGCCGGAGGAGATCAAGGCGGAGGCCAGCAAGCGGCAGGCCGCCAACCAGGAGATGGCGGCCTACAACGCCGCCCGGGCGCAGCAGGAGGCCGCGGCTGCGGAGTGGACGCAGAAGCTCGACGCCGTCTTCCTCGAGTCGATCCCGCCCATGAAGGCGATCCACGGACAGCCCGACCCGACCGAGCCGCCGCCGTCCGTGCCCAGCAGCCCGTCCAGCCCCTCGCTCCCCGTGACGCCCTCGACCCCGGGCACCCCCGACCCGACCGACCCGGGCCGTCCCGACCGTGGCGAGACCGGCGTTCGGACCGACGGTGTCGTCCGGGGTGAGCCGGTCTGGGAGGAGGACCCCGAGCGGCCCGAGAAGCCGGAGCGGCCGGAGCGGCCCGAGAAGCCGGTGGACCCGATCGAGCCGCAGCCGCCGCGCAACCCGATCACCACGCCGACCCACCCGACGGACCCGACCGACGCCCCGGGCCCCACGACCACCGTGGGCGGGTCGTCCCAGAGCGGGGTCACCTACAACCCCGTCGCAGGGCAGGCTCCCGGCGGTGTCGCGGCGGGCGGGTCGACCGGCGGCGTGAACGCCGCAGCCCTGGGTGCCGCGGGTGCCGCCGGCGGTGCCAGCGGCATGGCGGGCGGTATCCGTGCCGGCTCAGCGCCTGCCCCGACCGGCAGCTCGCCGGCCCGCCCGATCGGCTCGACCGGTCGCAGCGCCAGCGCGGGCGCGCTCTCGCGTCCCGCCGGCGCCACCGGTTCGGCAGCCTCCCGTGCCGGCGCGGCCGGGAGCCCGGCGGCTCGTGGCGCGGCTCCTGGCTCGTCCGCCTCCGCCCGCGGTGCCGGCTCGGCCTCCGCGCGAGGTGCAGGTGCCGCCGGCACCCGTGGCGCCGGCTCCGCCGGTGGTCGCGCGGCCGGCTCGGCCGGTGGACGAGGCGCGGCCCAGGGCTCCGGCTCCGGTGGCCGGGGGTCGAGCGGTGCCCGCGGGGCGGGTTCCGGCGGCGCTGCGGGTCGCGGCGGCCGCAAGGGCGAGCGTGACCGGGCGACCGACCGCGACAGCCTCGTCTACGAGCAGGACTGGCTCGGTGACGACGACGTCGCCCCCGGAGTCCTCGACTGAGCGTCGTCTCGTTCGAGTGTTCGTGATGCAGGTCCCCGCTCTCGGGCGGGGGCCTTCGTCATGTCGCGGCCCGTCAGGCGACGACGGTGGTGATCGGCTGCGAGGAGTCGGCCGGCAGGTCGAGCAGGGACGGCGTACGACCCCGGGCGACGAGCTCGGCCCCCAGCGCGGCGACCATGGCGCCGTTGTCGGTGCACAGGCCCGGTCGCGGCACGCGTACCCGGATGCCCTGCGCCGCGGCCCGCTCCTCGGCCATCGCGCGCAGCCGGCTGTTGGCGGCCACGCCGCCGCCGATGAGGATGTCCTCGATCCCGCGGCTGGTGGCCGCGTCGATCGCCTTGCGGGTCAGCACGTCGCAGACCGCCTCCTGGAAGGACGCCGCGACGTCGGCGACGTCGATCGTGGCGCCCTCACGCTGCTGGGTCTCGACCCAGCGGGCCACCGCGGTCTTGAGCCCGGAGAAGGAGAAGTCGAAGCGGTGTCGCTCGAGGTCGCGCCGGCTGGTGAGACCACGCGGGAAGTCGATGGCGACGCTGTTGCCGCTGCGCGCCTGCTTGTCGATGTGGGGCCCGCCGGGGAACGGCAGGCCGAGCAGCCGGGCGACCTTGTCGAAGGCCTCCCCCGCCGCGTCGTCGATCGTCGATCCCATGGGCTCGACCCCGACGGTGACGTCGGTGACCTCCAGCAGGCTCGAGTGCCCGCCGGAGACGAGCATCGCCAGGCACGGCTCGGGCAGCGGACCGTGCTCGAGCTGGTCCACCGCGACGTGGGCAGCGAGGTGGTTGACGCCGTAGATCGGCTTGCCCAGGCCGAGGGCCAGGGCCTTCGCACTGGCCACGCCGACCAGCAGCGCGCCGGCCAGGCCGGGACCGCTGGTGACGGCGACGGCGTCGATGTCGCTGAGCGCGATGCCGGCCGTCTCCGCGGCGCGCTCGATCGTCGGGACCATCGCCTCGAGGTGGGCGCGGCTGGCGACCTCCGGCACCACGCCGCCGAAGCGGGCGTGCTCCTCGACGCTGCTGGCGACCGTGTCCGCCAGCAGGGTGTGCCCCCGGACGATGCCGACCCCCGTCTCGTCGCAGGAGGTCTCGATGCCGAGGACCAGCGGCTCGTCAGTCATGGGCCGTCGCCGTGTGCTCGCGAGCGGCGCCCGGCAACCAGCGACACATCACCAGCGCCTCGGACCCGTCGCGGTAGTAGTGCGGGCGCACGTCGATGACGCTGAACTGTCGAGCCACGTAGAACCCGAGGGCAGGGGCGTTGGTCACGCTCACCTCCAGCAGCATCCGCGAGGCCCCCTCGGTGTCGACGAGGAGCTCGTCGAGCAGGCGCGAGGCGACGCCGCTGCGCCGGGCGTCAGGACGTACGCCGATGCGGAGCAGGTCGACGATGTCGCCCGCGGTCATCGTGACGGCGTAGCCGGAGAGGTCGTCGGCGACGACGAAGCGGCGTCCGAGGCCCTCGATCTCCTGGCGGACGAGCTCCTCGCTCCACGCGTCGGGTCCGAACAGCTCCTGCTCGAGGGCGACGAGCGCCGGCAGGTCGGCGAGGGTGGCAGGACGGATCACGAGACAGGCTTCCTTGGTGCGCCGGCAACCGCGTCGGGGCGGCGCAGGTAGAGGGGCTCGGGGTCGAGCAAGTCTACGAGCTCGGACACGACGCCCGCAGCCAGCCAGCCCGCGCTCGGCCGGGCGGGGGCGATCGCGTGCGTGAACGCGTCGGGGTAGAGCTCGGCGCCGGCGCCTGCCACGGGCGCGTCGGTGGCGACCTCGGCCGGTCGGGTGACGACCGGTCCCTCGAGGCGCCGGGCGTCGGCGTCGTAGGAGGCGAGGTAGACCTCCTTGCGTCGCGCGTCGGTTGCGA
Source organism: Nocardioides sp. (assembly GCA_035458105.1). Lineage (GTDB taxonomy): Bacteria > Actinomycetota > Actinomycetes > Propionibacteriales > Nocardioidaceae > Nocardioides. Next base: position 4,053 of record DATIAJ010000127.1, on the reverse strand, counting down.
CGAGGAAGCTGCCGGGCGTGGTGCGACTCCCGACGACCTCGAGCGCGACGGCGTCGAGGGAGCAGACGCCGTAGACCGGGACCTCCAGCACGAACCCCAGGGTGCGTGCGGTGACGACGCCCACGCGCAGCCCGGTGAACGGGCCCGGGCCGACCCCGACGGCGACGGCCGTGAGGTCCTGCCGGACGACGCCCGCCTCTGCCAGGCAGCGCTCGATGAGCGGCGCGAGCTGCTCGCCGTGCTTCATCGGCTGCTCGGACGAGTGCTCGACGACCACCCGCTCACCGTCGTGGAGGGCGACGGAGACCAGCGGGGTCGCGGTGTCGAAGGCGAGGAGCACGGCGCCGAGGCTACTGGTCGAGGCTACTGGCCGACGATCCAGCGCAGCGAAACCCGGCGCGGGTCGAGCTCGTCGGGGGCCGGCGCATGGCCGACGGTGCGCTCGATGACGACCTCGAGGCGCGAGTCGGCCAAGCCCTCGGCCAGGCCCGCGCCCCACTCCACCACGGTCACGGCGGAGTCGAGGGAGGCGTCGAGGTCGAGGTCGTCGAGCTCGTCGAGGCCGCCGAGGCGGTAGGCGTCCACGTGCACGAGGTCGGGCCCGTCGCCCAGGGCCGGATGGACGCGGGCGATGACGAACGTCGGTGAGGTCACGCCCCCGCGCACGCCCAGGCCCTCCCCGAGGCCCTGGGTGAAGGTGGTCTTGCCGGCGCCCAGCTCGCCGGTGAGCACCACGAGGTCGCCGGCGACGAGGCCCGAGCCCACCCGGGCGCCGAGGTCGCGCATCGTCTCGGCGTCGGGGGCGTCGAAGGTCGTGCCGAGCCACCGGGCGAGCTCGACGTAGGGACTTCTCACGCCGGTCACGACGAAGTCGTGCGCCTCCCAGAAGGCGACGGTGTCCGGCAGCTCCTCGCGGGCGACGACCCGCACGGCCGAGCGCCCGGTGGCCGCCTCCACGGCGGCCTCCACCAGCGCGGCGGCCACTCCCCTGCCCTGCGCGGCGGGCGTCACCCCGAAGCGGCGCAGCACCAGCCCGTCGGGTGTGGGGTCGAGGACGACGCAGCCCACCGGTCGCCCGTCGAGGACGGCGAGCAGGCCGCCCCTCCGGGCCAGCAGCCGGCGGACGGAGTGGAGGTCCTCGCCGAGCGCGTCGGCGGGCGGGTCCAGGACCGGACGGGCGCCGAACGCCTCCTGCACGACTGCGAGCACGTCGGCGGCCGCCTCGGGACCCACCCGGCGTACGACGACGCTCACAGCAGGCCCTGCCGCTGGGCGAGGGAGATCAGGTCGTCGAGCTCGGCGGTGACCTGCTTGTGCTGCTCGAGCAGGACCATGTGGCCGGCGCCCTCGCACTCCAGCAGGCTCGATCCGGGGATCCGGCTGTGCAGCTTGCGGCTGTGCCCGATGGAGGTGATCTTGTCCTCGGTGCCGCAGATGATCGACGTCGGGATGCGGCTGAGCGGCTCGAGGTGGTCGAAGTGGTCGAGGGTCGCGAAGGCGGGGTAGAAGTCGGCCACCACCGCGAACGGCGTCGCGTCGAGCATCGCGAAGACGAACTCCACCATCGAGGCGGGGACGGGGTCGGTGCCGAACGCGTAGCGGTCGGTGACCACGTCGGCCACGGCGTGCCCCCAGGTGCGGGCCAGGTCGACGATCCTGTGGCCGCGGTCGAGGGTGCGCACCGCGCGGCCGACGAACCGGCCGCCGAGGCCGAGGGGCAGCATCGGGAACAGGATGCGGCCGGGGTCGAGGCCGCCGGCCGTGGTGGACATCAGGGCCGCGCCGACGACCTTGTCGCCGAACAGCTCGGGGTAGTGCTCGGCGAGGGAGATGACGCTCATCCCGCCCATCGAGTGGCCGACGACCACGCACCGACCGGGCACCGTGTGCTCGATGACGCGGCGCAGGTCGTGCCCGAGCTGCTCGATCGTGCAGTGCTGCTCGTCGGATCGGGCCGAGCGCCCGTGGCTGCGCTGGTCGTAGAAGACCGTGCGCACCTGGCCGCGGTAGGCGGCGCGCTGGAAGTGCCAGCAGTCCAGGTTGAGGGAGTAGCCGTGCACGAAGACGACGGTGAGGTCGTCGTCGGTGGCAGGCAGGCCACCGAAGTCCTCCGGCTCGTCGATCTCGACGTGCAGGTCGACCCCGTCGTCGGCGACGACCACGCGCGGCGCGCTGTGGAGCTCACCGAGCTCCACGTCCTCGCCGGCGACACGGTTGCCGATGATCCGGTTCTGGCGCGCGATGCCCACGGCTCCGGCGGCTGCCGCCAGGCCGGCTGCGCCCACGACGGTGCCGAAGATGCGGCCCTTGATGCTCAACGGGTGGTCCTCCCGGAGACCTCGGTCTCGTCGGTCTCGGTGTCGATGTCGGTGTCGGTGTCGACGTGCCTGCGGGTCAGCCGGCCGCCGACCCGGGTCACGATCTCGTAGCTGATCGTGTCGACGGCGTCCGCCCAGTCCTGGGCGGTGGGCTCGCCGCGGTCGCCCGGGCCGAAGAGGACGACCTCGGTGCCGCTCGGCGGAAGCTCGCCGTGGAGCTCGACCACGAGCTGGTCCATGCACACCCGGCCACGGATCGGTCGCTGCGAGTCCTCGACCCAGACATGGGCGGTGTTGCCGGCGGCCCGCGGGACCCCCTCGCCGTAGCCGGCGGGCACGACGCCGACCGTGGTGTCCTCGTCGGCGTACCAGGTGTGCCCGTAGGAGACCCCCTCCCCTGCCCGCACGACCTTGCTCATCACGAGCCGGGCGCGCACGGTCATGGCGGGCCGCAGCCCGATGCGCGGGGTGGTGCCCGGCGCCGGGTCGAGGCCGTACGTCGCGATGCCGCAGCGGACCAGGTCGAAGTGCGACGAGGGCCGCAGCAGGGCCGCGGCGGAGTTCGCCAGGTGCGTGACGTCAGGGTCGAGCCCGGCCGCGTCGGCCAGCCTGAGTGCCTCGCGGAACGCCGCCTCCTGGGCGTCGTTGGCCGGGTGCGCGGGCTCGTCGCTGGCAGCGAAGTGCGACCACAGGCCAGTGACCGTGATCCGCCCCTGCCGCTCGAGGTCGCTCGCGACCGCGAACAGGTGCTCCCACTCCGAGCGGGGCGCGCCCCCGCGTGACAGGCCGGTGTCGACCTTGAGCTGCACGCGCGCGGGGCCGACCGCAGCGATCTCCTCGAGCTCGGCCACGGAGTAGGCGGTCAGCTCGACCCCGGCCTCGACGGCAGCGGCGAAGTCGTCACCGGGGGCGCTGAGCCAGCAGAGCAGGTGACCGTGGTCGCCCGCGGCGCGGAGGGCGAGCGCCTCCTCGATGGTCGCCACGCCGAGCCAGTCTGCGCCCGCGTCGCGGGCGGCGGCGGCCACCTCGACCATGCCGTGCCCGTAGCCGTCGGCCTTGACGACCGCCATCAGCTGGACGGGACCGTCGACGCTCACGAGGTCCTTGAGGATGCGGACGTTGTGCCGTACGGCAGCGAGGTCGACCACGATCTCGGCGCGCGCGGGCACGGGATCGCTCATGCGTGCGATCATCCCAAACCCTGCAGCGTGTCGCGCACCAGCCGCGGGATCTGGACCGCGACCCGGCTCGCGGTCAGGGGGCCGCCCCGCGCCGCCTGGGTGGCAGCGGCCCCGTGCAGCCACGAGCCGACGGACGCGGCGTCGTACGGTGCGAGTCCCGCTGCGAGGAGGGCCCCGACCAGGCCGGCGAGCACGTCGCCGGCCCCGGCGGTGGCGAGCCACGGGGTGCCGGTCGTGGTGACCCGGGTGCGGCCGTCGGGACTCGCCACCAGGGTGTGGCGGCCCTTGAGGAGGACCGTGCAGCCGTAGACCTCGGCCGCGCGCCGCGCGTGGTGGAGCGGCCTGGACTCGATGTCGACACGGTCGGCGCCGGTCATCGCCGCGAGCTCGCCTGCGTGCGGGGTGAGCACGGTGTGCGCGGGCGGGTCCGTGACGTGCCGGAGTGCGTCGGCGTCGATGACGAGGGGGACCCCGTCGCCCAGCGCGTCGGCCAGCTGCCGGCGCGCGCCCTCTCCCCCGCCCGAGCCGACGACCCACGCCTGGACGCGACCCTC
>DATIAJ010000126.1:0-2780 GCA_035458105.1 Nocardioides sp. | reverse complement strand
CTGGCCGACCTGGAGGCCCACGCCGAGCGGAGCGACGACCGCGTCTTCCGCGACGTCGTCGCGCCCCTGTGCGCCGGCCTCGTCCAGGTCGTCGAGGAGCGATGGAACGCCGCCGCCGCAACGCTGACCGGCGTCGTCGCGACGATGGCGCCGCTGGGCGGCAGCCGCGCCCAGCGCGAGGTCGTCGAGGACACGCTCGTGCACGTCCTCGCGATGGCGGGGCGCACCACCGAGGCGGCCGACCTGCTCGACCAGCGACTCTCCCGCCGCTCGTCGGCGCTCGACGCGCGGCGTCGGGCGGCGGTCGCGGCGCCGAGCGAGGCGATCGGCCGCTGATGGCGCTCGACGGGTTCGGTGCGGTCGCCGCCATCACGACGATCTCCTTGGCGATGACCGACCTGCACGTCGAGCTCGTCGCCGGCACGGCCGCGTGGGCCGCCGGCTGGTGGCTGCTGCGCGAGCCGGGCGGCGACCCCCGCTGACCCGGGCCTGGGCGGCGCACCGTCGGTGATCGCTCAGCCGTCGAGGTCGGTGGTGCGGGCGACGAGGTCGGCGAGGAGGGCGGGCATGCCGCCGGCCGCGACCACCCGTCGCTGGCGGTTCGGCTCGGTCTCCCCGGCGAGCGCGGCCACGACCGGCTCGAGCGGCGCGTCCATGCGGTCGGTCGCGAGCACGTCCCGCGCCTCGGCGACCACCCGCGCGGCGACCTCGCGCAGGGGACGCAGCGACCGGTCGACGTCCACGACGCGGGTGTCGAGGCCGTAGCGAGCCGCCCGGTGGTCGTTGACGGCCAGCACGTCGTCGTCGAGGTCGACCTCGTCGGGCGACTCCACCGCACGCCGGGCGATGCCCTGCACGAGGGCGGTCAGCGCAGCGACGGTCGCCAGCGAGGGCACGGCGTCCATGACCCGCACCTCCAACGTCCCGAGCAGCGGGCGCGGACGCATCTCCCACCACACGTAGGTGTGGTCGGACGCCTCGGCCGCCGTCATCAGCGCCTCGGTGCGCGCGACGTAGTCGTCCCACGACCGCAGCAGCGGCGGCATGGTGGTGCGCGGGTAGGACCGGATGATGGCCGCCCGTGCCGTGGCCTGCCCCGAGTCCAGCCCGTGCCAGTACGGCGACCCCGCGGCCAGGGCGCGCAGCAGCGGCAGGCGGTTGCGCAGGCCGCGGTAGGCCAGCATGGCCGTGTGCTCGTCGGGCAGCCCGACGTGCACCTGCAGGGCCGCGGTCGGCGTGCGCAGCAGACCGGCGTACTCGTCGATGATGCGGTCGTAGCGCGGCGAGGTGGTGATGTCGGGGACGCCGACGGGCGCGGTCGGGTGGACCCCGGCGGCGAGGACCCGACCACCCTGCTTGGCGACGAGCGCGCGGAGGTCGCGCAACGAGCTCCACGCGTCCTCGGCGCTCCGGCACACGGGAGTGTTGAGCTCGACCTGGTCGACGTAGATCTCCCCGGTGACCACGCCCTCGCCGGGATCGGACTGGGACATCGCCTCCACGAGCGGCGCCGCTTCCGCACCCATCAGCTCGTCCGCGTCGTCGACGAGCATGAGCTCCTCCTCCACGCCGACCGTGAAGTCGCCGCCCGGTGCGTGCGGGGGCACCCCCCGAAACGTCGTCATGCGCGGGTCAGGGTCGCGGCGGCAGCGACAGCCGGAGGACCTTGTGCCAGGCGCTGGCGACCTGCCGCCACAGCGGCCGGGTGTTGTAGGCCAGCCCGTGGCGCTCGAAGAGCTCGCGGACCGGGCCGGCGATCTCGCGGTAGCGGTTGCTGGGCAGGTCCGGGAAGCAGTGGTGCTCGATCTGGTGCGAGAGGTTGCCGCACAGCACGTGCAGCAGCGGCGGGCCGGAGATGTCGGCCGAGCCGAGCATCTGGCGGACGTACCACCGTCCCCGCGTCTCGTGCTCGTCGAGCTCGGCGACCTCGAACGTCTCCACGCCCTCCGGGAAGTGGCCGCACATGATCACCGAGTGGCTCCACACGTTGCGGGCCAGGTTCGCCACGAGGTTGGCGGTCACGGTGGTGCGGGCGGATCCGGTGGGCGCGGACAGGAGCGGGTGCAGGACGTAGTCGCGGAACGCGTGGCGCGCGACCCGGCGAGCGGTGGTGCGCAGCTCGGCGCCCTGCTCCGGTGTCACCGCCGTGCCCTGCCTCAGCGTCTCGCCCAGGTCGAGGTCGTAGGTGGCGATGCCGTACTCGAAGAACAGCGCGTTGAGGAGGTTGAGCAGCGGCTGCAGCCGGTGGCGCGGGTGCCACTCCTGCGCCTCGTCGACCCGCATGATGCCGTAGCCGAGGTCGTTGTCCTTGCCGAGCACGTTGGTGTTGACGTGGTGGCGGTCGTTGTGCGCGCGCTGCCACTGGGCCGGCTCCGACGCGTGGTCCCAGTCCCAGGTCGAGGAGTGGATCCGCGGGTCGCGCATCCAGTCCCACTGGCCGTGGAGCACGTTGTGCCCGATCTCCATGTTGTCGAGCACCTTCGACAGCGCGAGCGAGGTCGTGCCCAGCCACCACGCGGTGCGGCTGCGGCTGCCGAGGAGGACGACCCGACCGGCCACCTCCAGGCACCGCTGCACCGCGATGACCCGTCGGACGTAGGCCGCGTCATCGGCGCCGCGGTCGGCCAGGACCTCCTCGCGCAGGGCGTCGAGGGTGCGGCCGATCTCCTCGACCTCGGCGTCGGTGAGGTCGGCGTACGAGCGCGGGGCGGGCGCGTGGTGGAGGAAGGCGGCCATCGTTCCCAGTGCCCCTCCGAAGGCCCCACCATGCATTTCGGATT
>DATIAJ010000125.1:0-10539 GCA_035458105.1 Nocardioides sp. | reverse complement strand
AAGGGCTCGATGACCGGCCTGCCGATCATCGAGACCAAGGCCAACGACGTCTCGGCGTTCATCCCGACCAACGTCATCTCGATCACCGACGGCCAGATCTTCCTGCAGTCCGACCTGTTCGCGGCCAACCAGCGCCCGGCGATCGACGTGGGTGTCTCGGTGTCCCGCGTGGGTGGATCGGCGATGACCAAGGCGATGAAGGCCGTCACCGGCTCGCTCAAGGTCGACCTGGCGCAGTTCCGCGCCATGGAGGCCTTCGCCATGTTCGCCTCCGACCTCGACGCGGCCTCGCGGCAGCAGCTCGACCGCGGCCAGCGCCTGATGGCCCTCCTCAAGCAGCCGCAGTACTCGCCGTACCCGCTCGAGGAGATGACCGCCTCGCTGTGGCTCGGCACCACCGGCCGCCTCGACAAGGTCCCGACCGACGACGTGCTGCGCTTCGAGCACGAGTTCATCGACTACCTGCGCCGCAGCCACGAGGGCATCCTCGCCGGCATCCGCGAGACCACGAAGTTCGACGACGACGCCGACGCCGAGCTCGCGAAGGCCTACGACTCCTTCCTCGACCAGTTCGAGACTTCCGACGGCCAGAGCATCAAGGCCGGCAAGGAAGAGCACGTCGCCCTCGAGGACGAGGACGTCGAGCAGGAGCAGATCGTCAAGCAGAAGCGGGGCTGACGCCATGGCTCTCTCCGTACGCGAGTACCGCGCGCGGATCAAGTCGACGGAGTCGATGAAGAAGATCACGCGCGCGATGGAGCTCATCGCGGCCTCGCGGATCATCAAGGCCCAGCAGCGAGCCCAGGCGGCAGCGCCCTACGCCCGCGAGCTGACCCGTGCGGTGTCGGCCGTGGCGACGTTCTCCAACGTCGACCACGCGCTGACCACCGAGCCCGAGGACCCGAAGAAGGCAGCCGTCCTCGTGGTCACCTCCGACCGCGGTCTGGCCGGTGCCTACTCCTCCAGCGTCATCAAGGAGGCCGAGCGACTCGTCGAGAAGCTCAAGGGCGAGGGCAAGGACGTCGACCTCTACACCAGCGGTCGCAAGGGTGAGGCCTACTTCAAGTTCCGCCAGCGCGAGGTCGTCCAGGCCTGGACGGGCTTCTCCGACCAGCCGACCTACGACGTCGCGGCCGACATCGGCGCCACGCTGATCGCGGCGTTCCTCGCCGACGCCGAGGACAGCGAGTCCGACGTACGGGCGGTCGACGAGGTCCACGTGGTGTTCACGCGGTTCCGCTCCATGCTCAGCCAGGAGCCGACCGCTGTGCGCCTGCTGCCGTTGGAGGTCGTCGAGGGCACCGAGGCGCCCGACAAGGAGGACCTGTTGCCGCTCTACGAGTTCGAGCCGTCTCCCTCGGAGGTGCTCGACTCCCTGCTGCCGCGCTACGTCCAGAGCCGCATCTTCTTCGCGCTGCTGCAGGCGGCCGCCTCCGAGCTGGCCGCCCGCCAGAAGGCGATGAAGTCCGCGACGGACAATGCCGACGAGCTCATCAAGAAGTACACCCGCATCGCCAACCAGGCCCGCCAGGCCGGTATTACCCAGGAAATCAGCGAGATCGTCGGTGGCGTCAACGCCCTCGCCGACGCCAACGCCGGGAGTGAGTGAGAGAACATGACTGCCACTGTTGAAGAGACCACGACGAGCGGCAACGCCGGCTCGGTCGGTCGCATCACGCGCGTCATCGGCCCGGTCGTGGACATCGAGTTCCCGACCGACGCCATGCCGGCGATCTACAACGCCCTCAAGGTCGACCTGACCCTGAGCGGCGAGACCACCACGATCACCCTCGAGGTCGCCCAGCACATCGGTGACGGCATGGTCCGTGCCATCTCGATGAAGCCGACCGACGGCCTGGTCCGCGGTGCGCAGGTGACCGACACCGGTGAGTCGATCACCGTGCCCGTCGGCGACGCGACCCTCGGCAAGGTGTTCAACACCACTGGTGACTGCCTCAACCTCGGTGAGGGCGAGACGCTCGACGTCCAGGAGCGGTGGGGCATCCACCGCAAGGCGCCTGCCTTCGACCAGCTCGAGTCGAAGACGCAGATGTTCGAGACCGGCATCAAGGTCATCGACCTGCTCACCCCCTACGTGCAGGGTGGCAAGATCGGTCTGTTCGGTGGTGCCGGCGTCGGCAAGACCGTTCTGATCCAGGAGATGATCGCCCGCGTCGCCAAGGACCACGGTGGCGTGTCGGTGTTCGCCGGTGTCGGCGAGCGCACCCGTGAGGGCAACGACCTCATCGTCGAGATGGAGGAGGCCGGCGTCATCGGCCAGACCGCCCTCGTCTTCGGCCAGATGGACGAGCCGCCGGGCACGCGTCTGCGCGTGGCCCTGTCGGCGCTGACGATGGCGGAGTACTTCCGCGACGTGCAGAAGCAGGACGTGCTGCTCTTCATCGACAACATCTTCCGCTTCACGCAGGCCGGCTCCGAGGTCTCCACGCTGCTCGGTCGCATGCCGTCCGCGGTGGGCTACCAGCCCAACCTCGCCGACGAGATGGGCCAGCTCCAGGAGCGCATCACCTCGACGCGTGGTCACTCGATCACCTCGATGCAGGCCATCTACGTCCCCGCCGACGACTACACCGACCCGGCCCCGGCCACGACCTTCGCGCACCTCGACGCGACCACCGAGCTCTCGCGAGAGATCGCCTCGCTCGGTATCTACCCGGCCGTGGACCCGCTGACGTCGACCTCGCGGATCCTCGACCCGCAGTACATCGGCGACGAGCACTACCGCTGCGCGGTGCGGATCAAGCAGATCCTGCAGCGCAACAAGGAGCTCCAGGACATCATCGCGATCCTCGGTGTCGACGAGCTCTCCGAGGAGGACAAGATCATCGTCTCCCGGGCCCGCCGCATCCAGCGCTTCCTGTCGCAGAACACCTACGTCGCCAAGCAGTTCACCGGCATCGAGGGTTCGACCGTCCCGGTGGCAGACACCATCGAGGCGTTCAACAAGATCGCCGACGGCGAGTACGACCACGTGGCCGAGCAGGCCTTCTTCATGTGCGGCGGTCTGGACGACGTCGAGCAGAAGTGGGCCGAGATCCAGAAGAGCCTCTGATGGCCGAGTCCACCGACAAGGCCCTCCAGGTCGAGCTGGTCGCTGCCGACCGGCTCGTCTGGTCGGGCCAGGCCACCATGGTCATCGCCCGCACCACCGAGGGCGACGTCGGCATCCTGCCCAACCACGCGCCGCTGCTGTCCTCGATCATCGAGGGCGTCGTGGACGTGCAGACGGCGGAGGGCGAGACCTGGATCGCCGCTGTCGACGCCGGGTTCATCTCGGTCGCCGACAACCGCGTCTCGATCCTGGCCGAGCGGGCCGAGATGTCCCACGAGATCGACCTGGAGAAGGCACGCCAGGACCTCGAGCGGGCCAAGGGCGCCGGTGAGAACGACGACGCGGCCCAGGAGGCCGTGCGCCGCGCCGAGGCCCGGATCCGGGCCGTGGAGCGGGCCTCCTGACGAGGCTTCCGGACCGACCGCTAGGGTGAGCGCACGAACCGCAGGGTTCGTGCGCTCACTGCGTTCGAGGGGTGTGGATGCCGGTCTGGGAATGGGCGCTCGACATCGTCGGGCTCTGCCTGCTCCTCGCCCTGCTCTACGGCATCGCCCTCATCGTCCGTCGCCGCCTGCTGGCGCGCCACGGCGGCACGTTCGAGCTCAGCTACCGGGCGCGCGCCGAGCATCCCGGGCGCGGCTGGCTGCTCGGCATAGGCCGCTACTCGGGGCAGTCGCTCGAGTGGTTCCGGATCTTCTCCCTGTCGCCACGCCCCAAGCGCGTGTGGGCCCGCGACCTGCTCGAGTTCGCCGGTCGCCGCTCCCCGGCCGGGGCCGAGGAGATGTCCCTCTACGACGGTCACGTCGTCGCGTCGTGCCACTACGACGGCGAGCCGCTGGAGATCGCCATGAGCGAGGCGTCGCTCACCGGCTTCCAGTCCTGGCTCGAGGCCGGCCCGCCCGGCACCGACTGGAACAAGCGCTAGTCACGCCGGGTGCGCAGCGGGACCCGTCGAACCGCCCACCCGCATCCGGACCGGCAGCAGCACGTCGTCCACCACCTCGCCGGCGATGCGGGACAGCACGGCTCGTGCCGTGGCCCGTCCCTTCTCGGCCAGCGGTTGCACGACCGTCGTCAGCTCGAGGTCCAGCCACGGCGTCGCGACCCCGTCGAAACCGGCGACGCTGACGTCACCGGGGACGTCCAGCCCGCGCCGGCGCGCCTCGAGCACCACCCCCGCGGCCTGGACGTCGCTCTGGCAGATCACCGCGGTCGCCTCACCGCCGTCGTCCCACCACGCACCGACCACGGACTGGGCGGCGACGAGGTCGCTCGCGCAGGGGCCGATGACCTCCGCCTCCGGGAACACCTCGCGCAGCCCCGCCTCGCGCTCGCGCTGGGGGTGGGACGGCTCGAGCGTGAGGGTCGCCACGTGCCGGTGCCCGAGGTCGTGGAGGTGGCGGGCCACGTCGGCCGCGCCGCGACGGTGCTCGACGTCGACATAGGTGGCACCCGGCCACGCGGGGCCCTCGACGACGACGAGGGGGACGCCACGCGCCACCAGGTCGTCGTACGCGCCCCAGGTCTCGCACCCGCAGATGTCGTAGATGACCGCGTCGAGGGGGAGGCCCGCGTGCTCGTCGCCCTCGGGCATGAGCAGCAGGCCCATGCCCGCCGCGTCGAGGACCTCGGAGACGGCGTCGAGCATCGGCAGCGCTGCCGGGTCGCGGAAGGCCGTGCTGAGCCGACCCACGGCGACGCCCACGACGCCGCTGCGGCCCTGGCGCAGGTTGCGGGCCAGTGGGTTGGGGCCGGCGTAGCCCAGGGCTCCCGCGGCGGCCAGCACCCGGTCTCGGGTCACCTCGGAGACCGGCTTCTTGCCGGAGAAGGCCAGCGAGGCCGTCGAGAGGGAGACGCCCGCGGCGGCGGCCACGTCGGCCATCGTGGGGGTGCGTGCGGGGGTACGAGTTGGACCGGGCACGGCGTGGACGATAGCATCGAATCGATTCGATCGAAACGTTTCGCCATTGCCGAGGAGCAGCACCCGTGCCGACCCTGACCGCCGCCCGCAACGCTGTGGGACTGACGTTCTTCCTCAACGGCCTGGTCTTCGCCAGCTGGGTCTCCCGCATCCCCGAGGTGCGCTCCAGCTTCGAGCTCACCAACGGCCAGCTCGGCCTGGTGCTCCTCGCGATCGCCATGGGGTCGGTGCTGGCGCTGCCGACGACCGGCGCTGCGATCAACGCCCTGGGCACCGTGCGCATCGTGCGACTGGGTGCGGCTGCGGCGACCATCGGGATGGCCGCCGCCGCGCTGGGACTCGGCCACGTGCTGCCGCTGACCGTGGCCGGGCTCTTCGTCTACGGACTGGGCATCGGCGTGTGGGACGTGGCGATGAACGTCGAGGGTGCCGAGGTCGAGCGCGGCCTGAGGCGCACGATCATGCCGCGCTTCCACGCCGGTTTCAGCGGCGGCACGGTCGTCGGGGCCCTGGCGGGCGCGCTGCTGATCGAGCTCGACGTGCCCGCGGTGGCCCACCTCGTCGGTGTCGTGCTGCTCGCCATCGTGCTGGTCTGGCGCTCGTCGCCGTCCTTCCTGCCGGTCGCCGAACGGCACGAGGAGACCGCGTCCTCGGCAGCACGTGCGTGGCTCGAGCCGCGGACGCTGCTCATCGGCGTGATGGTGCTGGCCCTGGCGATGACCGAGGGCACGGCCAACGACTGGCTGGCCGTCGCGCTCGTCGACGGCCACGACGTCTCGCACGCGGTGGGCGTGGCGGGCTTCGCCGTCTTCGTCCTGGCGATGACCGCCGGCCGCTTCGCCGGGACCGGCCTCATCGACCGGTTCGGACGCGTGGTCGTGCTGTGGGGCACCATGGCCCTCGCGGGGGCAGGTGTCCTGCTGATCGTGCTCGCCGACCAGCCCGTACTGGTCGTGATCGGCATCGTGCTCTGGGGCGTGGGAGCCTCGCTCGGCTTCCCCGTCGGCATGAGTGCCGCGGCCGACGACCCCGTCCGAGCAGCCTCGCGGGTCAGCGTGGTGTCCACCATCGGCTACGCGGCGTTCCTCGCCGGTCCGCCGCTCCTCGGTTTCGTCGGCGACGAGGTCGGCACGCTCAAGGCGCTGCTGGTGGTCGCCGTGCTGCTGATGCCGGCGGCGCTGGTCGTGCCGGCCGCCCGCGAGCAGCGGGTCGCCGAGCCCGCACGGGCCGGCCAGGCCTAGCTGCTCGGGCCGCGGCTGGCGCCCTCACTCCTCGAACAGACCCCGGATGTCGTCGGCCGTGATCCCGGTCGAGGTGGCGCCGCCGCCGTCGACGACCTTGGCGAAGAGCTCGGCCTTGCGCGTCTTGAGTGCCGTCACCTTCTCCTCGATGGTGTCGGTGGCCACCATGCGGTAGACGATCACGTGCTTGTCCTGACCGATCCGGTGGGCACGGTCCACCGCCTGCGCCTCGGCGGCGGGGTTCCACCAGGGGTCGAGCAGGAAGACGTAGTCGGCCTCGGTGAGGGTGAGGCCGGTGCCGCCCGCCTTGAGGCTGATCAGGAACACCGGGGCCTCGCCGCGGCGGAACGCCTCGATGACCTCCTCGCGGTCGCGCGTCGTGCCGTCGAGGTAGACGGTCGCGATGCCTTCCTCGGTGAGCCGGTCGCGCACCCGGCGCAGGAAGGAGGTGAACGTGCTGAACACCAGCGAGCGGTGGCCCTCGGCGGTGATCTCGAGGAGGTGCTCGGCGAGCAGCTCGGTCTTCGCGGAGCCGACCCGGTCGTGCGTGGGGTCGACGAGCGCGGGGTCGAGGGCGAGCTGGCGCAGCCGGGTGAGTGCGCCGAAGATGGCCATCCGGTTGCGGTCGAAGTCGTCCACGAGCCCCAGGATCTTCTGGCGCTCCCTGGCGAGGTGGGTGTCGTAGATCCTGCGGTGGCGCGGCTCGAGCTCGACCTCGAGGACCTGCTCCTGCTTCGGCGGCAGCTCGGCCGCGACGAGGTCCTTGGTGCGTCGCAGGACGAAGGGACGGATGCGGGTGCGGAAGCGCCGGAGCGCCGCCTCGTCCCCGTCCTTCTCGACCGGCCCGACCACGACGTCGCGGAAGCGACGCGAGGTGGGGTAGAGGCCGGGCGCGGTGATCGAGAGCAGCGCCCAGAGCTCCATCAGCCTGTTCTCGAAGGGGGTGCCCGTGACGGCGAGGCGGAAGTCGGAGTCGATCGCCCGGGCGGCCGCATAGGTCTTGCCGAGGTGGTTCTTGACCTGCTGCGCCTCGTCGAGCACCAGTCCGCTCCAGCGTCGCTCGGCGAACTGCTCGCGCTCGAGCCGCAGCATGGCGTAGGTGGTGACCACCACGTCGTGGGTCGCGGCGATCCGCGCCACGTCGTCGCTGCGGCGGCGCACGACGCCCACCCGCAAGGCCGGCGCGTGGGTGACCGCCTGCTGGCGCCACGCCGTCACGACGCTGGTCGGGGCGACCACGAGGAAGGGCGCGTCGATCCCGGAGGTCCGCAGGTGCTCGACGAGCGCGAGCACCTGCAACGTCTTCCCGAGGCCCATGTCGTCGGCCAGGATGCCGCCGAGTCCGTGCGCGTGCAGGAAGGCCAGCCACCAGAAACCGTCGCGCTGGTAGGGGCGGAGCTCGGTCGTCAGGCCCGGTGGCGGGTCGGGGCGCGGGAGCTCGGTCACGTCACGCAGGGCGGTCGCCCGCTCGACCCAGGCCCCGGCCCGCCCGTCGACGACACCGAGGTCGGCCAGCTCGGCCCACACGGCGAGGTCGTGGGAGCCGACGCTGAGGCGGTCGGTGTCCGCCTCGCGCAGCTGGGCCGCCAGCGCCACCAGCTCGTGCAGCCGGGTGAACTCGGGTCGGTCGAGCGTGACGTAGAGGCCGCTGGGCAGCACGAGGAACTCCTCGCCGAGCGTGAGGGCCGCCAGCACGTCGGGAAGCGGGACCTGCTCCCCGTCCACGCTGACCCGCACCTCCAGGTCGAGCCAGTCGGTGTGGTCGGGCTGTGCCTCGGCCAGCACGAAGGCGATCTCGGGGTCCTCGGTCGACTCACGGAAGTCGGGAGGCGTGCGCTCATCGACGTCGACGTCGGCGAGGGTGCGCAGGTGGGGGAGGTCGTGCAGGGCGAACGCGAGGGCGTCGCCTCCGGACACCGAGTCCGGCGCCGGCCCGGCCGTCGAGCCCGAGGGGGCGAGCGAGTCGGGCAGCGTGGCGAGGATCGAGCGCTCCGCGGCGGGGTCGCGCAGGCCGTCGAGCGGGTCGGTCGCGCCGAGGTCGCAGCGGCGGTCGCCGTAGACCCAGTGCCAGCGCAGCTCGGCCGAGGTCGACGACTGCCAGACGACGGTCAGCGAGAGCCTGGGGCGGGACGGCGCCGGCACCTCCACCGAGCCGTCGGACGACTCGACCGTGAGGTTCCGCACGAGGGGTGCGAGCGCCTGCAGGAAGGCGTCACGCTCGTCACGCGGAGCAGTCACGCCCCGGCGGTCGAGGACGAGGTCCATCAGCGCGTCGTGGCACGGCTCGGACAGCTCGGCCAGGACCACGTCGTCGTCGTCGAACAGGGCGACGGACGTGGCGGGCCGACCGAGCGGGACCACCTCGCCCCCGCGCCAGCGCCGACCCTGCAACCGCACCGAGACGTCGAGACGCAGGCCGTCGTCGGTCTCGACCAGGTCGGCGACGACCTCCGCCGGCTCGGGCGCGACGGTGACCGCCGCGAGCCCGGCGCCGGGGACGAGGGTGACCCCCTGCGAGACCGCGAGGCGCAGGGCAGGCACCAGCCGGTCGCCGTAGTCCTCCAGGGCGGAGGGGGCACCCGCCACGAGGTAGGCGTGGCGTGCGACGAGGCCGCGGTGGAGGGCCCGCAGGGCGTCGACCTGCGCGGGGACGAAGCGCGAGGTCGCGACCGGCCCGGCGATGTCGCTCCACTCCGCTCCGCTGCGCGCCCACCCGCGTCGCGCCCCGGGCCGCACCGGACGCATGGAGAGCTCTCCGGCCGTGCCGCGGGACCAGCGTGACGCCGGCCGCCTGCTGAGCTCGAGCCCGAGGCGCTGGCCGGTGAGCGTCGAGCGCGCCCGGGCCTCGAGGTCGCCCGTCAGTCGGCCGAGCTGGTGACGCCAGGCCGAACCGTCGACCGTGGGCGCGGGGGAGCGCAGCGTCAGCGCGACGGCCGCGCCGTGCTTGCACATCCGGGCGACCGGGCACGAGCAGGCGCTGAAGACCCAGTCGGCTGCCACGTCGACCTCGGCGTGGAACTGGACCTGGTAGGGGACGGGAGCAGTGCCCAGGACCGTCGCGGTGGCCGTCAGCGAGCTGTCGGTCTCGTGGACGACCTCGATCTCCTCGACGGCCTCGACGTAGTGCCGGGCGCGGGCCAGCGTGCCGGGGTCGAAGAACCCGGCGAGGTAGGCGTCGGTGAGCGCGTGGCGGATGTCCATGGGTGGCTCATCGTGTCACCGCGGGCCGACAGCGGGCAGGCGCTCTCCACAGCCCTCGGAGCGACGGTCGTCAGCGCTCGCCGCCCGGCACCCAGAGCACGTCGCCGTTCTCGCGGTTGGCGTGGCGGGCGAGGATGAACAGCAGGTCGGAGAGACGGTTGAGGTAGGTGATCGCGAGGATGTTCATGGTGTCCTCGTGCTCGGCCCAGGCCGCCCACCCGGCCCGCTCGGCACGGCGTACGACGGTGCGGGCCACGTGGAGGTGGGCAGCCGCGGTGGTGCCGCCGTTGAGGATGAACGACCGCAGGGCCGGCAGGTCCTCGTTGTAGTGGTCGCACCACGCCTCGAGGCGGTCGATGTAGTCCTGCTCGACGCGCAACGGGGGGTACGCCGGGTCGGGCACGACGGGCGTGGAGAAGTCGGCGCCCACGTCGAAGAGGTCGTTCTGCACACGGGTGAGGACCGCGACGACGTCGTCCTCGAGGCCGCCGCCGGCCAGCGCGACGCCGATGTGGGCGTTGCCCTCGTCGACGCAGGCGTACGCCTCGAGGCGCAGGTCGGTCTTCGAGGTCTCGCTCATGTCGCCGAGCCGGGTGCGTCCGGCGTCGCCGGTGCGGGTGTAGATGCGCGTCAGGTTGACCATGGGCGGAGCCTAACCGCCGGGACGCGCCGGAAAAGGTGAGGCATCGATGCAACCGGACGGGGTACAACTACGTCAGTAGGAGTGACAGCGGTCACGTTCAGGCGTCGGGGGACGCCGGTGAGGAGCACCGGATGGACATCGTCTCGGACTTCGTCCCGGACATCGCGACGGACGGACACGTGCTCGTCCTGCACGGCGCCTTCGACGTGCGCAGCACGTGGGAGGTCCGCAACGCCATCTACGAGTGCATCGACGTCCACGACGACGACGTCGTCATCGACATGACCGACGTGTCCACCATCGACCTGACCGCCCTGCGGCTCCTGGCGGTCGCGACCCGCCACGCCTGGCTCGCCGGCCACCACCTGACCGTGCGCAACCCCGGCCCCGCCGTGCGCCGGATGGTGCACCTGGCCCGCCTCGCGCACGCCATCGAGGTCGAGCGGGGCGCCGCGACCGC
>DATIAJ010000124.1:0-6265 GCA_035458105.1 Nocardioides sp. | reverse complement strand
GACCCGGTGCCGCGGCAGCTGAAGTTCGAGCTGCGCGCCCGGAAGGGCACGAAGATGGACCCGGCCCGGATGCAGATGGACTGGATGCGCTACTGGTCGATGCGCGCCCCCACCGAGAAGTCGATCAAGGCACCCCAGCTCGAGCTCAGCACCTTCAACGGCGCCTGCTGACCTCGGCGCCACTCGAGCGGCGTCACCCGAGCGACCACCCGAGCGCCCCACGCCAACGGGCACGCGCGGCGGCCGGTGAGGGGCGACACGCCCGGCCCGGCCGCCGTTCGCGTCCCGCGGTTGTCAGTGGCTAGCGTCGACCGCTCGTTCGCGCGCTTCCCTCCCGCGGGCCTCGGACCCTCGGGCGCAGCGGACGTGAGGAGTGACCCGTGCCCCCACACCCCCGACCAGCCCGACCAGCCCGACCAGCCCGACCCGCCCGCCGGCTCGCGCGGTGCGCCGCAGGTCTCGTGCTCGCCGTGACCACGCTGGCCAGCGTCGCCGGCCCCGCCCACGCGGACCACGCGCAGGGCCCGGCCGGCCGCACCCTGGTGCCGTACGTCGTCCAGCCGGGCGACACGGTCTCGGGCCTCGCCGTGGAGCACCACGCCTGGACGGCCGAGATCGTCGCCCACAACCACCTCGGCCGGTCCGGTGCGCTCCGGGTCGGCCAGCGGATCGAGATCCCGGTCGTCGGCAAGCGGTCCGGCGGCGGCTCACAGACCACGATGTGGCAGCACCCCGACCCCGAGCGCGAGAAGGTCCGTCGGGTCGTCGCGGGTGCGGCCCGCACCCACGGGGTCGACCCGCAGCTCGCGCTGGCGGTGTCGTGGCAGGAGTCCGGGTGGCAGATGGGCGTCGTCTCGCACGCCGACGCGATCGGCGCGATGCAGGTGCTGCCGTCGACGGGACGATGGATGGAGGGCTACGCAGGCAGACCGCTCGACCTCCGCAGGCTCGGCGACAACGCCAGGGCCGGCGTGCTGCTGCTCGACGTCCTGTCCCGCCACACCCAGCGTCGTACGCACAAGATCGGCGCCTACTACCAGGGCCTCGGCGCGGTCCGGCGGCACGGGCTCTACGACGAGACCAGGACGTACGTGGACAACGTCGAGGCGATCAAGCAACGGCTGGAGGCGGGTCGCCCGCCAGCGTGACGCCACGCCGGGACCGCGCCTGAGCGTGGGCTCAGGCGTGGCTTCCGTACGATGGGCGCGCCGGATCCTTCCCCGTCTCGCCCCTGGTCCGGCGTGGAGGTCGATCAGTGGAGCCATCCGAGCACGCCCGCGCGGCAGCGCCCGGCGCCGCTGGCGACCCCATGGTCGGGCGGCTGCTGGACGGTCGCTACCGCATCCTCGCCCGGGTGGCCCGCGGTGGCATGGCCAGTGTCTACGAGGCCACCGACACCCGCCTCGACCGCACCGTCGCCGTGAAGGTCATGCACCCCGGGCTGGGCGACGACCAGGATTTCGCACAGCGCTTCGTGCGCGAGGCCCGGGCTGCGGCCCGCCTCAACCACCCGCACGTCGTCGGCGTCTACGACCAGGGCGACGACACCTCCGACGGCACGGACACGATCTTCCTGGTGATGGAGTACGTCCCCGGCCACACGCTGCGCGACGTGCTGCGCAAGGAGGCGCCGATGGCGCCCGCGCGGGCCCTCGCGCTGCTCGAGCCCGTCGTCTCCGCGCTCGCCGCCGCGCACCGGGCGGGCCTGGTCCACCGCGACGTGAAGCCCGAGAACGTCCTCATCGCCGACGAGGCGCACGGCGGCACCGTCAAGGTCGCCGACTTCGGGCTGGCGAAGGCGGTCAGCGCTGACACCCAGCACACCGCGACCGGCGGCGTGCTCATCGGCACGGTGTCCTACCTCGCCCCCGAGCTGGTCATCGACGGCCGCTCCGACGCCCGCGCGGACGTCTACGCCGCGGGCGTCGTCCTCTACGAGCTGCTCACCGGCAGCAAGCCCCACGAGGGCGAGTCGCCCATCCAGGTGGCCTACCGCCACGTCCACCACGACGTACCGATGCCGTCGCTGGTCGAGCCCGGCGTCCCCGACTACGTCGACGCCCTCGTCGCGCGGGCGACCTCACGCGACCGCGCCCAGCGCCCGGCCGACGCGACCGTCCTGCTGCACCACCTGCACCGGGTCGAGCAGGCCCTGCGCGACGGCCTCGACACCGACCCCGAGCTGGCCGCCGACCTCCTGCCACGGCCCGCCGCGACCGCTCCCCACGAGCCCGCGTCGCCCGACGACACCACGCCCGAGCCGTTCGACGCCGGTGCCCTCGCACTGCTGACCGAGGTCGACCCACGCGACTCGGGGCTCGTCGACGACGGCAGCCCGGACCGCACCACGGCGCTCGAGCGCCACCCGGCGCCGTCCGCAGGTCCGGTCACCGAGCCGATGCGCACCTCTGCTGCGCCCGGGGCGGCCGCGACCACCGCGCTCCCAGCACCACCGACGACCGCGCGGCCCGGCCCCGGTCGAGCACCGTCGCGGGTGGCACCCGTCGACACCACCGAGCGTCGCCGGTCGATGAGGGGTCCCCTCGTCCTGCTGCTGTCGCTCCTGCTCGTCGCCGGCGTAGCGGCCGGTGCCTGGTGGTTCGGCTGGGAGCGCTACACCACGACCCCGGCCGTCCTGGGCCTCGACGAGGCCGCCGCCACGGCCGAGCTGGAGGACGCCGGCCTCCAGGCCGAGGCCGGTGAACCCGCGTACAGCGAGAACGTCGATCCCGGACTGGTCATCGCCACCGATCCCGAACCGGGCGGTCAGGTGCTCGACGGTGGCACCGTCACCCTGACCCTGTCCCTGGGACCGGAGCGCTACGACGTGCCCGACCTCGCCGGGCAGACCGAGGACCAGGCCCAGGACGCGCTCGCCGCGACCAACCTCGCCTTCGGTGCCAGCAAGGGGCGCTGGAGCGAGACGGTGCCCGAGGGGCAGGTCATCCGCTCCTCGCCGAGGGCCGGCACCACCCTCAAGCCCGGCGCCACCGTCGACCTCGTGCTCAGCCGGGGCCGCAAGCCGATCGAGGTGAAGGACTGGACGGGCGAGTCGTTCGACGACGCCTCGGCCGCCCTCGAGAAGCGCGGTCTGCAGGTGAGCGTCACCAGCGAGGAGTACAGCGACTCCGTCGACGAGGGCGACGTCATCTCGCAGGACCCACCGGAGGCCACCCTCTTCCGCGGCGACACCGTGTCGTTCGTGGTCTCCCTCGGCCCCGAGCTGGTCGAGGTGCCGCGGGTGCAGGCCATGGGCGTCGAGGCCGCGACCGAGCTGCTCGAGGGCCTCGGGTTCGTGGTCGAGACCGAGGAGTCGGGCACCTACCTCGGCCTCGGCTACGTCGCCAGCTCCGACCCCGGCGCCGGCGACGAGGTCCCGAAGGGCTCGACGATCACGTTGTTCCTCGTGTGAGCACCTAGATTTCGTCCGTGCCCGCCGAGCAGACCCGTCGTACGTCCCTGCTCGCGGCGGTCGCGCTGCTCGCCATCGCGGCCTGCTGGGGCTCGACGTTCTTCATGATCAAGGACCTGCTCGACCGGGTCCCGACGCTCGACTTCCTGGCCGTGCGGTTCGCGATCGCCTCGCTCGTGCTGCTGGTGGTCGCCCCGAAGGCCCTCGGCCGGCTCTCCCCCGTCGTACGCCGCCACGCGGTCGTCCTGGGCGTGCTCTACGGCGTCGCCCAGATCCTGCAGACCGCCGGCCTGGCCCACACGCCGGCGAGCATCAGCGGTTTCGTGACCGGCCTGTACGTCGTGTTCACCCCGCTGCTCGCGGCGGCCATCCTCCGCACGCGGATCCCGCCGATCACCTGGGCGGCCGTCGTGCTCGCGACCGTGGGGCTGGGCGTGCTCGCGCTCAACGGCCTCAGCATCGGCTACGGCGAGCTGATCACCCTCGCGTCCGCTGTGCTCTACGCACTGCACATCGTCGGGCTCGGCGCGTGGTCGACCGCGCAGGACGCCGTGGGCATGACGATCCTGCAGATCATGGTGATCGCCGTCGTGTGCACGATGGCGACCGTGCACGACGGGATCGTGCTGCCCGACCGCGCCGCCGACTGGTGGGCGGTGCTCTACATGGCGGTGGTGGTCGGCGCGCTCGGCCTCCTCGGGCAGACCTGGGCCCAGGCGCACCTCCCTCCGACGCGCAGCGCGATCATCATGAGCATGGAGCCGGTCTTCGCCTCGTTCTTCGCGGTCTGGCTCGGCGGCGAGGACGTGACGACCCGGTTGCTCGTCGGCGGCTCGATGGTGCTCGCCGCGATGCTGATGGTCGAGCTCGCGCCGCGACGGGTGGTGGAGGGCGAGGTCCCGCACATCGCCGTGTGAGCTTCTCCCGTCCCTCGGGTGAGGCCCCGACGTGGGTCCTCCCCCCTATCGTGGGGCCCGTGGACACGTGCGTGGCGTGCGGCGCCGAGCTGGGGGTGGGGCGGTTCTGCCTCAACTGTGGGCACCGCATCGGCGCGCCCGCACCGGCCCGTCCGGAGCCGGCAGCCGCCCAGGCTCCCCCGCCGGCGACCATGACCGCGACCGCTCCCGCGCGCGGCGAGGTCGCCGACGACACGGTCCCCGCCGAGACGACGGCCACCCGGGTGCCAGACGCTGCCCCGATCGCGACGCCCGTCGTGCCTCCCGTCCAGGCCGCCGACCCCACCCCCGTCCCGCCGACCAGCCCGCCGACCAGCCCGCCGACCAGCTCGCCCGACGACGTACCCGACGAGCCGGCATCCGTCGCGACACGGCGACGGACCTGGGATCCCGACGAGGACCTGCTGCCCTACGAGGAGGTCGACGACCTCGACGGCGACCTGCCCGTGCGCGGCAAGGCGTGGATCGGTTGGGTCCTCGGCGCAGCGCTCCTGATGGCCCTGGCCTTCGTGCTGCTGCGAGTTTTCGACACCGACGGCGACGACGTCGCCACCGACCCCACCGGTGCCACGAGCAGCGCCGAAGCGCCGCCACCCGACTCCGGCCCCGCCGACGACGGATCGTCCGGCGACGACTCGGTCGGCGACGACCCGGCCGCGGACGACGGCGAGGCGGCAGCCGGGGTCGGCAAGGTGCGCGAGCTGGTTCGTGGCGCCACCTTCGAGGTGCCGGGCACCGCGCCGCCGACGACCGACTTCGACGGCAACCTGGTGGCCTACGAGGCCAGCCAGATGGGCGACGGCAACCCGGCCACGGCCTGGCGCACGGCCGGCGACGCGACGGGTCAGACGATCACGGTGACGCTGCCCGAGCCCGGCGTGGTCACCCGGGTGGGTCTGGTCAACGGCTACGCCAAGCAGGTCGCGGGGGTCGACTGGTACCCCAACAACCGGCGCACGGTCGCGGTGACCTGGGGCTTCGACGACGGCACCACCGTCGAGCAGACCTTCGCCGAGCGACCCGGCATGCAACGGCTCGAGGTGCCGCCGGTCGAGACGGCCGCGGTCACCCTGACCTTCACCGCCGTGACGCCCCCCGGTGCCGGCAGCCTCGGTCGCGACTACACCGCGATCAGCGAGGTGAGCGTCACGGGGCGGCGAGCCGGCTGAGCACCCCGGCCGCCCGCTCCGCGTCGGACCTCGAGACGTCGAGGTGGGTGACGAGTCGTACGGTCCGCGGTCCCACCGCGGCGATGCGCACCCCTTCCGTCGCCGCGCGCTCGACGAACGACATGGCGTCCGGGCGCTGCACGACGACGATGTTGGTGTCGACGGCCTCCGGGTCGAGGCCGAGGGCCTCGCCGAGGAGCCGGGCGTTGGCGTGGTCGTCCGCCAGCCGCTCGACGTGGTGGTCGAGGGCGTGCGCACCGGCCGCGGCCAGTACGCCGACCTGCCGCATCCCGCCGCCCATGCGCTTGCGCCGCACCCGTGCCTCGGCAACAGCGTCGGCCGAGCCGACCATGAGCGACCCGATCGGCGCGCCGAGGCCCTTGGACAGGCAGACCGCGAGGACGTCGGCGATCCGGCCGTAGTCGGCCAGCGGGGTCCCGGTGGCGACGTGTGCGTTCCACAGCCGCGCGCCGTCGAGGTGCACCTTCGTCTCGTTCGTCCCCGCCCACGCCCTCAGGGCGCGCAGGTCCTCGATCGGCAGCACGGCCCCGCCGGCGAAGTTGTGGGTGTTCTCCACCGACACCGCGGCCGTGCGCACGAAGAACGGACCCATGTCCGGCGCGTGCATCGCCTCGATCGCCGGCAGGTCGACCTGGCCGCGTTCCTTGGTCCAGGTGCGCATGGTGAGCCCGGTGATGGCGCCATGGGCGCCGAGCTCGGCACGCGCG
>DATIAJ010000123.1:0-9429 GCA_035458105.1 Nocardioides sp. | reverse complement strand
GGGCCGTTGATGGTCATCGACACCGACGTGGTCGGGTCGCACAGGTCGAACCCGTCGAAGAGGACCTTCATGTCGTCGAGGGTCGCCACCGATACGCCCGAGTTGCCGACCTTGCCGTAGATGTCGGGCCGTTCGGCCGGGTCGAAGCCGTACAGGGTGACGGAGTCGAACGCCGTCGACAGGCGGGTGGCGGGCTGGCCCTCGGACAGGAGGTGGAAGCGGGTGTTGGTGCGGAAGGCGTCGCCCTCGCCGGCGAACATGCGCGCCGGGCGCTCGCCGTCCCGCTTGAAGGGGAACACCCCGGCGGTGAACGGGAAGCGGCCCGGGAGGTTCTCGAGCATGAGGAACCGCACGAGCTCGCCGTGGTCGGTGAACCGGGGGAGCGAGACGCGCGGGATCTTGTTGCCGCTCAGCGACTCCTTGGTGAGCTTGGTGTGGATCTCACGATCGCGGACCACCACGACCTGCTCGTCACCGGAGTAGGACTCGACCACCGCCGGCCACCGCTCGACCTGGTCGGTCACGTCGTGCGGGACGGCCCTGCGGGCCGCCTCGAGGAGCTCGGCGACCCCGCCCAGGTCGCCGTCGCCCAGCTGGTCGGCGACGTGCTGCACGCGCTGCAGGTGGCGCGCCGCCTCGGCGAGCTCGGACGTACGTGCGTGGTAGCCGCGGACCGTCTCGGTGATCTCCGAGAGGTAGCGGACGCGGTCGGCGGGCACGACCTGCCGGATGCCGGAGGAGTGGCGTACGTCGACGTGGGGGAGCGTGCCCTCGCTGACCTCGAGGCCGGCGTCGGCGAGCTCGGCGCGCAGGTGCTGGTAGAGCGCGGTGACGCCGTCGTCGTTGAAGGTCGCGGCGCTGGTGCCGAAGACCGGCATGTCGTGCGGCTGCTTGCCGAAGGCCCCGCGGTTGCGGACGAGCTGGCGCCCGACGTCGCGGAGCGCGTCCTTCGCGCCCCGGCGCTCGAACTTGTTGATCGCGACGCTGTCGGCGAAGTCGAGCATGTCGATCTTCTCCAGCTGCGAGGCGGCGCCGAACTCCGGCGTCATCACGTAGAGCGAGTGGTCGACCAGCGGCACGATGCCGGCGTCGCCCTGCCCGATGCCGGGCGTCTCGACGATCACCAGGTCGTGGCCGGCGGCCTTCACCACGTCGATCACGTCGGCGAGGTGCTCGGGCACCTCGTGGGCGCCGCGGGTGGCCAGCGAGCGGAAGAACACGCGGTCGCCGTCGAGGGAGTTGGCGCGGATCCGGTCGCCGAGCAGCGCGCCGCCGCCCTTGCGGCGGGTCGGGTCGACCGCGATGACGGCGATCCGCAGCTTGTCCTGCTGGTCGGTGCGGAAGCGGCGGACGATCTCGTCGGTGAGGCTCGACTTGCCCGAGCCGCCGGTGCCGGTGATGCCGAGGACGGGTACGACGCGGCGCGCGGCCGCGCGGCGTACCTCCGACATCAGCGGCTCGTCGAGGCGGCCGCCCTCCGCGCCGGTGATCGCGCGGGCCACGGCGAAGCGGTCGCCCGAGAGCACCTGCTCGGCGGTGACCTGGCGGTCGGCCCAGAGGTCGATGTCGCAGTCGGCGACGACGGAGTTGATCATCCCGACGAGGCCCATCTTCTGGCCGTCCTCGGGAGAGAAGATGGTGACGCCGGACTCGCGGAGCCGCTGGATCTCCTTCGGGACGATGACGCCGCCACCGCCGCCCACCACGCGCACGTGGCCCGCGCCCGCGGCGCGCAGCGACTCGACGAGGTACTCGAAGTACTCCACGTGGCCGCCCTGGTAGGACGACACCGCGACCCCCTGGACGTCCTCCTCCAGCGCCGCGTCGACGACCTCCTGCACGGAACGGTTGTGCCCGAGGTGGATGACCTCGCAGCCCTGGCTCATGAAGATGCGTCGCATGATGTTGATCGACGCGTCGTGCCCGTCGAACAGCGCGGACGCGGTCACGAGGCGGATCGGGTGCGTGGGACGGTGCAGCTCAGCAGTGTGCGGGTCGGCCATGGGTAGATAGTAGGACTTCCAAGTATTACTCGCGAGTCACCTGCTGGGCGGTCACCGGATATCCGGTGAGCACCCCGCTTAGCACCCGGGATCCGGGGCGCAAAGCGTGAGTCCCGGGTGCACAGTCCGCTCAGCCGTCGCCGAGCCCGGTACGGAGCGTCGTCAGCCGGTCGGTCAGCTCGCGCACCTCGCCGCCGGGCAGCCCGGGTGCCTCGAACACCTCGCCGTTGAGGGCGTCGGTCGCCTCCTCGACGGCCTCGCGGCCGGCGTCGGTCAGCACAGCACGTACGACGCGCTTGTCCTCGTCGCTGCGCACGCGCTCCACGTAGCCCTGCGCCACGAGCCGGTCGACCGCGCTGGTGACGCTCGTCGGGTGCACCTGCAGCAGGGACCCGAGCCGCGACATCGGCATCGCGGCCCCGCGGCTGAACGACAGCAGTCGGAGGACCTCGTAGCGGGCGAACGTCAGCCCGCGCGGGCGCAGCACGGCGTCGATGCGCTCCATCAGCAGCTGTTGCGCGCGCACGACCGAGGTCACCATCGCCATCCCGTCGGCGGCGTCGCCCCAGCCGTGGGCCACCCACTGCCGGTGGGCCTCGCTGATCGGGTCGCGGGTCATGGCAGGGGAGGCTACTCAGCCAGGCCGGTGAGCACGGCGTGCGCCTCGACCATCGCGGGTCCGTACCAGGTCAGCAGCCGGCCCGACACCAGTCGCGTCGGCGTGCGCAGCGCCTCCGGACCGTCGTCGGCGGTGAAGACGTAGGGCTCGTCCGGGAGGAGTACGACGTCCGCGCCGGCGCCGTCGATGTCGTCCGGGGTCACCGTCGGGTAGCGCCCGTCGCGCCCGGCCGGCCCGTGGGCCAGCACGTTGGCCAGCCCGGCCCGGGCGAGGAGGTCGTCGGTGTAGGTCGGCGACCCGACGACCATCCACGGGTCGCGCCAGATCGGCACGGCCACCGACAGCCGCGGTGGCGGAGGAGGCGCGCCCCACAATCCCCAGGCTTCGTCCAGCCACGCCGGCAAGGACGTCTCGAAAGCCTCGTCAAAGAGCCGCGACATCGACTCGAGCGCCTCCTCGACCGTCTCGATCCGCGTCACCCACACGGCGACCCCGCCGTCGCGGAGGCGGCGGACGTCGAGCTCGCGGTTCTCCTCCTGGTTGGCCACGACGAGGTCGGGGGTCAGGGCCTGGATCGCCGCCAGGTCGGGGTTCTTGGTGCCGCGCACGCGCGCGACATCGAGGTCGGCGGGGTGGGTGCACCAGTCGGTCGCCCCGACCAGCCGGTCGGCTGCGGTGGCCGCGATCGCCTCGGTCAGCGACGGCACGAGCGAGACGACCCGCGTCGCCGGGGACTGCAGGGGGACGTCGGCCCCGAGGT
Organism: Nocardioides sp.; assembly: GCA_035458105.1. Lineage (GTDB taxonomy): Bacteria > Actinomycetota > Actinomycetes > Propionibacteriales > Nocardioidaceae > Nocardioides. The sequence continues at coordinate 6,047 of DATIAJ010000123.1, read as the reverse complement.
CGTCGCGCATGGCCCGAGGCTAGCCACTGCGGGGGCTCGACGGGTCGACGTGATGAGGTTGACCCCATGAGCAAGCACGCCCGCCCTCGGGGGCTGCCGGTCGACGGCGTGGAGCGGCCCACCACGGACGGCTGGACCTTCCCTGTCCGCGACCCGGCCACGGCGGAGCCGCTGTGGGACGTCCCCGACGCCGGGCCCACCGACGCCCGCGACGCCGTCACCGCCGCCCGCCGTGCCTTCGACGCGACGCAGTGGAGCACCGACGCCGACCTGCGCGCCGACGCCGTACGACGCCTCGCCGCCGCCGTGGTCGACCACGCCGACGAGCTCGTGGCCCTGATGGCGGCGGAGACCGGGCTCCCGGTCGCCCTGCGCGCCGACCACCTCGACGACGCGCTGGCCGCGATGGCGACGATGACGGCGCAGCCGCAGCGCGAGCCGGCGGGCGTGACCGCCGTCGTCACCCCCGCCACCTCACCCCTGGCCGTGGCGCTCGCCGAGGTCGGCCGCGTGCTGGGCGCCGGGGGGACGGTCGTGCTCAAGCCCGCCCCCGAGGCCGCGACCGCCGCGATCGAGCTCGGCCGGATCGCCCTCGACGTGCTGCCTCGCGGCGTGCTCAACGTCGTGACCACCCGCGACGTCGACGTCGCCATCGCCCTCACCCTCGACGAGCGCGTCGACGAGGTCTCCCTCACCGGGTCACCGTTCGTGGCCGAGCGCGTCCGGTTCGCGGGGGAGCGCGCGGGCAAGCGCGTCCGCCTCGACGTGGGTGGCCCCCGCCCGGTCCGCCCGACCGACGACGCGGACCTCGAGGCCGTCGTCGCCGCGGCCGCAGGGGCGGTCGCGGCCAACGCCGGCCAGGGCTGCCGCCTGCCGACGAGTGTCGTCGTACCCGTGCACCGGCACGCCGAGGCGCTGCAGGCCGCGGTCGCGACGATGCAGGACGTCGTCGTCGGCGACCCGGCCGACCCCGCCACCCGGTGCGGGCCGCTGCGATCGTCGGTCGCCCGCGACCGGGTGCGTCGCTACGTCGACCTCGGCCGGTCGGAGGGCGGTGACGTCGCCCTCGGCGGCCAGCCGCTCGACCGGCCCGGCTGGTGGTTCGCGCCCACCGTGATCGGTGGCGTCGACCCCGCGTCGCGGCTGGTCCGCGAGGAGGTGCTGGGCCCGGTGCTCATGGTCGCGGTGGACGGCTGATCCCGGGCCTGCCCGACAACGCTGTCACTCCTCCTCGTCCTCGTCGAGGTGGGGGTCGGCCAGCAGGTACTGGGTGAGCCTCCCCTGGTGGGTGCGGTCGTGGTGGCGCACGGGTTCGGGGACCATGCGGCCCTCGGCGGCGTCCCAGAAGCGGTCGACCCGCCGGGCCACGGCCCGGGCGAGGTGGCCCGCCACTCCCTGGTGCGGGATGAACGGGTGCGGGCGCGTGGGCGAGGCGAGCTCGGCGTGGTGGAGGCGGGTGCCGAGGTCCTCGGTGCCGTCGTCCTCCTCGAGCAGCGCCTCGGCGAGCCGGCGCTCGAGGGCGAACACCGCGTCGATCTCGCGGTGCACCTCGGCCCAGATCTCGGGCCACGGCCGGCCAACCGCGTAGGTGGAGCCGTAGAGCCGGGCCTTGACCTGGGCGAGGGCCTCCTCGTAGGTGCGGCTGGCGGCGAGGTAGTCGTGGGCGAGGTCGTGGCCACCGGGGAGGTCGCGCACGAGCGGTGCGATGGCATCGACCATCGCCGCGTTGTGGCGGCTGGCGACGGCGAGGAAGGTGTCGATCGCGGCGTAGTGGTCGCGCGGGTGGCCGAGGTCCGGTCGCGCGCTGCTGGCGAGCGCGAGCCGGTGCTGGAGGTCGTGGTGGGTCGTGGCGAGGTCGTGGGCGAGCGTGATCACGGCGATCATCTCCTTGGGCGAGCCGTGTCCCTCCAGTCTCGCTCGCCCGGCAGCGGGCACAAGCCCTACCGGCCGGTCCGCTGGGGTCGACCCATCGGCACGTGCATGATCCCGTCCTCGTCGAACGCCGGCCCGGTCACCACGAAGCCGTACCCCTCGTAGAACGACGTGAGCCCGGTCTGCGCGTCGAGCCGCACCTCGCGGTCGCCGCACAGCGCCATCGCCTCGTCCATCAACGCGGCGGCCAGGCCGCGCCCGCGCGCGGTCGGCGCGACCACGACCCGGCCGATGCGCGCCCACCCGCCGTCGTCCAGCACGCGCAGGGTTCCGAGGACGGCCCCGTCGTCGTCGACCAGCACCACGTGGCGGGTCGTCGCCTCGACGTCGCGACCGTCGAGGTCGGGATAGGGGCAGTCCTGCTCCACGACGAACACCTGCTGGCGCAGCCGCCACACGTCGTACGCCGTCCGCACCGGCAGGTCGTCGACGCCTGCCACCAGCACCCTCACCGGACGAACGCCCTCACCTGCCGGAAGGCGCGGGCCGCCTCGGGGACGACGGGGAGCAGGCCGTAGACGTGGATGAGGTCCGGCTCCTCGATCGCGGTCAGGTCCCACCCAGCCTCCGTGGCCCGTCGGGCGAGCAGCCGGCAGCCGGGGGCGAGCAGGTCGCGGGTGCCGTAGAGCATGAGTGCCCGCGGCAGGTCGCTCAGGTCGGCGAGCGCGGGGGACACCTCCGGGCGCCCGAGCTCGTCACCCGACCCCGCCCACCACGCGGCGTACGCCTGGACCTTGCCGATGAACAGCCACGGGTCGACCGCGTCGGCGGCGAACGTCTCGGGCGTGGAGGTGGAGAGGTCCACCCACGGGGCGTGCAGCACCATCGACGACGCCTGCGGCAGGCCGCGGTCGCGCATCGAGAGGGCCATCGCGAGCGCGAGCCCGCCGCCGGCGGAGTCGCCGGCGAGGACGATGCCGCCGTCCGAGCCCGCCCAGCGCGCGGCGTCGTCGACCAGCGCGTCGTGGGAGTCCTTCCACGTGTGCTCGGGGGCGAGCGGGTAGTCGGGCATCACGACCCGTGCGCCGATCGTGTCGGCCAGGCGGGTCGCGTAGCGGACGTGCATGGGGTCGATCGGCGCCATGTAGCCGCCGCCGTGGACGTAGTAGAGCGTCCGGCCCGCCGGCCGACCGCGTGGGGTCAGGACGTGGCACGGGAAGCCGATGTCGGTGACCGTGGCCTCCCACCGCCGTGCGAAGCGCGGCACCAGGCGGGTCGGGAGGGTCCGGTCGAGGGTGGCGTGCCACGCCTCGACGCGCGCCCGCTCGGTCGGCTCGTCGTCGAGCTCGCGCGAACGGCGCACGACGGGGACGAGGCGGGCGAGGAGGTCGTGGCGACGGCTCGGCATGGGAGGCAGCGTAGGGTGAGCCACGAAGACAGGGGAGCACGCGCAGGCGTGCTGAGAGTGCGGACCAGCCGCAGACCCTCCGAACCTGATCCGGTTAGCACCGGCGCAAGGGAGTCCAGATGAAGCACGTACGCGTCCGCGCTGCCCTCACGGCATCGATCCCGGCCATCGTCTCGGCCCTGCTGCTGAGCAGCTGCAGCCTCGTGGGCAGCGGCGAGGAGCCGCGGGCCACGGAGGCGCCCTCCTCCTCCGACGGGGCAGGTGGGACCGGCGAGTCCGCAGCCGGCGGGCCCGTCGTCCTCGCCACGCACGAGTCGTTCCACCTGCCGAAGAAGCTGGTGCGGGCGTTCGAGGCGGAGACCGGCTACGACCTCGAGGTCCGGGCCGCGGGCGACGCCGGCACGCTGGCCACCAAGCTCAGCCTCACCGCCGACAACCCGATCGCCGACGCGGCGTTCGGCATCGACAACACCTTCGCGTCCCGCCCGCTCGGCGAGGGCGCCTTCGCCGAGGTGACGACGACGGCGACGCCGCCCGCGGAGTACGTCCTGCCCGAGGGCGGCGACCGGCTCGTGCCGATCGACTCGGCCAACGTGTGCGTCAACGTCGACACCGGCTGGTTCGAGCAGGAGGGCCTCGAGCCGCCGCGCACCCTCGAGGACCTCGCCGACGAGCAGTACGCCGACCTCTTCGTCACCCCGGGCGCCTCGACCAGCAGCCCCGGCATGGCCTTCTTCCTGGCCACCGTCGCGGCCTTCGGCGACGACTGGCAGGACTACTGGACCGACCTGCTCGAGAACGGCACCAAGGTCGTCGACGGGTGGGAGGACGCGTACTACGGCGACTTCACCGCCGCCGCGGACAACGGCACCCGGCCCATCGTCGTGTCGTACGACTCCTCGCCGGCCTTCACCGTCGAGGGCGGGAAGTCCTCGACGGCGGCCCTGCTCGACACCTGCTTCCGGCAGGTGGAGTACGCCGGTGTGCTGGAGGGGGCCGACAACCCCGCTGGCGCCGAGGCGCTCGTCGACTGGATGCTGAGCGACGAGGTGCAGAGCGCGCTGCCGGGGTCGATGTACGTCTTCCCGGTGATGCCGGGCGCGACGGTCCCCGAGGACTGGGCCACGTTCGCCCCGCAGCCCAGCGATCCATACGAGGTCGACCCCGCCGAGATCGACGCCAACCGCGAGCAGTGGCTGACCGAGTGGACCGACGTCATCTCGCGATGACCGCACCTCGGGTCCGGCGCCTGCTGGCTCTCGTCCTCCTGGCGGCGGGGCCCGTCCTGGTGCTCGGCGTGCTGTTCGTGCTGCCGGTGGCCGGGATGATCGCCGAAGGGTTCGTGGTCGACGGGCGCTTCGCACCGGGGGCGGTCCTCGACGTCCTCGCGCGTCCCCGCGTGCGACGGGTCGCGTGGTTCACCGTGTGGACGTCCGGCCTCGCGACGGTGCTGGCGGTCGTCCTCGGCCTGCCGGCGGCGTACGCCCTGCACCGGCTCGCGCTGCCCGGGCGCGCGGCGGTGCGGGCCGCGCTGCTGGTGCCGTTCGTGCTCCCGACCGTGGTCGTCGGGGTGGCGTTCCGGCAGCTGCTGGGGGAGGGCGGGCCCTTGGGCTTCCTCGGCCTGGACGGCACGCCGATCGCCATCGTGTGCGGTCTGGTCTTCTTCAACGTCGCCGTCGTGGTGCGCACCGTCGGCGTCGCGTGGGAGTCGCTCGACCCGCGCCCGGGGCAGGCCGCGGCGGCGCTGGGAGCCACGCCGTGGCAGGTGCTGCGCACGGTCACCCTCCCGGCCCTGCGGCCCGCGATCGTCGGCGCCGCCAGCATCGTCTTCCTGTTCTGCGCGACCGCCTTCGGCATCGTGCTCACCCTCGGCGGGGTCCGGCACGCGACGATCGAGACCGAGATCTACCTGCTCACCACCACGGTCTTCGACCTGCAGGCAGCGGCCGCGCTGTCGGTGCTGCAGATCGTGGCCGTCCTCGGCCTGCTCGCCCTCTCCGCGCGGCTGCGCGCGACCCCCGACCCGACCACCCAGCGGGCCGTGACGCCCGCGCGGGCCGTACGCCGCTCCGACGCACCCGTCGTCGTCGCGACGCTGCTGGTGCTGGTCGCGATGCTGCTGCCGATCCTCACGCTGGTCCTCGGCTCGCTGAGCGTCGGCGACGGGTGGGGTCTCGACAACTACCGGGCGCTCACCACGACCGGCGACGACCAGGCGCTGCTCGTGCCGGTCACCACCGCGCTCGCCACCAGCCTGCGCACGGCCGTCGACGCGACGTGGATGGCGCTGCTGGTGGGCGGAGCCGTGTCGCTGATCGTGACGCGGCGCTCGCACTTCGTCGCCGAGCGTCGCCTGCGCTCGACCCTGGACGGGCTCTTCATGCTGCCCCTCGGCGTGAGCGCCGTGACCCTCGGCTTCGGCTTCCTCATCACCCTCGACGAGCCGCCGCTCGACCTGCGCGACTCGCCGCTGCTCGTGCCGATGGCGCAGGCGCTCGTGGCCCTGCCGCTGGTCGTGCGCACGCTGACCCCGGTGCTCGGCGGCATCGACGACCAGCAGCGCCAGGCCGCCGCCTCCCTGGGTGCCTCGCCGTGGCGCACGCTCCTCACCGTCGACCTGCCGGTGGCGTGGAAGCCGATGCTCGCCGCCAGCGGGTTCGCGTTCGCCGCATCGCTGGGGGAGTTCGGGGCGACGTCCTTCCTGGCGCGCGACACCGACCCGACCCTGCCGGTCGTCATCTTCCGGCTGATCGGGCACCCCGGCGAG
>DATIAJ010000122.1:0-10337 GCA_035458105.1 Nocardioides sp. | reverse complement strand
CCCTCGGCGGGTACGACGACGGGGCTGGTGAACTTCGCCCCGAGGTCGACGACCTCGGCACCGCCGGTCCACTCGGCGACCGCGCGGCCGACGAGCGCGAGGGTGTACATGCCGTGGGCGATCACGCCGGGGAGGCCGACGCTGCGGGCGACGTCCTCGTCCTGGTGGATCGGGTTGTGGTCGCCGCTCGCGTCGGCGTAGGCCACGAGGTCCGCCCGGGTGACGGTGAAGGTCCTCGGCTCGAGGACGTCGCCGGCGTTCATGAGGCACCTCCGGAGGAGTGGACGAGGGTGGCCTTGCCGGTGCAGACGACTGCGCCGGTGGCGTCGGTGATCTCGCTGGCGGTGGCGATGATGTCGGCGCCGCCGATCTGTCGCAGGCCGGTCACGGTCAGGGTCGCGGTGAGCTCGTCGCCCACCACCAGCGGACGGGCGTAGGCGAAGCGCTGCTCGCCGTGGACGATGCGGTGGAGGTCGATGCGTTCGGCGTCGAGGAAGGCCTGCATGGCGTCGAAGGCGAGCACGATCGGGAACGTCGGCGGGACGACGTCACCGGGCTCCCCGGGCCCAGTGGGGTGGCCGACGGCGGCGGCGAAGGCACCGACCCGTTCGGAGGTCACGGTCAACGGTGCCGGCGCGGGGAACTCGCGCCCCACCAGGGAGGGGTCGACGGGCATGTCACGACCCTAGAACACACAACGACCCGTCCGATGACTCGGACGGGTCGGGTGTGACGGTGAAGAACGCGTCAGCGGGTCTCGCGGTGCGCCGTGTGGTTGCGGCAGCGCGGGCAGAACTTCTTCAGCTCGATCCGGTCGGGATCGTTGCGACGGTTCTTCTTGGTGATGTAGTTGCGCTCCTTGCACTCCGTGCACGCGAGCGTGATCTTGGGGCGAACGTCAGAGCTCTTGCTGGCCATTGGGAGATCCTTGGGTTTGCGGGTGAGGCGGAGACTTGGTGGTAGCGGGGGCGGGACTCGAACCCGCGACACCACGATTATGAGCCGTGTGCTCTAACCACCTGAGCTACCCCGCCGCGGAGGACGGACGACCCCGGAGGGAGGTCCGACCCAGAGCCCCTTTACGGAATCGAACCGTAGACCTTCTCCTTACCATGGAGACGCTCTGCCGACTGAGCTAAAGGGGCAACGACGGAGAACGATACACACGCCCCGCCACGATGAGAAATCGGCTCAGGCGACGTCTGGGTCGGCGTGGATCCGGGGCCATCCGACGGCCTCCTCGAGCTCGTAGGCGAGCCCCAGCAGGCGGGCCTCGCGGCCCGCTCCGGCGCCCAGCATCATCCCCTGCGGGAGCCCGGCGGCGGTGGTGGCGAGAGGCAGTGAGATCGCCGGCTCGCCGGTCGCGTTCTGCAGCGGCGTGAAGGCCACCCAGTCCATCAGACGGCCCATGATCTCGTCGTAGTCCTGATCGGGTCGCAGGTGCCCGACGCGCGGCGTCTCGGTCGCGAGCGTCGGGGTGAGCGTGACGTCGTACGACGCCCGGTGCCGGGCGGCGAGGCGCTGCGAGCCGCGGAGCACCGCGATCGAGAAGGGCTGCCTGTGCAGGTTGCGCGCAGCGTGCCGGGCCAGGCCGAGGGTGAGGTTGTCGAGCTTGGCCGGGTCGAACGTGGGGCCGTAGTCCTTCTTCCCACGCCGGGCGACGACCAGGGCCAGCATCGACCAGAACCGGACGAAGTGCTCCGGGAAGCTCGCCGGCACCGGGTTGTCGACCTCCTCGACGTGGTGGCCGAGCCGTTCGAGCAGGGCTGCGGTGCGCAGGGTCAGCTCGCGCACCTCCGGGCTGCAGGAGCGGCCGATGCCCTCGGTGACGACCGCGACGCGGAGCCGGGCCTTGCTCGGCCGCGTCACGTCGCCCACGGGGGCGAGGAGCGGGTTGCGCCACACCTTCTCGGCCTCGCGGTAGAACGCGGCGGTGTCGCGGACGCTGCGGGTCAGGACGCCGTCGGACACGATCCGCACCGGCATGTCGCGCATCAGCTTGTCCTGGGCGAGGCGACCGCGGGTGGGCTTGAGGCCGACGAGCCCGTTGACCGCCGCCGGGATCCGGATCGAGCCGCCGCCGTCGTTGGCGTGGGCGATGGGCACGGCACCGGCCGCGACGAGGGCAGCGGAGCCGGCGGAGGAGGCTCCGGCGTAGTGGTCGGGGCTCCACGGCGAGCGCACCGGTCCCAGACGCACGTGGTCAGCCGCACCGGAGAACCCGAACTCCGAGAGCTGGGTCTTGCCGAGCGGGATCAGCCCGGTGGCGAGGTACATCCGGGCGAAGTCCCCGTCGGCGGCCTGCGGCTGCCCCACGAACGCGTCGGACCCGTGCTGGGTCGGCATGCCGGCCACGTCGACGTTGTCCTTGACGAACGTCGGCACGCCTGCGAACCAGCCGCCGCGCGGGTTGCGGGCCTCGTCGCGGGCGCGGTCGTAGGCGGCGTACGCCACCGCGCCGAGGGCGGCGTCGACCTGCTCGGTGCGGGCGATCGCGGCCTCGACGACCTCCGGCACCGAGACCAGCCCGGAGCGCAGGGCCTCGACGAGGCCGGTGGCGTCGAGGTCGGTCAGGGCGTCGTCGGCGGAGAAGGCGTGCACGCGCGTCATAGCGGGGCAGCCTACGGACTGCCCGGGTCCGGCGGGAGGGGTGAAATCGGTGGTGGTCCGCGGTTGTCGTGGGGCAGCGTGGCCGCCATGAGCAGCAGCGACCACTGGGACGCCGAGACCGCGGCGTCGTACGACGAGAGCTCGGCCTTCATGTTCGAGCCCGAGGTGCTCGACCCGGCGGTCGACCTCCTGGCCGAGCTCGCCGGGCAGGGCGCCGCCCTCGAGCTGGCCATCGGCACCGGCCGTGTGGCGATCCCGCTGACCGACCGCGGCGTCCCCGTCTCCGGCATCGAGCTGTCACAGCCGATGGCCGACCAGCTCCACCGCAAGCGGGCGGACGTCCCGGTGGTCGTCGGCGACATGGCCACGGCCCGCGTCGAGGGCGAGTTCAGCCTCGTCTACGTCGTCTGGAACAGCATCGGCAACGTGCGCACCCAGGCCGAGCAGGTCGCGACCTTCCGCAACGCTGCCCGCCACCTGGCGCCGGGCGGTCGCTTCGTGGTCGAGCTCTGGGTGCCCGGCATCCGTCGCTTCCCACCCGGCCAGGACGCGGTGCCGTTCCACGTCGGGCGGCGTCACGTCGGGTTCGACACCTACGACATGACCACCCAGCAGGGCACGTCCCACCACTACCACCGGCACGACGACGGCACGGTCACCTATGGCGAGAGCAACTTCCGCTACATCTGGCCGAACGAGTGCGACCTGATGGCGCAGCTGGCCGGGATGGAGCTGGAGCAGCGCGTCGCCGACTGGCACGGAGCACCCTTCACCAACGACAGCGAGAGCCACGTCTCGGTGTGGCGCAAGCCCGCCTGACCGATACCGGTCAGCCGGAGCACCCGCGCCGGTGGCAGCCCGCGAGGTGGTCGTCGACGAGACCGACGGCCTCCATGAGGGCGTACATCGTCGTCGGGCCGACGAAGGCGAACCCCGCTCTCTTGAGCGCCTTCGACAGCGCCACCGACTCCGCCGAGGTGGTGGGCACGTCGGCGGTGGTGCGCGGCGGCGGACCGGGCTCAGGCCGGAAGGACCAGAGGAAGGCCTCCAGCCCGCCCTGCTCCCGCAGCGCGACCGTGGCACGCGCGTTGGCGATCGCCGCGTCGACCTTGCGGCGGTTGCGGACGATGCCGGCGTCGCCCATCAGCCGCTCCACGTCGCGCCGGTCGTACGCCGCGACCACGTCGGCGTCGAAGCCGGCGAAGGCGGCGCGGAAGTTCTCCCGCTTGTCGAGGATCGTGCGCCACGAGAGACCGGACTGGAAGGCCTCCAGCGTGAGCCGCTCGAGGTGGGCGGCCTCCCCCGTGACCCGCATCCCCCACTCGGTGTCGTGATAGGTGCGGTTGACCGGGTCGCCCGCACCCCAGGGGCAGCGCGCCACCCCGTCGTCACCGACGACGGGGCCGGCGCCGCTCAGCGCCGTTCCTTGAGCCGGACGTTGGGCAGGACCGGCGCGGGGATGGGTGGCAGGTCGAGGTCGACCGTGCCGAAGCGGCCCTCGGACACCTCGCGGCCGTCGGCCACGACGCCGGGCTCGTTGGAGTCGCCGCCCGCTGCGATCTGCTCCTGCCACTCCCGGCGGTAGCCGGCGATCTCGTCGTGGCTGCGGCCGATGAAGTTCCACCACATCACGATGGGCTCGCCGAAGGGTGTCCCGCCGAGAAGGAGCAGCCGGGCCTCCTCCTGCGCGGTGACGGTGAGGGTGGACCGCCCGTGCGGGAGGTGGGCGAGGTCGCTGGGTGCCAGCTCCTGGCCGTCGACGTCGAGCGCGCCCACGTCGAGCAGGACGCCGTGCTCGAAGGTGGGGTCGACCTCCACGTCGAGGCTCTTGCCCGGGGCGAGCATGACCTCGGCGCCGAGGAGCGGGGTGTGCACCTCGACGGGCGAGCTCGCGCCGAGCACCGAGCCGATGAAGACCCGGGCCTCCCACCCGGGCCCGCGGACCGGGTCAGGGGCGAAGTGCTCGAAACGGGGCTCGACGTGGCGGCTCTCGTCGGGCAGCGCGATCCACAGCTGGGCGCCGTGGAGGGTGGTGGTGCCGGGCGTCGACACCTCGGTGTGGCTGATGCCGCGCCCGGCGGTCATCAGGTTGACCTCGCCGGGTCGGACGGTGGCCAGGCTGCCGACGGAGTCGCGGTGCTCGATCTCGCCGTCGAAGAGCCAGCTGACGGTCTGCAGGCCGGTGTGCGGGTGGGCCGGGAGCACCATGCCACCGGTCTCGTCCACGGCGTCGGGCCCGTAGTGGTCGACGAAGCACCACGCGCCGATCAGGGAGCGGTGGCGTTGCGGGAGCGTACGTCGTACGCGCATGGCCCGGGGACCTCCCAGCGGGACCTCACGCGGAGCCATCACCTCGACGTCGCTCATCGATCGCCACGGTACCCGCAGGGGTGAATGTGCGCAGGTGGGTCGACGGACCCGGTCGACGAAACGGCGTGAGCCGGGTCACGGTCGGCCGCTGCGTCGGAACAAGCCACGGGTGGTGCCTGTTGGCGGGTGTCGTGCCCTCCCTCTTCGAGCCCCTGTCCCTCGGCGCCGTCCGCGCCGACAACCGCGTGCTGATGGCGCCGCTCACCCGGATGCGTGCCACGGTGCCCGGCGACGTCCCCAACGACCTGATGCGGGAGTACTACGTCCAGCGCGCCGGGGCCGGTCTGCTGATCTCCGAGGGCACCCAGATCAGCCCCGAGGGCAAGGGCTACATGGACACCCCCGGCATCTACAGCGACGAGCAGGTCGCGGGCTGGCGCCGCATCACCGACGCCGTGCACGAGGTCGGCGGCCGGATCGCGGCGCAGCTGTGGCACGTCGGCCGGGTCTCCCACGAGTCGTTCCACGGCGGCGAGCTGCCCGTCTCGGCCAGCGACGGGCCCTACCGCAACCGCACCACCGTGCGGGGCGAGGACGGGCGACCGACCCGCGTCAGCTGCCCCGTCCCGCGCCCGCTCGGCCTGGACGAGATCCCGCGGGTGGTCGAGGACTACCGGCGCGCGACCGTGAACGCCCGCGAGGCCGGGTTCGACCTCGTCGAGATCCACGGCGCCCACGGCTACCTGCTGCACCAGTTCCTCGCCGCGGACAGCAACCTGCGCACCGATGAGTACGGCGGCTCGCTGGCCAACCGGGCCCGGCTGATGCTCGAGGTCACCGACGCCGTCGTCGACGCGTGGTCCGCGGACCGCGTCGCCGTCCGGATCTCCCCGATCGGCTCGTTCAACGGGACCGAGGACCCCGAGGGCGCCGAGGCGGGGCTGTACGTCGCCGGCGAGCTCGGCCGCCGCGACCTCGTCTTCCTGCACCTGTCGGAGCCGGACTGGGCCGGGGGCCCGGCGCTGGACGACGACTACCGCCGCGCCCTGCGGGCGGCCCACCCCGGCCCGATCGTCGGCGCCGGCAGCTACGACCTCGCCAAGGCGGAGCGCCTGCTCGAGGCGGGCCTCGTCGACGCAGCGGCCTTCGGCCGGTCGTTCATCGCCAACCCCGACCTGCCGCGCCGGCTCGCCGAGGGGCTGCCGCTCAACCCGCCGCGCCCCGAGACGTTCTACGGCGGCGACGCCGAGGGCTACACCGACTACCCGTCGTACGGCGCGGCCTGAGGTCCTCGGCACCCGTCCCGCTCGTTAACCGTTCGTGCCGGCACGGCACCGGCACCTAGGGTTCGACACGACATGCAGGACTACCCACCCCGGATCGCGACGTTCTACACGGGTTCAGACGACGCACCCACTCCGGACCCCGACACCCGGTCGCCACTCGCGTTCCTGCGGTGGGTCCTCGGCCAGCAGAAGGCGCTGATCGCCCTCTCGTCGCTCTGCTACGCGCTGTGGTTCCTCCCGATGACGCTGGGACCGTGGATCTTCGGCCGGGCCGTCGACGACGGCATCGTCGGCGGGTCCGAGTCGGCGCTGCTGGGCTGGGCGGCGCTCCTGCTGCTCGTGGTCGTGATCGGCGGCGTCTTCGGGGTCGTGTCGCACACGCTGGTGGTGCGCAGCTGGCTGGTCGCGCTCTACGGCGCGCTCGAGATGGTCACCCGCAAGGTGGCGCAGATGGGCCACGTGCTCCCTCGTCGCGCGCCCACCGGTGAGGTGCTGAGCGTCGCGTCGAGCGACTCCGACGAGTTCGGCGCGCTCACCGAGATCCTGGCGCGCGCCACGGGGCAGCTGGTGTCCTACCTGACCGTCGCGTTCATCGTGCTGACGATGTCGTGGCAGCTCGGGCTGCTCACCCTCGTCGCGGCCCCGGTGCTGGTGGGCGCGGCGCTGCCGCTGCTGAGGCCCCTGCACCGGCGCCAGCAGCTGGAGCGCTCACGCACCTCCGACCTGACCTCGCTGGCGACCGACATCGTGGCCGGGCTGCGCATCCTGCGCGGCATCGGCGGCGAGCAGACCTTCGGCGCCAACTACGCCCGCCAGTCGCAGTCGGCCCGCCGGGCCGGGGTCTCCGCCGGCATCTGGCAGGCCGTCGTCGAGGCCGTCGGCGTGCTCCTCTCGGGCATCTTCCTCGTGGCGCTGGTGTGGCTCGGGACCCGCCAGGTGCAGGACGGCACGCTGAGCGTCGGCCAGCTCATCACCTTCCTCGGCTACGGCCTCTTCATGGTGGGGCCGATCCGGACCTTCTTCGAGTTCGCGCAGAAGAGCACGCGGTCGCTGGTGAGTGCCCGCAAGGCCATCGCGATCTTCGAGCAGCGGCCGCCGTGGCGCGACCCGGCCGAGCCGGTCGCCCTCGACGGCACCGCACCGCTGCACGACCTCGCCAGCGGGCTCACCGTCCAGCCGGGGCTGCTCACCGTGGTCGTCAGCGCGGTGCCCGAGCAGAGCGCGGCCCTGGCCGACCGCCTCGGGCGCTACCTGCCCGCCGACACCGAACCGGTCCCGGTGGGCGAGGACCACGGCTCCAAGGGGCGCGCCGCCCGTCGCTCCCGGGCCGAGCGGGCGGCCGAGCGGGCCCGGATCGCGGCGCTCGACGAGGAGCGGGTCCGCCGCCCCTGGGGCGTCACCCTGGGCGGGGTCGACCTGTCGCGCGCCCGCCTCGACGACGTACGACGTCAGGTGCTCGTCAGCGACACGACCAGCCAGCTCTTCGCCGGCACCCTGCAGGACGCCGTGGACCCCCACGCCCGGCTGACCCGCGAGCAGGCCGAGGAAGCCCTGCAGATCGCGAACGCCGAGGACGTCTACGACGCCCTGCCGGAGGGCTGGCAGGGCGAGCTCGACGAGCGCGGCCGCGGCCTCTCCGGTGGCCAGCGGCAGCGCGTGGTGCTCGCCCGCGCCATCGCGGCCGACGCGCCGGTCCTCGTGCTGGTCGAGCCCACGTCCGCGGTCGACGCCCACACCGAGGCCCGCATCGCCGCCCGGGTCGCGGAGGCGCGCCGGGGCCGTACGACCGTGGTCACGACGGTCTCGCCGCTGTGGCTCCACCACGCCGACCGGGTCGCGCTGCTGCACGACGGCACCGTGGTCGCCGAGGGCCGCCACGCCGACCTGCTGGCCGACGACGAGGTCTACCGGCGCGTGGTCACCCGCGACCTCGACGAGGAGGCCCTCCGATGAGCACCGACCTCCTCGCCACGTCCGCCGACACCTGGCGCGACCGCGCCGCGGACCCGCCGGCCGTCCCGCCCGAGCTCGACCCGCCGGGCCGGGTCGGGCTGCGCGAGCGCAACCGCGCCCTCTGGCAGCGCCACGACCTGCGCCGCCGGCGCGCCGAGGCCGTCTACGACGCCTCGCGCAACCCGGTGCGCGGCTGGCCCGTGTCGGGCAACCGCGCGGTGCTCGCCTTCTTCGGCGACCTCGTCCGGCAGCGCAAGCGCGCCTTCGTGCTGCTGGTGGTCCTCAACGCGCTCGCCGCCGGGTCCGCGCTCGTCGTGCCGCGGCTGCTCGGGTCGCTCGTCAACCGCGTGGCCGCCGAGGGCGCCGCGGTCTCCGGTCTCGGCACGCTCGCCCTGGCCGTGGTCGGCGTCGTCGTCCTGCAGGCCGTGTTCACCTTCGGCGCCCAGCGCACCTCCACCCACTTCGGCCAGGACCTGCTCGCGTCGGCACGCGAGCACGTCGTGAGCACGATCCTGCGCCTCCCGGTCGGCCGCGTCGAGGGAGCCAGCACGGGCGACCTCGTCACCCGCGTCACCCGCGACGTCGGCACCATGGCCCGCTCGGTGCAGTGGGGCGTGCCGAGGCTGCTGATCTCGCTGATGACCGTCGTGCTGTCGGTCGTGGCGATGCTGCTCAACTCGGTGGTCCTCGCGGTGCCCGCCCTGGTGGTGTTCGCCCTGTGCGCCCCGGCGGTGCGCACCTACCTGCGGCGCGCGCCGAAGGCGTACATCACCGAGGGCGCCACCTACTCCCGCATCAACACCACCCTCACCGAGACCGTCGAGGGGTCGCGCACGGTCGAGGCGCTCGGCCTGTCGCAGGCCCGGGTGAAGGCAGGCTCGGACGACATCGCCGTCTCGGCGCAGGCCGAGCGCTACGGGATGACGCTCCGCAACGTGCTGTTCGCGGCCCTCAACGCAGCCTTCCAGGTGCCGCAGGTCGTCACGCTCGTCGCCGGCGCCTACGGCTACAGCCAGGGATGGGTCGACCTGGGCCAGATCACCGCGGCGCTGTTGTACGTCGTCGCGCTGGCCGAGCCGCTCGACGCCGTGATCGGCGAGGTCGACCGCCTGCAGGTCGGCGCCGCCTCGACGAGCCGCCTGCTCGGCATCGCCGAGGTGCCGCCCGACCGGGAGCCCGGCGACCGGCTGCCCGACGGGGTCGACCTGGACGCCGAGGACCTCCGGTTCGCCTACCGGGAGGGCCACGACGTGCTGCACGGCGTGGACCTGCGCCTGCGCACGGGCGAGCGGCTGGCGGTCGTGGGTCCGAGCGGGTCCGGCAAGTCGACGCTCGGGCGCCTGCTGT
Source organism: Nocardioides sp. (assembly GCA_035458105.1). Lineage (GTDB taxonomy): Bacteria > Actinomycetota > Actinomycetes > Propionibacteriales > Nocardioidaceae > Nocardioides. The sequence goes on along the minus strand of DATIAJ010000122.1, from coordinate 831 downwards.
CGGGGATCAACCGCCCCCGCACGGGGTCGGCGCGCGTGGGCGGCGTGGACCTCGTCGACCTCCCGCTGGAGGTGCTGCGCACCGAGGTCGCGCTGGTGACCCAGGAGCACCACGTCTTCATCGGCACCGTGCGCGACAACGTCGTGCTCGCCCGCGAGGACTCCCCCGACGACGCCGTGCGCCAGGCGCTCGCCGCAGTCGGCGGGCTGTCGTGGGTCGAGCGCCTGCCCGAGGGGCTCGACACGATGATCGGCTCCGGCCGCTTCTCGCTGACGCCCGCGCAGGCCCAGCAGGTCGCGCTGGCCCGTTTGATCATCGCCGACCCGCACACCCTCGTGCTCGACGAGGCGACGTCGCTCATCGACCCGCGCACCGCCCGCACGCTCGAGGGGTCGATGAACAACCTGCTCGAGGGCCGCACCGTCGTGGCGATCGCCCACCGGCTGCACACCGCCCACGACGCCGACCGCATCGCCGTGGTCCTCGACGGGCGCATCGTCGAGCTCGGCAGCCACGACGAGCTGCTCGACCTCGGCGGGGAGTACGCCGACCTCTGGCACGCCTGGACGTCCTGACGCGCGCGTGCGGGTCGCGGCCACCCGGGAGCGGGCGGTCTCCGGATATCCGGCGACCGCCCCACTTGTCGGTCGAGATCTGGGCCACGAAGCGTGAGTCTCGGGTGCAAAGCCCGGCTGCCCGGCTGCCGCGATCTGCCGACACCCCACGCGGCGGCGCGGCGGGGAGGCCCGCGATCAGCCGTCCAGGCTGCGGTCGAGGTTGATCACGGCGCTGATCAGGCTGAGGTGGGTGAAGCCCTGGGGGAAGTTGCCC
>DATIAJ010000121.1:0-5884 GCA_035458105.1 Nocardioides sp. | reverse complement strand
GACCACGCCGATCGGGAGGTCGAGCGACCCGCGCAACCCGCGGCGGAGATTGCCACCGGCCGATCGATCCCCGTGCAGGGTCCCGGAGCTTCCTGCGTCGTCTGGCACGCCAGCATTGTTGCAGCACCGCCCCCGCGGCGTTGGAGACGCTCCATGCCCAACCGGGTCGTGCGGCAGGATGCACGCCATGACCGCCCCGACCGACCACGCCCCCGCAGAGCTGGTGCACTACGCCGTGGCCGACGCCGTCGCCACGATCACGCTCGACAGCCCCGCCAACCGCAACGCCCTGAGCCGGCAGCTGGTGACCGAGCTCCACGCCCACCTCGAGCGGGCCGGTGCCGACGTCGACGTGCGGGCGGTGCTCATCGAGAGCTCCGGCAAGGTGTTCTGCTCCGGCGCCGACCTCACCGAGGCGTCGACGGAGGGCATGGGGGCCGGCACCCGCCGCATCGTCGAGCTGCAGCGGCTCATCGCCACCCTCGACAAGCCGGTGGTCACCAAGAACCTCGGTGCTGTCCGCGCCGGCGGCATCGGGATCGTCGCGGCGGCCGACATCGCCATCAGCGCCGACGACGCCACCTTCGCGCTCACCGAGGTCAAGCTCGGGCTGGCCGCCGCGATCATCAGCCTGACCGTCCACCACCGGATGAACCCGCGGGCCGCGGCGCTCACCACGCTCGGCGGGGAGGTGTTCACCGGCGCCGAGGCAGCGGCGTACGGCCTGGTGACGAAGGCGGTCCCCGTCGACGACCTCGACGCCGAGGTCGCCGCCGTGTGCGCCAGCCTGGCGACGGGCGCTCCCCAGGGGCTCCGCGAGTCCAAGCGCATCCTCAACCGCGACCTCGTGGCGCGCATCGACGCGCTGGGCGAGGAGATGGCCGAGACCAGCACCCGGCTGTTCGCCTCCGACGAGGCGCGCGAGGCGATGACCGCCTTCCTCTCCCGCAAGAAGTAGCGCGGCGACTGCATCCAGCGGCGGCCCTGGCGCGGAGAAGTGGGGAGGACCCACTGCGAGGGAGGCCGCGTGGAGCAACGAGACAGCCGAGACCTCGACGGCACCCGGATCGCCGTGGTCGGTGCGACCGGCGCGCTCGGCTCCTTGCTGAGCGCGGAGCTCGCCGCCCGAGGCGCCCGGCTGCTGGTCACCGGACGCGACCCCGACCGGCTCGAGGCCCTCGAGGCCGAGGCCCGGGTCGTTGCGGACCTGGGTGACGCGACGGCCGGTGACGCCGTCGCAGCCGCAGCGCGTGAGCACCTCGGCGGCCTCGACGGACTGGTCAACGCGGCCGGCGTCGTGGCGTTCGGCAGCCTCGTCGACACCCCGGACGAGGTCGTCGAGGAGCTGTTCCTCACCAACGTCGTCGGTCCGTTGTTCCTGCTCCGTCGGGTGCTGCCGCTGCTGGAGGAGTCGCAGGGCTTCGTGGTCCAGCTCAGCGCCGTCGTGGCGGAGCAGCCGCTGCCGCGCATGGCGGCGTACTCCGCCAGCAAGGCGGCCCTCAGCGCCGCCGCGGCCGCCCTGCGCACGGAGCTGCGGCGCAGCCGCGTCGCGGTGTACGACGTTCGCCCCCCGCACACCGAGACCGGCTTGGCCGCGCGCCCGCTGGCCGGCGAGGCGCCCCGGTTGCCGGCCGGTCGGGAGCCCGCAGCCGTCGCGCGACGGGTCGTCGAGGCGCTCGAGGCGGGCGAGCACGACCTCGGCCCGGAGGCGTTCACGTGACCTCCGCCTCCCCCGCCACCTGGCTGCTGCTCGTCGCGGCCGCCCACCTCGGCTTCCAGCTGACCGTCGCCGTGGTGGTCTACCCCGCCCTCCGCGAGGTCGGCGACGAGGCCTGGCCCGCGGCGCACGCGCGGCACGCGCGACGCATCGCACCGCTCGTGGGCGCGCTCTACGTGCCGCTCGTCCTCGCCCTGGCCTGGGCCGCGGCGAGCAACCCGCACGCCGGAGGCACGTGGCTCGCGCTGGCCGGTGGGGCGCTGTCGGTGGTCACCACCGCCGTGCTCGCCGCCCCCATGCACGGCCGCCTGGCAACCGTGCCGGCCGCGGAGCGCCCGGAGCTGCTCGGGGCGCTCGGGCGCGCCGACCTGATCCGAACGGTCGGCGCCGTGGTGTGCCTCGTCGGCGCCGTGCTGCTGCTGGCGTGAGGGTCGTCCGGTCCACGATGCGCGAGAAGTCGGTGGTCGTCGGTGCTCGCCGGTACGCTTGTCCGTCTGTCCGGGACCGTTGGGCAGTGGTTCATCGGGGGATGAGGAGCGGGAGTTGAGCGAGGAGCTCGAGGCGCGAGAGATCGCGGCGGAGCAGGCGTACGTCGACGAGGTCTACGTGCAGCTCGAGGCGTCCATGGTGAACGCCCGGGCGCTGGCGACCGAGGGGCGCAACCGCGGCAGGCTGGAGCACGAGGGCGGCCTCGTGGAGCGCGACGCGATGGTCTTCCAGGCCGCCAAGCGCATCGCCCAGCTCGACGCCGCCCACGAGGGGCTGGTCTTCGGCCGGCTCGACCTCGACCCGGCGATCGACGCCCAGCCGCGCTACATCGGCCGCATCGGCGTGCGCAACGCCGACCGTGACGTGCTGCTCATCGACTGGCGCGCTCCCGCGGCCGGGGTGTTCTACCAGGCCACGGCCGCGACCCCCTCCGGCGTCGTACGCCGTCGCGTGCTGCGCTCCCTGCACCGCACGGTCATCGGCGTCGAGGACGAGCTGCTGGACCAGGAGGCCGAGACCGACCTCCCGATCGTCGGCGAGGGCGCCCTGATGGCGCAGCTGTCGCGGGCCCGCGACCGCTCGATGCACTCGATCGTGGCCACCATCCAGGCCGAGCAGGACCAGGCCATCCGCGCGCCCGGCAAGGGCGTCGTGTCGATCTCCGGCGGCCCCGGCACCGGCAAGACGGTCGTCGCCCTGCACCGCGCCGCCTTCCTGCTCTACTCCGACCGCCGCCGCTACGAGGGTGGCGGCGTGCTCGTCGTCGGCCCCAGCGGCGTGTTCATGCGCTACATCGAGCGGGTCCTGCCGAGCCTCGGCGAGACGGCCGTCGCGCTGCGTTCCCTGGGCGAGGTGGTCGGCGGCATCCGCGCCACGCGTCACGACGAGCCGGCGGTCGCCGACATCAAGGGCGCGACCCGGATGGCCGAGCTGTTGCGCCGCACCGCGCGCCAGCACGCGCCCGGCGCACCGACCAGCTTCCGCATCTACTGGCGCGACGAGACCATCGTGCTCGACCCCGGGCTGCTCGGCCGGCTGCGGCGCCAGCTCATGTCGCAGGGGCGGCGCAACCGCCAGCTGCCGCGGGTGGCGAAGACGCTGCTCGACGCCATGTGGCGCCAGGTCACCGGCGAGCGGGGCCGCGAGCGCGGGCGTGAGGCCTTCGACGACGACATGCTCGGCCACGCCGGCTTCGTGGAGTTCGCCTCCGCGTGGTGGCCGCCGCTCGACGCGCAGACCGTCTTCAGGTGGCTGCGCGAGCCCGACTTCCTCGCCCGCGTCGGCGAGGGCGTGATCAGCCGTGAGGAGCAGGTGCTGCTCGCCAAGTCCTGGGTGGCTGACGACCTGTCGATCGAGGACGTGCCGTTGATCGACGAGCTCCGCTACGCGATCGGCGACGTCCCGCAGCGCACCGATGACGAGCGCGACCTCGACGAGACGGGCCTGCTCGAGGGCGGGGTCGACCTCCAGGAGCTCACCACCATCTCCGAGCGCGACTACGCCCCGGGTGGTCGGCAGTGGGCGCCGCCGACGCACCGCATCGAGGACGACGGCTACGCCCACGTCCTCATCGACGAGGCGCAGGACCTCACCCCGATGCAGTGGCGCATGGTCGGGCGTCGCGGCCGCACCGCGAGCTGGACCATCGTCGGCGACCCCGCCCAGTCGTCCTGGCCCGACGCCCCAGAGGCCGCCGCCGCCCGTGCCGAGGCGCTCGAGGGCAAGGAGCTCCACGAGTTCCACCTCTCCACCAACTACCGCAACTCGGCCGAGATCTACGCCTTCGCCGCCGACTACGCCCGCCGGGTCGGGCTCGACGCCGACCTGCCCGATGCCGTACGCCGCACCGGCGAGGAGCCGCAGGTCGTCGGCCCCGTCGACGACCTCGAGGCCGCCGTCCGCGAGGCGGTGACGGCGGTCGCCGACCGCGTCGAGGGCACCGTCGGCATCGTCGTGCCCGTCGCCCGGCGCTCGGAGGTCAACGCCTGGCTGGCGTCGTGGCCCGAGCTGGCCGTCGCCGCGCCCAACGCCCGCGCGGCCGTGGACTCGAGCGTCACGCCGAGCGGCGAGGACCGCGTCGTGGTGCTGACCGGCCTCGACACCAAGGGCCTGGAGTTCGACGGCATCGTGGTCGTCTCGCCGCAGGAGATCGAGGACGAGTCCGCGACCGGCCGGGCCACGCTCTACGTCGTGCTCACCCGCGCGACGCAGCTGCTGACGACCGTCGGCTGATGCGCGCCGCCTCCGGCGCGACGTTGTCGGGGGCACGTATCGTCGACGGCTCACGACGGGCCGGCACGGCACCAGCACGAGGCGGCGAGGCCGTCACAACATCGGGAGGCTCATGGACCGGCTGAGGCGCGCGGACTCGCGGAGGCGCGACCGCACGCCCGTGGCAGTGCTGGCCGCGGTCGTGCTGGTAGGACTGACGGCATGCGAGGCGGCGACCGGCGGCCCCTCCGACTCCACGGCACCCGACGTGCCGCCGCCGGCGGTGACCACACCGGTTGCGGCCGCCCCGACGCCGCCCGTGGCGACGGCCCCGGTCGCGACCGCCCCCGCGACCACCGCGCCGCCCGTGGTCGAGCCCGCCCCGACCTCGGACCCCGCGGTCCCGCCGGTCTGGCAGAACCTCTTCGTCGACCACTTCGACGGACCTGCCGGCACCCCGGCCGGTCAGTGGCACACGATGACCGGCTGGAAGGACGCCCTCCTCGACGGCAACGGCCGCCTCGAGGTGGGTCGCCTCGCCCAGATCCGCTCGACCTCCGGGTGGGTGCTTCCCGCCGGCACGCGGGTCCGCGTCTCGGCGAGCCTGATCATGCCCGACACCAGCACCAACTACGCCGCGATCTGGGTCCAGCACCCCAACCCCGCCGACCCCCGTGAGATCGACGTGATCGAGAGCTACGGTCCGAAGAAGACCGGTGGGGCGCAGCTGGGATCCCACCTCTGCTACGACGAGACGCTCGACAACGCCGTCGACGAGTGCGGCGCCGCCGGCCTGGCGCCAGAGCTCTGGCCCGTCGCCAAGGACTTCGCCGACGGCGCGAAGCCGTGGGACTCCTCCTGGGAGTACCACGCGGAGTTCACCGTCGGCGGCGACCAGGTCCTGTTCCAGGCCGAGGACGGCTCGGGACACCGGGCCTACTCCGTGACCTCGAACCCCGATCCCCGCCGCGTCCCCGGCAACGCCGTCCCCTTCCACCTCCGGCTGTCCAACAAGGACGTCGACCCCGAGCATGCCCTCCTCGGTGGCTCGCGGCACAGCATGTACGTCGACTGGGTGGTCGTCGAGGTGATGGACCCGACCGCAGCGGCCGCCGGCTGAGCCTTACGGTGGCCGGTCAGCCAAGGCGGTGCGGACCGGGACTAGCCGTTCTCTTCACTTCATGTCGTCGTCCCAGTCCAGCACCTCGTGATCCGACGTGTTGGCCGTGGCCGACTGGGAGATCGTCCGGAAGAGGACCACCACGAGTCCCAGCGTGACGAGCTGGAGACCGGCGAGGACCGCGAAGACCAGCACGATGGCGACCAGCACCGATCCCACGCCCAAGAAGGTGCCGTGGACGATCGAGGCGATGCCGACGCCCAGGCCGTAGGAGCCGAGGAGCACCACGGTGACAGCGATGGCGACCGCCATCCGAGGCAGCAGCGCCCACGGGTTGGCGAGGAGCA
>DATIAJ010000120.1:0-13557 GCA_035458105.1 Nocardioides sp. | reverse complement strand
CTGACCATGATCTTCGCGATCTTCTACCTCCCGGTCGACCCGTGGATCCGCGCCTTCCTCGGCCTCGGGACCATGTTCCTCACGACGTCGAGCTTCACCCTCGCCAAGTGCGTGCGTGACGCGCAGGAGGACCACTACGTGGTGTCCCGCATCGACCAGGCCCGCGTCGACAAGATCCTCGCCGAGCACGACCCCTTCAAGTCCGTCTCCTGACCGGGCGGTCAGCGTCAGCGGAGCTCGGAGCTGGTCAGCCCGAGCACCCGGCGGGCGACGATGAGCTGCTGGATCTGCTGGGTGCCCTCGAAGATGTCCAGGATCTTGGAGTCGCGCGCCCACTTCTCCAGGAGCTCGGCCTCGCTGTAGCCGAGGGTGCCGCACAGCTGCACGCACGTCAGCGTCACGTCGGAGCCGACGCGCCCGGCCTTCGCCTTCGCCATCGACGCCTCGAGCGAGTTGGGCTTGCGGTTGTCGGCCATCCACGCCGCCTGCATCATCAGCAGCTTCGCACCCTCCCAGTCGGCCTCGAGCCGCAGGAACGTCGCCGCGGCCGCGGACTGGGACTGCGCGGGGCGGTCGTAGTCGATGACCACGCCCGCCTGCTCGAGCAGGTCGCGGGTCAGGTCGAGCGACGCACGGGCACACCCGACCGCCATCGCGGCGACCAGCGGGCGGGTGTTGTCGAAGGTCGCCATCGCGCCGCCGAAGCCGGCCTTCGTGTCGATCTCCGGCGAGCCGAGCAGGTCGTCGGCGGGGACCCGGCAGTCGGTGAAGGTGATGACCGCCGTGTCGGAGGCGCGGATGCCGAGCTTGTGCTCGAGCCGCTCCACCTTGAGGCCGGGGTTGTCCTTGCGGACCAGGAACGACTTGATCGCGGCGCGGCCGAGCTCCTTGTCGAGGGTCGCCCAGACCACCACCGAGTCGGCGCGCTCGCCGGAGGTGACATAGATCTTCTCGCCGTTGATGACGTACTCGTCACCGTCCTTCACCGCCGTGGTGGTGATGTTGGCCGAGTCCGACCCCGTGCCGGGCTCGGTGATCGCCATCGCCGCCCACGTGCCCCGGTAGCGCTCGAGCTGCTCCTCGTCGGCGACCGACGCGATCGCGGAGTTGCCGAGACCCTGCCGCGGCATCGACAGCAGCAGCGCGGTGTCGCCCCAGCACATCTCGGCGACGGAGAGGACCGACGCGAGGTTGGCCCCGTTGCGGACCTTGCCTGTGTCGCCGTCGGCGGAGGGCTCACGACGTACGCCGCCCGCGCCGGCACCGCCGGTGGCCCCCGTCTCGGACACGCCGTCGATCAGCGCGGCGAGCATGTCGAGCTCCTTGGGGTACGCGTGCTCGGCGCGGTCGTAGGTGCGCGAGATCGGGCGCAGCATGTTCATCGCCAGCTGGTGGGCCTGGTCGACCAGCCCGACGAGCTTGCGGGGGGTCTCGAGGTTGATCGCCATCAGATCATCACCGCGCCTTCCATCACGCCGACGGCCCGCAGGTCGCGGTACCACCGTTCGACCGGGTGCTCCTTGACGAACCCGTGGCCGCCGAGCAGCTGCACCCCGTCGAGCCCGATACGCATGCCCTTCTCGGCGCACAGCTGACGGGCGAGGCCCACCTCGCGGGAGAAGTCCTGGCCGCGCGCGGCGCGGGAGGCCGCCTTCCAGGTGAGCAGGCGCATCGCCTGCACCTCGATCGCCATGTCGGCGACCATGAAGGCCACCGACTGGCGGTGGCTGATCGGCTCCCCGAACGCGATGCGTTCGTTGACGTAGGGCTTCACGTAGTCGAGCACAGCCTGCGCGGTGCCGACCGCGAGCGCGCACCAGGCGAGGCGGGAGAGGCGTACGCACTCGGCGTGGGCCGTGCCGTCGGTGCCACCGAGCATCGCGTCGGCGCCCACCCGCACGTCGGCGAGGTGCAGGCGTGACAGCCCGGCCGCGCGCACGCCCATCGACGGGTCGGCCTCGACCTCGAGCCCGTCGGTGCCGGACTCGACGAGGAACAGCGCCGGCGTGCCGTCGAGCATCGCGGAGACGACGAACAGCTCGGCATCCGCGCCCCGGACGACCGCGGACTTCAGACCGTCGAGGACGAAGCCGTCCCCGTCGCGCCGGGCCGTGGTCGAAGGGTCGGAGGGGTCGAAGAGCACCCGCGGCTCGGCGAGACACAGCGCGGCAGCCGGTACGCCGCGTCCGGTGGTGCTGTCGGCGCTGCCGCTGCTGAAGGCGGGCAGGTAGGTCTGCTGCTGGGCGTCGGTGCCCCACAGGGCGATCGCGGTGGCGACGGACCCTGGCGCGAGCGCGGCGACCGCGAGCCCCATGTCCCCGTGGGCCAGGGCCTCGGCGACGAGCGCGCCGGCCATGGTCGACCGCTCCTCCATGATGCCGCCGAGCTGCTCGGGGACGCCCAGGACGGGCAACCCCACCTCCTCGGCGGCGGTCACGACCTCCGTCGGGGGCGCGCACGCGGCGTCGGCCGCGGACGCAGCGGGGCGGAGCACCTCCTCTGCGAGCTCGCGGACGACCTCGAGCAGCATCTCCTCGTCCTCGGTGGGCGTCAGGTCGAAGACCCCCCGCGACTCGGCGCTGGCCGGGCGGGTCCCGGCGGTCCTCCGACCGGCCCGGGCAAAGGTGCGACCGGCGGCCGTCGCCACCCGGAACCCGCTGCGTGTGGTCGTGTAGACCGCCTGCTCCGCCTGCTTGCGCAGTCCGACGCGGTCGAGGAGCTCGCTCTGCGCCAGACGGTTGACGGCGGCGACGGCCAGGCCGATCGCGTCGCGTGACTCCCGGGACGACAACCCGTGGCGGCCACCGGGCCGCAGGCTGCTGATGAAGGACATGGGTCCAATGTAACTGTGAGTTACACACATCGCCAGCGTCCCTCCACATGCGGGTGCCACACGCCCTGCTGGCTAGGATCCCCGCATGCCCGACGAGCAGCCGACCGACACCCAGACCGGCACCGACCCCGGGGTCCGGGCACCCCACGGCCCCCTCCCGGAGGGTGGCACGGTCCGTCCGATCACCCGTTGGGGCACGCCGGTCATGCACCGACCGCAGGCCGCGGTGACGTCGTACGACGACGCGCTCGCCGCCCTGGCCGCCGACATGGTCGCCACGATGTACGCCGCCGAGGGAGTCGGGCTCGCCGCCTGCCAGATCGGCGAGGACCTGGCGATGTTCGTCTTCGACTGCCCCGACGACGAGGGCGTGCGGACCGTCGGTGTCGTCTGCAACCCCGTCCTCACGCTCCCCGAGGGCAAGGACCGGCGCCTCGAGGACGACGACGAGGGCTGCCTGTCCTTCCCCGGGTCCTTCGAGCCCTGCCCCCGCCCCGACTGGGCACGCGTCGACGGCCAGGGCCTCGACGGCGAGCCGGTCTCGTTCGAGGGCGACGGCCTCCTCGCCCGCTGCCTGCAGCACGAGACCGACCACACGCTCGGCACGGTCTTCGGCGACCGCCTCTCGGCGAAGTCGCGCAAGCGGCTGACCAAGAAGCACGACGCGGCGGTCGAGGACTACCCGCTCACGTGGCCTGCCGACACGGCGTCCTGATGTCAGACCTCCGCATCACCCGGGAGAACGCGCGCTTCCAGCAGTGGGAGGCGCTGCTGACCAACCGCTCCAAGCGGCACCGCAACCGGGAGTTCCTCGTCCAGGGTGTCCGGCCCATCACCCGGGCCGTCGAGGAGGGCTGGACGGTGCGGGCCCTGCTGCGCGCCGACGGCGCCACCTCCACCTGGTCCGACGACCTGTGGTCGACGACCGACGCCGAGCGGGTGCTGCTCTCCCCCGAGCTGCACGCCCGGCTCAGCGGTCGCGAGCAGGGTGCCGAGCTGGTCGCGGTCGTCGAGATGCCCGAGGACGGCGTCGCCCGGCTCGAGGACTCGCCGCGACCGCACGGCCCGGTCGTGGTCTTCGACCGCCCGACGAGCCCGGGCAACATCGGCACGCTGGCCCGCTCGGCGGACGCGTTCGGTGCGTCCGCGCTCGTGGTCACCGGCCACGCCGCTGACCCGTACGACCCCCAGGCGGTGCGCGCCAGCACCGGTTCGCTCTTCGCCCTGACGGTGCTCCGCGTGCCCGGCCCCGGCCCGGTCGTCGAGCACGCCCATGCCCACGGCTACCGCATCGTCGGCACCGACGAGGACGGCAGCCCACTCGCCGACGCCGACCTCGGAGGACGCCTCGTGGTCGTCGTCGGCAACGAGACCCACGGTCTGTCATCGGGCTGGCGCGCCGCGTGCGACGAGGTCGTCGCGATCTCGATGGTCGGCACCGCCTCGTCCCTCAACGCCGCCGTGGCGGGCTCGATCGTGCTCCACGAGTCGCTGCGACAGCGCGGCTGACGGGGCGTCGTACGACATGGAAGCAGTGCTCGACTGGGTCGTCGTCGTCATGCGCACGATCGGCTCCCCCGGCGTCGGTCTGGCCACCGCCCTCGAGACGGTGTTCCCGCCCGTGCCGAGCGAGCTGGTGCTGCCGCTGGCGGGCTACACCGCGAGCCAGGGCTACTACAGCCTCGGCGCCGCGATCGCGTGGGCGACGGCCGGCTCCCTGATCGGCGCCCTCGCCCTCTACTGGCTCGGCGCTGCGTGGGGCCTGGAGCGGATCTGCGCACTCGCCGACCGCATCCCCCTGATGCACGCCCACGACGTGCGCAGGGCCGTGACCTGGTTCGGCCGGCACGGGCGCACCGCGGTCTTCGTCGGCCGGCTGGTGCCCGGGGTCCGCAGCCTGATCTCGATCCCGGCCGGCATCGACCGGATGCCGCTGCTCCGCTTCTGCGTCTTCACGACCGCCGGGAGCCTCGTCTGGAACGCAGCGCTGATCCTCGCGGGCTACGAGCTCGGTGCCCAGTGGCACCTCGTCGAGGGGTACGTCGGCCCCGTCAGCAACGTCGTCTACGTGCTGCTCGGTGTCGCCGTGGTCTTCGTCGCGGCCCGGCGGCTGCGGCGCCGCCTGACCTGATGCCTCAGCGGCGGGCCGCGGCGTAGCAGGCCACCGCGCTCGCGGCCGCGACGTTGAGGGAGTCGATGCCCGCCGCCATCGGGATCACGGCACGACGATCGGCCGAGGTCTCCCAGCGCGACGACAGGCCGTGCCCCTCCGACCCCAGCACCAGGGCGAGGCGGTCGACGCCGGCGACGGCCTCCTCGATGGGGACCGAATCGGGGCCGAGGGTCAGGGCCACCGTCGTCCAGCCGCGCCGTGCCAGGTCCGGGAGGGCGTCGTACCAGTCGGGCAGGCGCGTCCAGGGAGTGGAGAACACCGCCCCCATGCCGACCTTGATCGAGCGGCGGTAGAGCGGGTCGGCACACCGCGGCGACAGGAGCACGGCGTCGAAGCCCAGCGCGGCGCCGGAGCGGAACACCGCGCCGACGTTGGTGTGGTCGACGAGGTCCTCGAGCACCAGGACCGAGCGCGCCCCCTCGAGCACGTCGTCCACCGACGGCAGCGGCCGCCTCCGAAGGGACGCCAGCGCGCCGCGGTGCACGTGGAAGCCGGTCACCTGCTCGATGAGCGCCTCCGACAGCACGTAGCAGGGCGCGGCGCTGCGGGCGAGCACGTCGTCGAGGCCGTCGAGCCAGCGCGGCGCCATCAGGAACGACCGAGCCTCGTGACCGGCCTCCACGGCCCGGCGCACCACCTTCTCCCCCTCCGCGAGGAAGAGCCCGTGCTCGGCCTCGAGGCTCTTGCGCAGCTCGACGTCGCGCAGGTCGCGGTAGTCGGCCAGGCGCGGGTCGTCGGGGTCGGAGAGCTCGACGGGGTCAGTCACCGCACGTAGTGTGCCGGACGGGCCACGGCGACGACCTCGCCCACCACGATGATCGCCGGCGGGACGACCCGGTGGGCGACCAGGTCCTCGGCGAGGGTGCCGAGGGTGCTCAGGACCGTGCGCTCCGTCGGCATCGTGCCGTCGACGATGACGGCCACCGGAGTCGTGGCGTCGCGCCCGCCGGCGAGCAGCGCCTCCGCGATCGCCGGCGCGTTGTCGACCGCCATCAGCAGGACGAGGGTGCCCCGCAGCCCGGCGACCGCGTCCCAGACGACCAGGGACTCCGGGTGGCCGGGCGGGAGGTGGCCGGAGATGACGGTGAACTCGTGGGCGATCCCGCGGTGGGTGACCGGGATCCCGACGCGGGCGGGCACGGCGATGGCCGAGCTGAGCCCGGGTACGACGGTGACCGGCACGTCGGCGGCCGCGCAGGCGAGCAGCTCCTCGTAGCCGCGCCCGAAGACGAAGTTGTCGCCCCCCTTGAAGCGCACCACCCGCTTGCCGGCGCGCGCCCGGTCGACGATCACCTCGTTGATGCTCTGCTGCGACGCCGAGCGACCGCGGGGCAGCTTGGCGACGTCGATCAGCTCGACGTCGGGACCGAGCTCGTCGAGCAGCTCCCGCGGGGCCAGCCGGTCGGCGACGACGACGTCGGCGGTCGCGAGGGCGTGGCGGGCGGCGACGGTCACGAGCTCGGGCTCACCGGGGCCGCCACCCACGAGGACGACGCCCGGGCTGCGGTCGAGCGCCTCGGAAGCCGTCAGGTGCCCGTCGCGCAGCGCGGTGACGATGTCGTCGCGCAGCGCGGCGGACTTGCGCGGCTCGCGGTTGCCGAGCACCCCGACGGTCACGGTGCCGTGGTGGCCGACCGCGGGGGTCCAGGCGGTGCCGCCGAGCGCGTCGTCGGCGCGGACGCAGAACGTGTGGCGGGCGTCGGCGGCTGCGACCACGCGGGCGTTGACGGCCGGGTCGTCGGTCGCGGCGACGACGTACCAGGCGCCGTCGAGGTCGGACTCGGTGAACTCCCGCAGCACCAGGGTCAGCTCGTTCGCCAGCCCCTCGAGCGCCGGCGTCACCTCGAGGCTGACGACGGTCACGTCCGCGCCGGCGCCGAGGAGGCCCGAGACGCGTCTCTGTGCCACGTGCCCACCACCGACGACGACCACCCGGCGACCGGTGAGCACCAGCCCCGCCAGGTAGGGACGGGAGTCGTCGCCGTGATCGGTCATGGCTCGATTGTCCCTTTCCGAGGTGGTGGGAGGTCGCTACGTTCGAGGGATGAGCATCGAGCGACCCGTGGCCCCCAACCCCTACGACTACCTGCCGGCGACCGAGTCCTTCACCGTCACGAGCGAGGACGTCACCGACGGCAGCCCTCTCAAGGACGACCAGGTGGCCGCCCTCGGCAACACGTCGCCGCAGCTGAGCTGGTCGGGGCACCCGAGGGCACCCGGTCCTACGTCGTGACCTGCTTCGACCCCGACGCGCCCACCCCGAGCGGTTTCTGGCACTGGTGCCTGGTCGACATCCCCGCGGACGTCACCTCGCTCGACACCGGAGCGGCGTCGCGAGACCTGCCGGGCAACGCCTTCCACGTCCGCAACGACGGCGGCGAGGCCGGGTTCATGGGAGCCGCACCGCCCGAGGGCGACCACCCGCACCGCTACTTCTTCGTGGTCCATGCGGTGAAGGACGCGACCCTGGGGGTGGACGCCGACGCCTCCAACGCCGTCGTCTCCTTCAACCTCGCCTTCAAGACGCTCGGCCGCGCCATCCTGCACGGCACGTACCAGCACTGACCCAGCGGGGCCCGCGCCCCTACCGCCTCACCAGACCCGTGATCTGGACCGACAGGTCCAGACCACGGGTCTCTTTTTTTGGCGTTCTCGCCCCCCAGAAAGCATCAAGGCGCTTTCATCGGTGCTGGAAGAAATCGGCAATCAACGTGCCAAGAATTGATGAAACTCGCCGCATGAACGGCCGATGCGTGAGCGCGAACTCGACACATGCACGACCGGAGCCTAGGGTCAATCCCTGATTTCAAGAGATTCCATCAAGATCTGCCGCACCCCCCGACTCGCGGATCCCACCCGGAGGACACCCCGTGCAGCACCCCCGCCGCCTCTCGCGCCTCGCCTCGCTGCTCGCCGCAGCGGTCGTGACGAGCGTCCCGGTCGCCTCCGAGGCCGCGACGTGGTCCGTTCCCCGCAGCGCCGCCGCGGTCGACGCGAGCGCGAGCAGCGACCAGCTCGAGGACGCCCTGATGGTCCGCATCAACCAGGCCCGCGCCGCGCACGGTCTCCGCAAGATCTGGAGCTTCGACGTGTGCACCGACCAGCTGGCCGAGAAGTGGGGCGCCCGGATCGCCCGCACCGGCGTGCTCGAGCACCGCGACCAGCGCGAGGTCATCCGCAGGTGCGACAACTCCTGGGCCGGCGAGACGCTCGTCCGTGGCACCGGACTGAGCCCGGAGACGATGGTCGAGCTGTGGCTCGACTCCCCCGGCCACCGGGAGATCCTGCTGAGCCCCCGCGCCAAGCGCGCCGGCGTCGCGATCACCCGCGACTCCCAGGGCCGCACCATCGGTGTGGTCAACCTCGTCCGCCAGGGCTGAGGTGCACGGCACCCCTCTGGTGTGAGACCATCCCCGGCCCCCTCGTGGGTGTCCGGGGATCGTCGTCGTGTGAGGGGGAAGCGTGCTGCACGTCGCCGTCGCGACCCGCGCGTTCCGCCGCTACTCCACCTACCGGGCCGCGACGCTCGCCGGGATCTTCACCAACTCGGTCTTCGGGATCATCTACTCCTACGCCTACCTCGCGCTCTGGAACGCCAACCCCACCGCAGGCGGGTACGACGCCCAGGACGCGGTGACCTACGTCTGGCTGGGCCAGGCGCTGTTGATGACGATCGCGCTCTGGGGCGGAGGCACCACCGATGACCTCGCCGAGCGCATCCGCTCCGGTGACGTGGCGATCGACCTCTACCGCCCAGTCGGCCTCGTCGGGTGGTACCTCGCCGGCGACCTCGGCCGGGCGGCGTACCACCTCCTCACCAGGGGGGTCGGACCCACGCTCATCGGCTTCCTCGTCTTCGAGATCTCGCTCCCGTCCTCCCCTCTGACCGCGCTCGCCTTCGCGGTGTCGCTGGTGCTGGCGGTGGTCGTGAGCTTCGCGATCCGATTCCTCGTCGCGAGCACCGCCTTCTGGCTGCTCGACCAGTCCGGCGTGAAGGTGATGAGCGGTGCCTTCGCGATCTTCTTCAGCGGGATGATGCTGCCGCTCGTGCTCTTCCCCGGCTGGCTCGGCACGCTCGCCCGGGCCCTGCCGTGGGCGTCGTACGTCCAGGTCCCCGCCGACGTCTGGCTCGGCAAGCACACGGGCGTCGACCTCCTCGCCGCGCTCGGCTTCCAGGTGACGTGGGCCGTCGTGCTGATCGCCGCGTGCCACGGCGTGCTGCGCCTGGCCACCCGCAAGGTGGTGGTCCAGGGTGGCTGAGCCCGGACCTGCGCCCCACCTGCGCACCTACCTGCAGATCGCGTCGCTGTGGATCCGCGCCGCCTGGCAGTACCCGACGTCGTTCGTGCTGCTCGCGGTGGGCAACGGGCTGATCACCGGGCTCGACTTCGTGGGCCTCTGGATCATGTTCGCCCACCTCGAGGACCTCGATGGCTTCACGCTCCCCGAGGTGGCGCTGCTCTACGGGAGCGCTTCCCTCGCCCTCGCGGTGGCCGACACCGCGATCGGCAGTGTCGAGCGCATCGGCACCTACATCCGGACCGGGCGGCTCGACCAGATGATGACGAAGCCGGTGCCGCTGCTGCTGCAGGTGTGCGCCGACCAGTTCACCCTGCGCCGGCTCGGGCGGCTCACCCAGGCCTCGATCGTCTTCGGGTGGGCGTGCACCTACGTCGACTGGACCCCGACGCGCGTCCTGGTGGCCGTGTCCATGCTGGTCAGCGGCGGGCTGGTGTTCTTCGGGCTCTTCGTCGGCTTCTCGTGCGTCCAGTTCTGGACCACCGACGCCACGGAGTTCGCCAACGCCTTCACCTACGGCGGCGCGACCATCACCCAGTACCCGCTCACCATCTTCCCGCGCGAGGTGCTGGTCGGGCTGACGTTCGTGATCCCGATCGCCTTCGTCAACTGGTATCCCTGCCTCTTCCTCCTCGGCCGCGCCGACCCTGCGGGGATGCCTGAGGCCTTCCAGCTCGCCTCGCCGGTGGCGGGTGTGCTGACCATGGCCGCAGCCCTGCTCGTGTGGCGCTCCGGCGTCCGCCACTACACCTCCACGGGGAGCTGACCATGTCTGCGATGTCTGCCACGTCCGCCAGGGGTCCGCTCATCGACGTGCGTGACCTCGAGCGCACCTTCGACGTACGCCGCCGGGTCGAGGGCCGGCGACGGCGGGTCCGCGACTCCGTGCTCGCGGTCCACGACCTGACGTTCTCGATCGACGCCGGCGAGATGGTGGGCTACATCGGGCCCAACGGTGCCGGCAAGTCGACCACGATCAAGATGCTGACCGGGATCCTGGTGCCCACCGGTGGACAGGTCAGGGTCGCCGGGCTCGACCCCAGCCGCGACCGGGTCGAGCTCGCCCGGCGCATCGGCGTGGTCTTCGGCCAGCGATCGACGCTGTGGTGGGACCTGCCGCTGCGGGACTCCTTCGAGCTGCTGCAGAAGATGTACCGGATCTCCCGCGCGCGCTACCGCGACAACCTCGAGCGGTTCGTGGACCTGCTCGACCTCGGCGACCAGCTCGACACGCCGGTGCGCCAGCTCAGCCTGGGCCAGCGGATGCGCGGCGACATCACCGCGGCCCTGCTGCACGACCCTGAGGTGCTCTACCTCGACGAGCCGACCATCGGCCTCGACGTCGTGAGCAAGGGCCGGTTGCGCGAGTTCCTCCGCGCGCTCAACGACGAGCGCGGCACCACCCTGGTCCTCACGACCCACGACCTGCAGGACATCGAGGCGCTCTGCGACCGCGTCATCGTGATCGACCACGGGACCTCGGTGTACGACGGCTCGCTCACCGGGCTGCACGCCGAGGGCGGTTCGTCGCGCACGCTCGTCGTCGACCTCGTCGACGAGGCGCCGCCCATCCTCGTGCCCGGTGCGACCGTGCGCCGGGTCGACGGACCGCGGCAGTGGTTGTCGTTCCCGGCCGACGCGAGCGCCGCGCCCATCGTGGCCGCGGTCGCGGCGTCGTACGACGTGGCGGACCTGTCGATCCAGGAGCCCGACATCGAGGACGTGATCCGCGAGCTCTACTCGCGGCCCGAGGGACGGCCCCCAGCAGACCAGCGCTAGCCGCCGAGGCTGTTCAGCCGCTCGGAGTCGCGCTCGGGTGAGGTCAGCGCCTGGCGCTCCAGCACGAGCATGGCGCGGTCGTCGTCGCCGCGCGGCACCTTCTTGAGCACCCGCTTGGGCATGCCGGTGAAGCCGCGGGCGTCGACCGCCTTGAGCGCCTCGTGCCGCAGCCACTCGATGCCGGCGTCGAGGTCCTTGTCGGCGGACTCGATGACGCCGTCGGTGTAGAACATCAGCGCCTCCCCCGGGCGGAGCCGACCGCGACTCGGCGTGAAGTCGGCCTCGTCGATGACGCCGAGCGCCATGCCGCGCGCGTTGTCGACCGACCAGCCACGCTGGCCGAGGTGCCAGTGGAGGGCGGGCGGGTGGCCGGCGCTGGTGATCGTGTAGTCGCCGGTGACCAGGTCGACCTTGATGTGCACGGCCGTCGCCAGCGACTCGTCGGACTCCTGGCGGAGCAGGAAGTGGTTGGCCGCGGCCATCAGCTCGGCCGGGGGCAGGGCCCCGATCAGGCCGCCGAGGGCGCCGGCGAACTGCAGCGCCTGTGGGCCGACGGACGTGCCCTTGCCGCACACGTCGACCAGGGCCATCTCCAGCCACCGCCCTTCGCGCAGGTCGGCCACGAGGAAGTCGCCGGCGTAGCTCGGGCCGTTGGCGGTGATCGTGGCGGACTCGGAGCGCCAGCCGTGGGGCAGCGGCGGCACGACGCCCTGGCGCTGCAGCCGGTCACGCAGCTGGCTCAGCACGGCCTCGCTCAGCGCCATCGGCAGGCCCGAGCGCTGGCGGCTGGCCTGGTAGATCGCGAGCACCACGCCCACGGCGAGAATGACCAGCGCCGACTCGCGGCTCGGGGTGCTGAAGCCGGTCTCGACCGAGGTCCAGACGGCGGCGGCCACCAGCACGCCGGTCAGCAGCAGCAACGGCACGAAGCGCAGCAGCATCAGGCCGATCATCAGGAAGAGGAACCAGAGCGCGACCGGGATCACGACCTGCGCCAGCTCCCCAATGCCCACCGCGATGCCGACGAGCGCCACGAGCACGAGCAGGAGGAACGCCTGGCTGCCGCGCGACCCGGTGCGCCACCCCTCGACGCGCTGCTGGACGTACGACGTGATGCCGCGCGCCACGGAGCCCAGCGCACTCGACACGTCCGAAGGGTAGGGCTCGACAGACGTTCCCCGAGGGCGAACCGGGAAAGTCGGCGACGTCGCTCGATAGGCTCCCCGCATGCCCCTGGTGCCGCTGCAGGCCGACATCCTCGGTCCTGACTTCCGGGTGGAGACGATCTCGCTCCCACCCGATCCCGAGGGTCCCGTCGTCGCCACGGTCGTGACGCTGGCGCCCGAGCGTCCCAACGGTCGCGCCGTGCTGCACGTCCACGGCTTCGCCGACTACTTCTTCCACACCGAGTACGCCCGGTGGTGGGCGGACCGTGGCTACACGTTCTACGCCCTCGACCTCCGCAAGTACGGCCGCTCCCTGCGTGACCACCAGACCCCGCACTACGTCGCCGACCTCGGTGAGTACTTCGCCGAGATCGACCTCGCGTGGTGGCGGATCACCCAGCGCGACGGGCACCGCGAGGTGATCGCCTCGGGTCACTCGACCGGCGGCCTGACCGTCCCGCTCTGGGTGCGGGAGCGCAGGCCGGCCGAGCTGACCGCGATGGTGCTCAACTCCCCCTGGTTCGACATGCAGGGAGCGGCGTGGCTGCGCAGCCCGGCGGCGCGGCTGGCGATCGAGCGGCTCGGCACCAGCCGACCGATGCAGGAGATCCCCCGCAAGGTCAGCACGGTCTACGGTCGCGCGCTGCACCGCGAGCACGGCGGCGAGTGGGACTACGACCTCACCTGGAAGCCGCTCGAGTCGCGCCCCGTGTACGTCGGGTGGCTGCGCGCCGTGCGACGCGGCCACGCTCTCCTGCACGCCGGACTCGACATCGACTCCCCCACGCTCGTGCTCTCCTCGGCCCGGTCGTACTTCGGTGAGCAGACCGAGGAGACGGCCACGACGCACGACATCGTGCTGGACGTGGAGCAGATCAGGCACTGGGCCTCCTCTGTCGGGCGCCACGTCACCTCGATCGCGATCGAGGGCGCCATCCACGACGTCGTCCTGTCCCGCCCGCCCGTCCGCAAGCGGGCGTACGACGTCCTCGGCCGGTGGCTCGAGGCATGGGTGGAAGCGCCGGCCGACCGCTCCTAGGACGTCCCGGAGAACTGCGGCGGTACGACGCGTGTGGGCGCCCTGAGGCGTCGCGGGGCCGCAGTTCTTCCGGGCGGTCCGGGTCTGACCGCGCGGCTCAGACGAGGAGCACCACGAGCGCGACGATGCCGACGACGGCGATCACGCCGCGAAGCAGGGCCGGGGGCAGCCGACGGCCCACGCGGGCACCGATCTGTCCGCCCACGACGGACCCGAGCGCGATCAGCCCGGCCACGACCCAGTCGATGTCGGCGACGGCGATGAAGAC
>DATIAJ010000119.1:0-3171 GCA_035458105.1 Nocardioides sp. | reverse complement strand
GGCATCGAGATCGTCGCGGTCAGCCTCGGCCGCGACGGCGCGATCCTCGTCACCGCCGACGAGGTGGTCCATGCGGGGGCCACGATCACGGCCCCCTTGTCCACCGTGGGCGCCGGCGACTGCATGCTCGCCGGTCTGCTCCACGGCCTGTCGGCGGGGCTCCCGGCCGCCGACGCCCTCGCCACCGCCGTCAGGTGGGGCTCCGCCGCCGTCACCCTGCCCGGTAGCCGCGTCCCCACCCCGAGTGACCTCGTCGGCATCCACGCCGAGGTCAACCACATCCCCGACTCCTCGCTCGTCCTTCGCTGAACCGAAAGGAACCACACCCATGGCCCTCATCACCGAAGACCAGGTCGTCCTCGACCTCACCGGTGCCGACCGCCACGAGGCCACGACTCTGCTCGCGCAGCAGCTCGTGACCAGCGGCCGGTGCACCGACATCGACACCTTCCTGGCTGACGTGCGCGAACGCGAGTCCAAGATGGCGACCGGCCTGCCCGGCGGCATCGGCATCCCGCACGCACGCAGCACCGCGATCACCGAGCCCTCCCTCGTGTTCGGCCGCAGCGCCGAGGGCATCGACTGGGGCGCCAAGGACGGCCCGGCCACGCTCGTGTTCCTCATCGCGGCCCCCGAGGGCGGCGGCGACGCCCACATGCAGATGCTGCCCAAGCTCGCGCGGGCGCTCATGAAGAAGGACTTCAAGGCCGCTCTGGCCGCCGCCACCACCGAGGCCGAGGTCGTGCGCATCGTCGAGGCGGAGGTCTCGCTCGACCCCGCACCCGAGGGCGCCGGGGCCGCACCCGTCGCAGCCGCCACCGCGGCGACGGCCGGTGCCGCGGCCGCAGCCACCCCGTCGGATGCCGGCACTGCCCCTGCCGCCCCCGCCCCGGCTGCCGCTGCCGTCGCCGAGGCGCCCCGGTCGCTGAACCTCGTCGGGGTCACCTCCTGCCCGACCGGTATCGCGCACACCTACATGGCGGCCGAGGGGCTGGAGAACGCCGCCAAGGCAGCCGGGCACACGATGAAGGTCGAGACCCAGGGCTCCGCCGGGTCGACCCCACTGTCCGCGGCCGAGATCGCCGCCGCCGACGCCGTGATCTTCGCCCACGACCTGCCCGTCAAGGACGCCGGCCGCTTCGCCGGCAAGCCGATCGTCGACGTCGGGGTCAAGAAGGGCATCTCCGACGGCCCGGCCCTCGTCGCCGAGGCCGTGCGGATGGCCGAGCAGTGGAGGTTGCACCCGGGGTTGGCCGCCGAGGCGATGGCCGCTGGCCCGGCGGTGTCCGGCAGTCTCGCGAGCAAGGTCGACAGCGAGGCGAGCACCGCCACGAAGGTGCGCCAGTGGCTGATGACCGGTGTGTCCTACATGATCCCGTTCGTCGCCGCGGGCGGCATCCTCATCGCCCTGTCGTTCATGCTCGCGCAGGTCGCGATCGGTGAGCAGGGCGCGATCGAGATCGTCAAGTACGGCCTGACCGCCGAGGGCGAGTTCAACATCACCCAGAACTTCAACCCGCTCAGCCTCACGTCGTGGGCGGCCCTGCTCTTCGTCATCGGCGGTGCGGCCTTCGGCTTCCTCGTCCCGATCCTGTCGGGGTTCATCGCGTTCGCCATCGCCGACCGGCCGGGCCTCGTGCCCGGGATCGTCGGCGGCTCGATCGCCGCGACCATGGGTGCCGGCTTCCTCGGCGGCCTGGTCACCGGCATCGTCGGCGGCCTCGTGGCCCGCTGGATCTCGGGCTGGAAGGTGCACAAGGGCGTCCGCGGCGTCATGCCGGTCGTGGTCATCCCCCTGCTGTCCACGCTCATCACGGCCGGCCTGTTCATCACGCTGCTCGGCCGCCCCATCGTCGCCCTCACCGACGCCCTGAACGACGCGCTGTCCGGCCTGACCGGCACGAGCGCGATCCTGCTCGGCGCCATCCTCGGCGCGATGATGGGCTTCGACCTCGGTGGCCCGGTCAACAAGGTCGCCTACGCGTTCGCCACCGCCGGGCTCGCCGGAGCCGGTGCCGCGGCCGACTCGCCGCCACTGCTGATCATGGCCGCGGTCATGGCTGCCGGCATGGTCGCCCCCCTCGCGATGGCCCTGGCCACCACGGTGCGCCCGGGGCTCTTCTCCGAGCCCGAGCGCGAGAACGGCAAGGCGGCCTGGCTGCTCGGCGCCTCGTTCATCTCCGAGGGAGCCATCCCGTTCGCCGCCGCCGACCCCGTGCGCATCATGTCGTCCTCGGTCGTCGGGTCAGCCATCACGGGCGCCCTGGCCATGGCCTTCGGCATCGGCATCCGCGCCCCGCACGGTGGCCTGTGGGTGACCCCGATCATGGGCAGCGTGACGCAGGTGCTGCTCTTCGTCGTGGCCCTGGCCGTCGGGGTCGTCGTCATGGCCTCCATCGTCGTCTTCCTGAAGTCACGCGACAGCCGGCTCGCGGAGGTGGAGGCCGTCGCCACCGTCTGAACCAGCGCGAGCACCACCTCGCACCGATCCAGCACCACCTGACCAGCCCCACCTCACCGAGCACGACCCGTTCACCAAAGGAGCACCTTCATGGCACAGCGCACCGTCACCATCGCCTCGTCCGTCGGCCTGCACGCCCGCCCGGCCGCCATGTTCGTCGAGGCTGCTGGGGAGACCGGCCTCGACATCGAGATCGGCCGCCCCGGTGAGGACGCCGTCGACGCGACGAGCATCCTCGGGGTCATGGCCCTCGGCGCCAAGCACGGCGAGGAGATCGTGCTGACCGCCGAGGGCGAGGGCGCCGACGAGGCCCTCGAGTCCCTCGTGGCCCTCCTCTCGCGCGACCTCGACGCGGAGTGAGCGAGGTGACCGCGACGGAGACCCGTCAGGGCATCGGCGTCAGCCCGGGGTCCGCCTACGGGCCGGTGGTGCAGGTCGCACCGCCGGTCAGGCCGCCGGCCGACGAGCCGTCCGTCGAGGACCGCGAGGCGGCGCTGGTCGACGTCAGGGCGGCCTTCGAGTCCGTCGCGGCCGCCCTCGAGGGCAAGGCCCGCCACGCCGACGACACCGCCCAGCAGATCCTCAAGGCCACCGCCCTCATCGCCCGCGACAAGGGACTCGTCAAGGCCGCGGGCAAGCAGCTGGATGCCGGGCGCGGGCGTGCGAACGCCATCGCCAACGCCGTGGAGGAGTACTGCGCCCAGTTCGAG
>DATIAJ010000118.1:0-4298 GCA_035458105.1 Nocardioides sp. | reverse complement strand
GGCCAGCGTGACGACCTCGTGTCCGCGCTCCTGCCCGACCTGATGACGCCGCTGCGCACGATGGAGGCCGACAAGGGCACCACGCGCAAGACGCTGTGGAAGCTCTTCGACGGCGCGCTCGTCGAGTCGGTGCTGATGCGCTACCCCGACCGCGCCACCGTGTGCGTGTCCAGCCAGGCCGGCTGCGGCATGGCGTGCCCGTTCTGCGCGACCGGCATGGGCGGTCTCCAGCGCAACATGTCGACCGCCGAGATCGTCGAGCAGGTCGTCGCCGGGGCCCGCTCCATGGCGCGCGGGGAGGTGCCCGGCGGGCCCGGCCGCGTGTCCAACGTCGTCTTCATGGGGATGGGGGAGCCGCTGGCCAACTACAAGGCCGTCATCGGTGCCGTACGCCGCCTCACCGACCCGTCCCCGGCCGGGCTCGGGATGAGCGCTCGCGGCGTCACCGTCTCCACCGTCGGTCTGGTCCCGCGGATCAACCAGCTCGCCGACGAGGGCATCCCCGTCACGCTCGCGCTGAGCCTGCACGCGCCAGACGACGAGCTCCGCAACGAGCTGGTCCCGATCAACACCCGCTTCTCGGTCGCCGAGACCGTCGAGGCGGCCTGGAACTACGCCGCGAAGACCAAGCGTCGCGTCTCGATCGAGTACGCCATGATGCGCGGCATCAACGACCAGGCCCACCGAGCCGACCTGCTCGGCGACGTGCTCAACTCCTACGGCGACTGGGGGTGGGTGCACGTCAACCTCATCCCGCTCAACCCCATCGAGGGCTCGAAGTGGACCGCGTCCGACCCGGCCGACGAGCGCGAGTTCGTCCGTCGGCTCGAGGCCAAGGGCATCCCCACCACGGTCCGCGACACCCGCGGCCGCGAGATCGACGGCGCCTGCGGTCAGCTCGCCGCCAAGGAGTAGTCGGGCAGCAGTCGCTGGGCGTCGGGCGGTCTCCGGATATCCGGCGACCACCCCGCTTTGCACCCGGGATCTCGACCTCGAAGCGTGAGTCTCGGGTGCAAAGTCACCCTCCCACCCTCACCCCAACCCGCGGCGTCGGTGACCGTTCACGTGTCGTCTGCCCGGACGGGGCGTGGCGTTGCGGCACCCTCCCTAGCGTCCGTGGCATGGACCTGCTCGAGAGGCGGCGTCGCAGCCGCACCGTCCCGGCCACCGTCGTCCCCCTCGCGTCCGACCACGCGACGCCCCGGCGCACGGGGCGGCTCCGCGTCCTCGTCGTCACCGAGTCGTTCCTGCCCCAGGTCAACGGCGTCACCAACTCCGTGCGTCGCGTGCTGGAGCACCTGGCGGCCGAGGGGCACGAGGCCGAGCTGGTCGCGCCCACCGGTCCCGCGACGTACGCCGGCTTCCCCGTCACCCTCGCCCGCGGCGCGAGCCTGCCGTTCTACGCCGACTTCCGCATCGGGCTCGAGACGCGGCGCCGGTTGCGCGCAGCGATGGAGCGGTTCCGTCCCGACGTCGTGCACATCGCCTCACCGGCGACCCTCGGCTACCAGGCGGCAAAGGCTGCCCGCTCGCTCGGCATCCCCACCGTCGCGATCTACCAGACCGACCTGGTCGGGTTCGCCGACCGGTACGCCATCCCAGGTGGGGCCCGCGCGATGGAGGCCCTGACCCGCCGGATCCACCTCGGCGTCGACCGCACCCTGGCCCCCTCCGCGGCGAGCATCGACCAGCTCGCTGGACTCGGCGTGGACGCAGTCGCCCGCTGGCCGCGCGGGGTCGACCAGGTGCTCTTCGAGCCGGGGAAGCGCGACGAGTCGCTCCACGCCGAGCTCGCGCCGCGCGGCGAGGCGCTCGTGGGGTACGTCGGCAGGCTGGCGCCGGAGAAGGAGCTCGAGCTCCTCGCCCACGTCGACCGCCTCCCGGGCGTGCGCCTCGTGCTGGTCGGCGGGGGACCGGAGGAGACCCGCCTGCGGACGCTGCTGCCGGACGCGGCGTTCCTCGGCGTGCTGCACGGCGACGAGCTCGCCCGGGCCTACGCCACCCTCGACGTCTTCGTCCACACGGGACGCCACGAGACCTACTGCCAGTCCGCCCAGGAGGCCCTGGCCAGCGGCGTGCCGGTGGTCGCGCCGCGCTCGGGCGGGCCGATCGACGTGGTGGCCGACACCGTCGCCGGCCACCTCTACGAGCCGGGTGACGCGGACGAGCTGGTGGCCCACGTCGAACGGCTCGTGACCCAGCCCGTGCTCCGGCGGAGGATGGCGCTCGCTGCCCGGCAGAGCGTGCAGGGCCGGACGTGGCAGGCGGTCAACGAGCTGCTGCTGAGCCACTACCGCGACGTCTGCGCGCCGGTCGCGAGCCGCCGTCGCGCTGGCTGAGCATCAGTCGAGGCGGAGGTGGGCACGGAGGAGGCCTGCGACCATCGGGCCGTCCGCCTCCGCGTCGCCCGAGACCGTGACCGCCTCCGGCCAGTGGTTCCAGCCCTCCCAGCTCAGCTCGACCTCCGACGGCCCGCCCCGGTCGAGGTAGATCCAGAAGTCGAGGCACGGGATGGCCGCAGCCGGCTGACCGTAGGACTCCTCGATCCCCGCGTCCGGGTGGCGGGCGACGAACGCGGTCGGTGATGCCTCCCAGAGCAGGGCCGAGGGCTCGTCGGCGACCCCGTGGAAGGACCAGTCCGACCCGTCCTCGTCGAAGACCGGCTGGAGGTGGGCGACGACCGCCTCGCACCACGCGCGGTCCGGGGCGCTCACCCGGTCACCACCTCGACCGCCTCCTCGACCGTGTCGACGAGGTGGACGTAGGGCTCCATCACCCGGCCGGCGGCGAGCGCTTGAAGGAGTGGCCAGACCGGCAGCTCCTCGGTCCAGTAGCGGCGGCCGAGCAGCACCATCGGCGCCACGGCGGTCCGAGCGGCGTAGTAGTTCTCGCAGGCGTCCTGGAAGATCTCCTGCACGGTGCCCCCGGCGCCCGGCAGGAAGACGATGCCCGACGTGCAGACCTCGAGCAGCAACGCCTCGCGCGGGGCGTTGGCGAAGAACTTCGCGATCGAGGTGGCGAAGACGTTGGGCGGCTCGTGGCCGTAGTGCCACGTCGGGATCCCGAGGGACTGCCGGCCGTCCGCTGTCTCCCCGACGACGTCGAGGGCGACCCGCGCCCACGCGCCCACGTCGGGCCGGAACGATGGGACCGCTGCGACGCGGTCCAGCGCGCCGTCGAGCCCGTCGGGCAGGAACGCTCCCAGGTTGGCCGCCTCCATGGCTCCCGGCCCGCCTCCCGTGGCCACGGTCAGGTGGTCGCCGAGCGCGTGGCCGAGGCGGGCGGCGTCGGCGTACGCCTCGCTGCCGCGCTCGAGGGCGTGCCCGCCCATCACACCGACGACGTCACGGTCGGCGATCCAGGCTGCCAGGGCCGCGTCGACGTGGTGGTCGTGCAGCGCCATCGCGAGCGTGTCCTCGGGGCTGGTGCCATGTCGGGACCACGCGTAGGCGCGCGCGTCGAGGGTGTCGTCGTAGCGGGGCGCGTCGTAGAGGTCGCCGGGGGAGTAGAGCGTGGCCCGGTAGGTGTCGACCGGGATGCCCGGGATGTCGTGCAGCACGATCGCCCCGGCGCGGCGTACGTCGTCGTCGTCGCCGTCGGCGAACTCGCACCCGAGGAACAGCGCCTGGCCGAGCGACCGCTCCAGCAGCGACGGTCCGCGCTCGGTCAGGTCGAGCCCGACCACCCGCCATCCCTCGAGCGACTGCGCGCCGGCAGCCAGCCTCCGGTCGAGGTCGGCCAGGGTCGTGACGTCGACGACGCGTCCGTGGGAGTGCTTCACGGGGCCAACCTAGGGTGCCCGCCCTCGAGTCCCCTGCAGACCCGAGGGCGAGCGGCGCCCCGCGCCCGGCTCAGAAGGCGTGCGCCATGAGCTCGCCGAACAGCTCCTGCTCGTCGACCTCCAACCCGCGCGAGCGGAACCAGGCGCACATGTTGGCGCAGTCGCGCAGCAGGAAGTCCATGCCGCGCGGGTTGCCGACGAGGTCGACCATCTGCGGGAGGTCGATGATCACCAGCCGGTCTCCCGCGGCCAGGGTGTTGTAGGGCGAGAGGTCGCCGTGCACCAGCCCGGCCTGCACCAGGGTGGTCAGCGCGTCGCGCAGCTGCTCGTAGAAGCCCTCCACGACCGCGCGCTCCGGTCGCACCTGGGCCACACGGGGGGCAGTCTCGGTGTCGCCGTCGACGGTCACGGTGATCCACTCCATGAGGATCTCGGTCTCGTCGATCTGCACCGGGTAGGGGACGGGCAGGCCGAGCTCCCAGCAGCGGCGCAGGGCGTTCCACTCCGAGATCGCCCA
>DATIAJ010000117.1:0-6184 GCA_035458105.1 Nocardioides sp. | reverse complement strand
CACCGCCACGGCGGTCGCGTCGAGGTCGAGTCGACCCTCGGCCGGGGCACCCGCGTGCGCCTCCACTTCCGGCCCCTCGATCGCCCGTAGGGGCCGAACCGTCAGGGGCGCAGCACGTCCTTGCGGTCGGGTGCCTCGACCTCGACGTCCGCGTCGAACTCGGAGAATGCGATCGTGCCGCCGTCCCGGGTGGCGGTGGACTCGATCCTGACGACGTGGTGAGGAGCTTCGCTCCTGACCCAGACCGTCTCGTCGTGCCCGCCCCCGGGGGAGGCGGTGAGCTGGACGGCCGGGTGCCCGTCGATACTGCTCTCGTCGACGACGCTGGCCGGTGCGGCCTCCGGGCGGCCCGCTTCCGCGTCGAACTCGACGACCTCGAAGGTCTTGAGCAACCGGTCGAAGTCGCAGAGCGCGGTGGCCGCCTTGCCGTCGAGGGGGAGCCACGAGGTGCTCAGGCGCTGGAGGGCCGTGGCCGGGAGCGAGCTGCCGCTGAGTCGGTTGAAGGCCCCCGCCTCTCCCTTCACCCAGGCGCGGTCGCCGAGCCTGCGGACGTCGAGGTGGCTGCCGCCGATCCGCAGGGTGCCGGTGCACCGGTCGTCGCGGTCCACGCTGAGGTCGACGAAGTACTGCTCGCCGCCGTCGCGCACCTGCCCGGTCAGGCGCAGGCTCGACACGTCCTGCATCGCCTCGCTGGCCGCGGCGACGATCGTGTCGGCGTCCTGCTTGGCGAAGTCGCTGGTGGTGAGGTCCTCGTAGACGCTGCAGCCGGACACGGCTGCAGCGAGCGCGACGGACATCGCCACGCCTCGGATGTTTCGCATGCGTCCCCCTCGTCCTGAGCCGCTCGATCACACCACGCCTCGACGTCAGGCGCAGGCGATCGGGTCAACTCAGGCGAGCAGCTCGTCCACCCACGCGGGGACGAGGCGGGTGGCCGGTCCCCGGCGGGACTCGGCGAAGTCGGTCGCCCCGGCACCGGGCTCCAGGTTGAGCTCGAGGGTGGCGCCGCGGGCCCAGTGGACGAACGCGGCCGCGGGGTAGACGACGCCGGAGGTGCCGATCGACACGAAGAGGTCGCACTCGTCCAGCGCCTGCTCGACGAGGTCCATGCCGTAGGGGATCTCGCCGAACCACACGATGTCGGGCCGCAGGCTCGACGCCCCGCACGCGGGGCAGGCCGGCCCATCGATCAGCGGGCCCTGCCAGTCGTGCCGCTCGTCGCAGCGGGTGCACCACGCGGACCGCAACCGACCGTGGATGTGGTGCACGCGCCGCGAGCCGGCCCGCTCGTGGAGGTCGTCGACGTTCTGGGTGACGACCAGCAGGTCGTCGCCGAGCGCGTCCTCGAGGCGTACGAGGGCGTGGTGCGCGGCGTTGGGCTCGACCCGCGACAGGGCAGCGCGCCGCGCGTCGTAGAAGCGCTGCACGAGGCCGGGGTCGTCGGCGTACGCCTCCGGGGTCGCGACCTGCATGGGGTCGTGGCCCTCCCAGAGGCCGCCCGTGTCGCGGAAGGTGCTGAGTCCGCTCTCGGCGGAGATGCCGGCACCGGTCAGCACGACGATCCTCATGCTCCAGTCCTACCCCGGTCCTACCAACCCGTCACCCTCAGGGGTGCGTCGGGTGGAGGTGGTGCCCGGACTCCGGTAGACAGGCGGCCATGACGGACTTGGGAGGGACGTCGGACGCTGTGGCGTTCGTCGGGGAGTGGGACAGCCCGGTCGTGGCGACCGCGGTGCACGCCGGGCACGAGCTGCGGCCCGAGATCGCCGAGGCGATGGTGCTCGACCGGGCCGAGCGCTTCCGCGAGGAGGACCCGTTCACCGACCGGCTCGCGGCTGTGGTTCCCGACCACGTCATCACGTCGCGCTCCCGCTTCGAGGCCGACCTCAACCGCCCCCGTCGCGAGGCGGTCTACCGCAAGCCCGACGACTGCTGGGGGCTCGACGTCTGGCGCGACGGCGAGCTGTCCGACGAGCTCTTCGAGGGCAGCCTGGCGACGTACGACGCCTTCTACGACGCCCTTGCGCCACGGCTCGACGCCCTGGCCGAGCGCGGCCCGTTCGTGCTGCTCGACGTGCACTCCTACAACCACCGGCGCGACGGGGCCGACGAGGCGCCGGCCCCGGCGTCGGAGAACCCCGAGGTCAACGTCGGCACGGGCACCGTGGAGGAGGACGTCTTCGGACCACTCGTGGAGCGGTTCATGGGCGACCTGCGCGACGCCTCGCTCGGGTGCGGGCCGATCGACGCGCGGGAGAACGTCGCCTTCGAGGGCCGCAACCTCGCCTGGTGGGTGCACGACCGCTACCCGCGTGTGGGCTGCGTGCTGGCGCTCGAGTTCAAGAAGACCTTCATGGACGAGTGGACCGGGGAGCTGCACGCCGACCGCTTCCGCCGCTCCCAGATCGGCCTCGCCGCGGCCCTCCCCGGCCTGCACGACGAGCTCGAGCGGCTGCGGTGACCGACGGCGACCCCACGGGTCCGGGCGCGGAGCTCAGCACCTCCGACCTGGCCGTGGACCACCGCCTCTCCCTGCTCGCGCAGAGCTTCCGCTTCCTGCTCGACGTCACCCCCGTCGACGCCGACGACCTGCGCGACGACTTCCTGGCGGGGCGCCAGCCCGACCCGCCGTTCACCTACCGCGAGCTCGAGACCGACCCCGCCGTCGTACGCGCCGAGCTCGACGACATCGACCTCGGGACGGTCGAGGACCCCGTGCTCGGCCAGCTGCTGCGCGCCAAGCACCGCGAGATGGAGCTGCAGCTCGACATGCTGGAGGCGCGCGACACCGAGGACTTCCTGCCGCTGAGCGTCGAGCTGTACGGCGGCGTGTCCCCGTCGCTGCGCCGGCAGGCCGAGGCGCTGCTCGCCGGCATCACCCGCACCGAGCCCACCGACGAGGCGCTCGACGCGGAGGCGTTCCTCGAGCTCGCCGAGGCCGAGATCGCGCGCTACCGCGACGAGGACCCCGACCTCGACATGCACGCCGAGATCCGGTCCGACGTCAACGGCGTGATGGTCTCGGGCGACGTGCTGCTCATCGGCCCGGAGACCAAGGTCCAGCAGGCGCGGGCCCAGGCGCTGCTCCACCACGAGGTGGGCACCCACCTCGTCACCCAGGCCAACGGAAGCCACCAGCCGATCAAGGTGCTCGGCGTCGGGCTCGCGGGCTACGACGAGACGCAGGAGGGGCTGGCGGTGCTCGCCGAGATCGCGTGCGGCGGGCTCACCGCCTTCCGCCTGCGCCAGCTCGCCAGCCGCGTCCTGACCGTGCACCGCCTCGTCGCCGGGGCGACGTTCGCGGAGGCCCACGAGGCGCTCGTCGCCGACGACTTCCCGGAGCACAGCGCGTGGACGACCGTCATGCGGGTCTACCGCTCCGGCGGGATGACCAAGGACGCGATCTACCTCCGCGGGCTCGTCGAGCTCCTCGAGCACCTCGGCTCCGGCGGCGCGCTCGACCAGCTCTGGCTCGGCAAGTTCTCGCTGCGCGACCTGCCCCTGATCGGCGACCTCGAGTCGCGCGGGCTGCTGCGCCCGCCCCGCGTCCTGCCCCGCTACCTGCACGACCCGTCCGCGCACGACAACCTCGCCCGCGCGGCCGGCACCGACGACCTCAGCACACTCCTGGAGGGACACGCATGAAGATCGGATTCGTCGTCAACGACATCGAGACGGAGAAGGCGGAGTACACCACCAACCGCCTCGCCCTGGCCGCGAAGGAGATGGGGCACGAGGCCTGGTACATGGGCATCGGCGACTTCGCCTACGAGCCCGACGGGTCGCTGAGCACCAAGGCCCGCGCGGGCCACGCCAAGTCGTACCGCTCCCTCGAGCGGCACATGGCGGACGTCAAGAAGCCCGACGTCGAGCAGCTCATCGGCATGGACGAGTTCGACGTGGTCATGCTCCGCAACGACCCGGCCGACGACGCCGAGACCGACCCCTGGCGCAACAACGCCGGTGTCGCCTTCGGTCAGCTGATCGCCTCGAGCGGCGTGCTCGTCGTCAACGACCCCACCAGCCTGGCCAACGCGCTGTCGAAGGCGTACTTCCAGCACTTCCCGGAGATCGTCCGCCCCCGCACGCTCATCTCGCGCGACGAGGACATGATCGAGGAGTTCATCACCGACCTCGGCGGCAAGGCCGTCCTCAAGCCGCTGCAGGGCTCGGGCGGTGCCGGGGTGTTCCTCGTCGACCGCAAGGAGGCGCCCAACCTCAAGCAGATCATCGAGGCCATCTCGCGCGACGGCTACGTCGTCGCCCAGGAGTACCTCCCCGAGGCGGCCAAGGGTGACGTGCGGATGTTCGTGATGAACGGCCAGCCGCTGATGGTGGA
This sequence comes from Nocardioides sp., assembly GCA_035458105.1. Lineage (GTDB taxonomy): Bacteria > Actinomycetota > Actinomycetes > Propionibacteriales > Nocardioidaceae > Nocardioides. The sequence continues at coordinate 1,845 of DATIAJ010000117.1, read as the reverse complement.
CGGCGAGTACGCCGCGTTCCGCCGTACGCCGTCGACGAAGGACATCCGCTCCAACATGTCCGCCGGCGGCAAGGCCGAGAAGGTCAAGGTCACCGACGAGATGCTCGAGATGGTCGAGGTCGTGCGCCCCAAGCTGGTGGCCGACGGGATGTTCCTCGTCGGGCTCGACATCGTGGGCGACAAGCTGATGGAGATCAACGTCTTCAGCCCCGGCGGCCTCGGCAGCGCCCACGCCCTCTACGAGGTCAACTTCGCGCCTGCGATCATCGCCGAGCTCGAGCGCAAGGTGAACATCCGCAAGCACTACCCCGAGATCGACAACACGAGCCTGGCGACCAGCTGACCTCCACCCTCCCGGCACGTCACGACGACCCCACCGCGCGGGCCTCGAAGGTCGCCCACACCGTCTTCGACGCCTCGCCGGGGATGATTCCCCAGTCGCGACTGACCACGTCCACGATTCGCAGTCCGCGGCCGCCCGCCGACAGCACCTGGTCAGTGGCACGGGCCGTGGTCCAGGTGGAGTCGTCACTGACCGCCAGCCGGACGGTGTCGTCCTCTCGCGACAGCGTCACCACGAAGGCAGTCTGTCCGTGGACCAACGCGTTGGTCGCAAGCTCGCTGACCACCAGACGGATCGGCTCGACGAGGTAGGTCAGCCGATGGTCCACGAGATGACGACTGACGAAGGCCCGAGCTCCGGACGCACTGATCGGTATGGCCTGGAGGGTGGTGCCGTGCGACCAGTTCCGGTCCGCCATCACACGCTCCCGGCCTCGATGAGCCTCGAAGGGCCTCGGTGAGCCTGGTTGGGGCCGGGACCCCGAGTGGTCTGGGCTCTTGTCGCCGATGGCGTGCTCGACAGTACGCCGGTCCCACCACGAGCGGAAGGGCCCCACATGCGTCGAGCCGCGTCCAGCGCTCTCCGACGGGGGTACGGTTGGCGGTGACTGATCGGCGCCGTGGCCCCCGCCCGGAGGCGCGCCCCGGTCGAGAGGCGGGCGTCATGTCGACGTCGAACGGCCCGTGACCATGGCCGACATCGTGCTACGGGTCCGGCTGGTGGGTGGGGGCAGCATGGACGTCACCTACGAAGATCCCGCGGCCGGCAGCGAGGCCGAGACGATCGACCACGTCGTCACCCTGCTGTCGAACGACACGGGCGTCCTTCGTTGCCGCCATGGCGACCGGCTGCTGGTGCTGTACGCCCGGGGTGTCTGCGCGGTGGAGGTGGCGCCACGAGGGGCAGTGCTGTGACCGGGACGGCTGCGACGCCGGCCCGGGTACAGTGCCCGTCAAGGACCCACGCGATCGCTGTCAGCTCGGCATCGGTTGCCGGTCGAGAGGCGGACGCCATGACCGCGCCGCAGACCGTCTCCACGCCCGAGGGCCGTCGCCCGCTGCGCCTGCGGCTGGGTCGCGCGCCGGGCCAGGACCGGCTGGACGGCGCGTGGTGGCCCTACAGCCGCGACCTCGAGGCCGAGATGTCGGACCTCGTGCACCGGTTCCCGCCGATCGACGGGCGTATCAGTCGGGCGGTGTACTCGCCCCCGGACTGGGACGCACCGCCACGCGAGCTCACGGCCGGGCAGGGTGTGATCGAGGTCCGTGCGTCCCCACGCGACGACACTCACGTGCTGATCGTCGAGCTCAGCGACGGCAGACGGCTGACGCTGCTCGTGGTGCCACCAGACTTCACGCCGGGTCAGGGCGCGGAGGCCCTGCTGGCCGGCAGCACGGCGGGAAACCGACACACCGCGAGCGAGCTCCTCCTCGAGGTCACCGACCAGCACGACGCCGACCCCGCCGACCGCTGGTAGCGGGACGAGGACGTCTGCAGGCCCC
>DATIAJ010000116.1:0-12711 GCA_035458105.1 Nocardioides sp. | reverse complement strand
GGGTCGTCGACCACGCAGACGAGGAAGCCGTCGCGGTCGACGGTGTCGGCGAAGTCCTCGAAGGCGCGGTGGTAGGCCTCGTCGGTGCCCCAGTTGTCGAGGTGGTCGGCCTCGACGTTGGTGACGATCGCGGCGTGCGGCCGGTAGTGCAGGAAGGCGCCGTCGCTCTCGTCGGCCTCGGCGACGAACAGGTCGTCGGCGCCGGCGTCGGCGTTGCGGCCGGTGGCGGTCAGCACCCCACCGACGGCGTACGACGGATCGACCCCGGCCGCGAGGAGGGCCGAGGTGAGCAGGCCCGTGGTCGTCGTCTTGCCGTGGGTGCCGGCCACGGCGAGGACGCGCGAGCCGGCCATGACCGCGGCGAGCCCGGCGGAGCGGGGCAGGATCCGCAGGCCGCGTCGACGGGCCTCGAGCACCTCGGGGTTGTCCTCGCGGGCCGCGGTCGTCACGACGAGCGTGTCGGCGTCCCCGACGTGCGCGGCGTCGTAGCCGAGGTGGCACACCACCCCGAGCTCGCGCAGCGCGGGCAGGAACGGTGTGTCGTGGTCGTCGCTGCCGGTGACCGTGACGCCGCGCTGGGCCAGGATGCGGGCGATCGCCGAGATGCCGGCGCCGCCGATGCCGACACAGTGCACCCGTCCGAGCTCGGCAGCGGGCAGCACCTCGTCGGGGACCGGGATCCTCACGCTCGTGCGCCTCCTGCGTCGAGGATCATCCGGGCGAGCAACTCGTCGGCGTCGAGCGGGATCACGCCGGTGGCCGCAGCCCCCATCGTGGCGAGCCGCTCGGTGTCGTGGAGCAGTCCGGGGACGCTGGCAGCGACCCACTCGGGGGTCAGGGCGGCGTCGGAGACGAGCAACCCGCCACCGGCGTCGACGACGGGGCGCGCGTTGAGCGCCTGCTCGCCGTTGCCGATCGGCAGCGGGACGTAGACCGCCGGCAGACCCACGCCGGAGACCTCCGTGACGGTGTTGCTGCCCGCGCGGCACAGCACGACGTCGGCGGCGGCGTAGGCGAGGTCCATCCGGTCGACGTAGTTGAGCACGACGTACGGCACCTCGCCCGACGCGACGCTGAGCTCGTGCTTGGGTCCGACGACGTGCAGGACCTGCACGCCCGCCGCGGCGAGGGCGGGCGCCGCGCCCGAGACCGCCGCGTTGATGCGCGCAGCTCCCTGCGAGCCGCCGGTCACCATCAGGGTCGGGAGGTCGTCGCGCAGCCCGAAGGTGGCCAGGGCCTCGGCCCGCAGCGCACCCCGGTCCATCGTCGAGATGAGCCGCCGGATCGGCAGACCGGTGCACACCGCGTGCCGGAGGTCGGTGCCGGGGAAGCTGGTGGCGACGTGGCTCGTCATGCGGGCGCCGAGCTTGTTGGCGATGCCGGGGATCGCGTTGCCCTCGTGGACCACGAGGGGCAGGCCGCGCTTGCGGGCCGCGAGGTAGGCGGGGACCGAGACGTAGCCACCGAAGCCGACGACCACGTCCGGGCGCACCCTGTCGACCACCGCGAGCGCTGCGGCACGCGCGGCGCGCAGGCGGGACGGCGTACGCAGCAGGTCGGGGCCGGGGCGGCGCGGGAGCGGGACACGGGGCACGACCTCGAGCGGGAGGCCGGCCTCGGGGACGAGGCGGGCCTCGAGCCCCTCGCGGGTGCCGAGGCAGGTGACCTCGGTCGCCGGGTCGAGCCGGCGCAGGGCGTCGGCAGTGGCGAGCAGGGGCGAGGTGTGGCCGGCGGAGCCGCCGCCGGCGAGGAGTACGCGCATCGGGGGCAAATCTAGCGAGCGGGGCCCGCGGACAGACCGGCGGAGCGGTTGCGTCGGCGCGCCGCCAGCGCAGCCGCGGCCTCGGGCTCGCGGCGCGCGAAGCCGATCACGAGGCCGAGGGCCACGAGCGAGGGCAGCAGGGCCGATCCGCCGTAGGACACGATCGGGAGTGGGATGCCGATGACCGGCAGGACAGCGAGCACCATGCCGACGTTGATCATCATCTGGCCCAGGAGCCAGACCACGATGCCGAAGGTGGCGTAGCGGACGAACGGGTCCTCGGTGCTGAGGGCGACGCGGACGGCGGCGTAGGCGATGGTGAAGAACAGTGCGATGACGAGGAGCGTGCCGACGAGACCGAGCTCCTCACCGAGCACCGCGAAGATGAAGTCGGTGTGCGCCTCGGGCAGGTCGCCCCACTTCTGGGTCGAGGCGCCGATGCCCTGGCCGAACCAGCCGCCGCTCGACAGCGCGTAGAGCCCGTGGGCCGGCTGCCAGCCCGCGTCGGTGTAGTCCTTGAACGGGTCGGTGAAGTGGGTGATGCGCTCGAGGCGCTCCGGGTCGGTGGCTGCCAGGGCGACGGCAGCGACGCCGAGCACCGACAGGCTGAGCCCGAAGAGCCGCAGCGGCGCCCCCACCACCCACAGCATCCCCAGGAGGATGGCCGCCAGCACCATCGCGGTGCCGAGGTCGCGACCGACCAGCACCAGGGCGATGACGGCGAAGAGCCCGGGCACGACGGGCACGAGGAGGTGGTGCAGCTCGCGCAGCCGCCGCTCCTTGTGGGCGTAGATGTTGGCGGCCCACAGCACGATGGCCAGCTTGGCGATCTCGGCCGGCTGGATGTTGACCGGGCCGAGGGCGAGCCAGTTCTTGTTGCCGTTGATCAGCACGCCGAACCGGGCGACGAGGCCGAGCAGCACAAGGGCGACCAGGAAGCCGGGATAGGCGAGCCGGCGGACGTGCCGCACCGGGATCCGGGAGGCCACCCACGCAGCGGGCACACCGATCGCGACCCACAGCAGCTGCCGCTTCACCACCGCGTAGGAGTCGTCGTAGGTGAGGTACGAGCGCACGCTGGACGCGCTGAGCACCATGATCACGCCGATGGTGAGCAACAGGGCCGACGACCCGAGCAGCAGGTAGTAGGAGGCGAGCGGCTTGTCGAGCGCCTCGCGGACCGAGCGCAGGCCCGCCACGAGCCCCGACCCCAGGGGTGCACGACCGAACCGAGTCGCAGCGTCCCGGTCGGGCTGGTCCGGCCCCGGTTCGGGGGCAGGGCCCGGGCCGACGTCCAGCCCCACTCCTCCGGGGTTCGCGGTGGTCATCGTCGCGGCTCCCCTCGGGTCGGTGGCTGCTAGTCGCTGTCGGGCTGGTCGGTGCGGGCGATGTGCGCGTGGACGGCGGCCGCGAAGGCGTCTCCGCGGGCGCCGTAGTTGGCGAACATGTCCATGGACGCGCACCCCGGCGCGAGCAACACCGTGTCACCGGACCTGGCGAGCCCGGCGGCCGCGTCGACCACACGCTCCATCGGATCCCCAGTCTCGTCGGCGCCCACATCGATGACCGGCACATCGGGCGCGTGTCGCGAAAGTGCGTCGGCGACGACCTGCCGGTCGCGTCCGAGCAGCACGACTCCGCGCAGGCGCCCGCGCACCGCGGTGACGAGGTCGTCGAACCGGGCGCCCTTGGCGAGCCCACCGGCGACCCAGACGACGTCGTCGTAGGCCGACAGCGAGGACTGGGCGGCGTGCGGGTTGGTGGCCTTGGAGTCGTCGATCCACGTGACGCCGCCGGCCTCGGCGACGTGGGCGATGCGGTGGCCGTCTGGGCGGAAGGCGCGCAGGCCGTCACGCACCGCCTGCTGGCTGACGCCGTGGGCCCGGGCCAGCGCGGCGGCGGCCAGGGCGTTGGCGACGAAGTGCGGCGCGGGCGAGGCGAGGTCGCCCAGCGTGCAGAGCTCAGCGGCGCTGGTCGCGCGCTCCTCGACGAACGCCCGGTCCACGAGGAGGTCCTCGACCACGCCGAGGTTGCCCGGAGCCGGCGTGCCGAGGGTGAAGCCGACCGCGCGGGCGCCCTCGAGGACGTCGGCCTCGCGGACCATCTCCTCGGTGGCGGGGTCGGCGAGGTTGTAGACGCAGGCGCGCTGCACGCCGTCGTAGATGCGGGCCTTGTCGGCAGCGTAGACCTCCATGCCGGACCGGGCGCCCGGCTCGTCGTCGTACCAGTCGAGGTGGTCCTCGGCGACGTTGAGCACCACGGCCGACTCCGCGGCCATCGACTGCGTGTAGTGGAGCTGGAAGCTGGAGAGCTCGACGGCCATCACGTCGTAGGGCTCGGGGTCCATCACCGCCTCGACGATCGGCAGGCCGACGTTGCCGACCGCGACGGCGCGGAGCCCGGCGGCGGTGAGGATGGACTGGAGCATCTGCACCGTCGTGGTCTTGCCGTTGGTGCCGGTGACGGCGAGCCACGGCGCGGGGTTGTCGGGGTCGCGCAGCCGCCACGCCAGCTCGACCTCGCCCCACACGGGGATGCCGCGCTCGACGGCCTGCGCGAGGAGCGGCGCGGTGGGCTTCCAGCCGGGCGAGGTGACCACGAGGTCGACGTCGTCCGGCAGCACCCCGGTCGCGCCCGGCTCGAGCCGGACGGTCGCACCCAGCGTCTCGAGGAGCTGCGCCTTCTCCGCCTTCTCCTCGCTGGAGGTCTCGTCGAGCGCCGTCACCTGCGCACCGAGGAAGAGCAGGTTGTCGGCAGCCGCGAAGCCGGAGACGCCGAATCCCGCGACGACGACGCGCACGCCGGACCAGTCGCTGGCGCGGCCGAGCGAGTCGATGTCGATGTCTGGGGTGCTCATCGTGGGGTGTTCATCCGATGCCGGCGACCCACTCGGCGTAGAAGATGCCGAGGCCGGTGGCGACGGCGAGACCGGTGACGATCCAGAAGCGGATCACGATCGTCACCTGCTCCCAGCCGAGCATCTCGAAGTGGTGGTGCAGCGGCGTCATCCGGAAGACGCGGTGTCCGGGCTGGATCTTGAAGACCGACCGCACGAGTCCGCTCGCCCGGCTGAGCTTGAAGACGGAGACCTGGATCATCACCGAGAGGGTGATCGCGACGAACAGGCCACCGATGATCACCAGCAGCAGCTCGGTGCGCGTCATGATCGCGAAGCCGGCCATCGCCGCGCCAAGCGCGAGGGACCCGGTGTCGCCCATCATGATCTGGGCGGGCGAGGCGTTCCACCACAGGAAGCCGAAGCACGCGCCCGTGATGGCAGCGGCGACCACGGCGAGGTCGAGCGGGTCGCGCACCTCGTAGCACTTGGGGCCGGCCTCCAGCGCGCACGACTGGCTGTTCTGCCAGATGTTGACCAGCGTGTAGGCGGCGAAGACCAGGATCGAGGCGCCGGCTGCGAGTCCGTCGAGGCCGTCGGCGAGGTTCACCGCGTTGCTGGCGCCGGTGACGATGAGCCAGATGAGCAGGATCGCCAGACCGGTCGGGAGCGCGAAGCCCTCGTAGTCGCGGATGAAGGACAGGTGGTTGGACGCCGGCCGCCAACCGCGGTCGTCCTCGAGCGCCGGGGACAGGGCGAGGAACCCGAAGACCAGCCCGACGACGGTCTGGCCGATCATCTTGGCGCGGCTGCGCAGGCCGAGGTTGTGCTGGCGGCTGACCTTGAGGAAGTCGTCGAGGAAGCCGACCGCGCCGATGCCCACCAGCAGGAACAGCAGCAGCAGTGCCGAGGCGGTCGGGGCGGTCTGGGTGATCAGCTTGGCCGCGAAGTAGCCGATCACCGTGGCGAGGATGATCACGGCCCCGCCCATGGTGGGCGTGCCGCGCTTGACGTGGTGGGTGGTGGGACCGTCGTCGCGGATCGGCTGGCCGAATCCCTGCCGGGTGAAGAACCTGATCGCGTAGCGCGTGCCGAGCAGGGAGATCAGCAGGGAGAGTCCTCCTCCGAACAGGATGGCTCTCATGCGGTGCTTCCTTCCTTGCCGCTTCCGGTGAGGTCGTCGGCGATCAGTTCCAGCGCCGCCCCCCGCGATGCCTTCACCAGGACGACATCAGCAGCCGAGACATTGTGCCGCAGCCACTCAGCGGCTTCGTCACGCCCCGCCGTGGTGGTGCTCACGGCGCCTCCGTCGGCGGCGAAGCCCTCGGCGATCTGCGCCGCGTCGTCGCCCACGGCGAGCAGCACGTCGACGCCCGCGCGGGCGGCGTACGCCCCCACCGAGCGGTGGGCCTCGGCCGCACCGTCGCCGAGCTCGAGCATCTGGCCCAGCACGGCGACCGTACGCCGGCCCGTGCGGGCGCCGATGCCGGCCAGCGTCTCGAGCGCCGCGCACATCGACTCGGGGTTGGCGTTGTAGGCGTCGTTGAGCACGACGAGACCGTCGGGGCGCTCGGTCAGCTCCATGCGCCACCGACTGGCCGGGACCGCGTCGGCGAGCGAGTCCGCGACAGAGTCGAGGTCGAGCCCGGCCGCGAGGGCCATGGCGGCGGCAGCGGCCGCGTTGCGCCACTGGAACGCGCCGACCTGGGCGAGGTGGACCGTGGCGCCGGAGCCGCGATGGGCCAGCTCGAAGGACTGGCGACCCAGCTCGTCGGTGGTGACCTCGCTGACGGCGACGTCGGGCGTGCGGGCGTCCGTGGCCTCCCCGAAGGTGACGACCTGCGCGACGGTGCGCGGGGCCATCGCGGCCACGAGGTCGTCGTCGGCGTTGAGCACGGCGGTGCCGTCGGCGGGGAGCGCCTCGACGATCTCGCCCTTGGCTGCTGCGATGGCCTCGCGACTGCCGAACTCGCCGATGTGCGCCGTGCCGACGTTGAGCACCGCGGCGACGCGCGGCGGGGCGATCGCGCAGAGCTCGGCGATGTGGCCCACCCCCCGCGCGCCCATCTCGACGACGAGGTAGCGGGTGTCGGGCGTGGCCCGGAGCACGGTCAGCGGCACGCCGAGCTCGTTGTTGAAGTTGCCGCGCGTGGCGATGGTCGGCCCGGCCTCCGACAGCACGTGGGCGAGGTAGTCCTTGGTGCCCGTCTTGCCCTGGGACCCGGTCATCGCGAGCACCACGGTGTCGGGCAGCCGGTCCACGACGTGGCGGGCGAGCAGCCCCAGCGCCACGGTCGCATCGTCGACCACGACGGTGGGCAGGTCGGTGGGTCGGCTGCCCAGCACCGCGGCCGCACCGGCCGCACCGGCGGCGGCTGCGAGGTCGTGGCCGTCGACGCGCTCGCCGGCGATCGCCACGAACAACCCGCCCTCCTCCGGCGTACGGGTGTCGACGAAGGCGCCCCCGCTGACCACCGCCTCGCCGTGGGCGGTGCCGCCGACGACCGCGGCGATCTCGGCGAGGGTCATCTCGATCATGCGCCGCTCCCGGACCGCTCCGCACCGTCGTGGCCCGCGGACAGCGCCGCGACCTCCTCCGCCGCGACGACCCGGTCGTCGAAGGGGTGGACCACGTCGCCGACCTCCTGGCCGGACTCGTGACCCTTGCCGGCGATCAGCACGACGTCGCCGGGTCGCGCGCGGCGCAGGGCCTCACGGATCGCGAGCCGGCGGTCGCCGACCTCCACGACCTCTGCGGGACCACGGGCGCCGGCCAGGACGGCGGCACGGATCGACTGGGGATCCTCTGTGCGGGGGTTGTCGTCGGTGACCACCACGACGTCGGCCAGTCGCGCGGCGATCTCACCCATCACCGGACGCTTCACGGTGTCGCGGTCACCGCCCGCGCCCACCACGACCACGACCTGGCCGGTGGTGAGCGGGCGCAGCGTGGCGAGCACCGCCTCGAGCGCGTCGGGCTTGTGGGCGTAGTCGACGATCACGGTGAAGTCCTGCCCGGCCGACACCTGCTCCAGCCGGCCCGGCACCCCGCCCACGCGGGCGATGCCGTCGGCCACCTGCCGGGCGTCGAGCCCGGCGAGGGCGGCCGAGGCGATCGCGGCCAGCGCGTTGGAGACGTTGAACTCACCTGGCACGTGGACCTCCGTGCGCAGCTCGACGCCGGGCCCCAGGACCGTGAAGGTCGCGCCGCCCGCGGTGAGGTCGACGTCGACCGCGCGCCAGTCGGCGTCGGCGCCGCGCGAGGAGTACGTCGACATGGGGATGCCGGCGACGTCGAGCAGCCGACGGCCGAACTCGTCGTCGACGTTGGTCAACCCGACCCGCGCCCGCTCCGGGGTGAAGAGGCCGGCCTTCGCGGCGAAGTAGTCGTCGAGGTCGGCGTGGAAGTCGAGGTGGTCGCGACCGAGGTTGAGGAAGGTGGCGACGTCGAAGACGACGCCGTCGACCCGGCCGAGCACGAGGGCGTGGCTCGAGACCTCCATCGCGCACGTGTCGACGCCGCGCTCGCGCATCACCGCGAACAGGCCGTGCAGGTCCGGTGCCTCCGGCGTCGTGAGCTGGGTCTTGACGTCCTCCCCCGCGATCCGGGTGCCGACGGTGCCGATGACGGCCGAGGTGATCCCGGCCTCGGTGAGTCCCTGCTCCAGCACGCGGGTGGTGGTCGTCTTGCCCTGGGTGCCGGTGACTCCGATGACGCGCAGGCCGGTCGCCGGCTCCCCGTAGATCCGCGCGGCGAGGCGACCGAGCACGCGGCGGGGGTCGGGCACCACGACGGCCGGGGTGCCCTCGGGCAGGCGGTCCAGGCCCGCGGGGTCGGTCAGCACGGCGACAGCGCCGGCCACGACGGCCTGCGCCGCGAAGTCAGCACCGTGGGCGCGTGCGCCCGGCAGGGCGGCGTACAGGTCACCGGGCAGGACACGGGCGGTGCTCAGCGAGATCCCGGAGACGGCGACACCGAGGTCGCCGTGGACGGTCACCTCGGTGGCGGCCGAGAGCCACTGGGCGAGCTCGGTCGCCGGGGTCGACGGGGGCCGCTGCGGCCGCGTCGCACTCACAGGCTCGTGCACCGGCCGAGCGTATCGAGTCACCACTCGACGGGCAGGCGCGACGGCGTGCCGTTGGTCGGCTCGACGCCGTAGCGGCCCAGGACGTAGCCCATGATGCGGGAGAAGACGGGACCGGCGATCGAGCCACCGCCGCCGTCGACCTTGGGTGCGTGGACCACGACGTAGACGGTGAAGCGGGCATCGTCGGCCGGTGCGAAGCCGCCGAAGGACACCGAGGTGCTGCCGTCGTAGCCCGTGCCGTCGCTGGCGACGCGCTGGGCGGTGCCGGTCTTGCCCGCGACGAGGTAACCGGGCACCTGCGCGCGAGGCGCGACGCCGTCCTCGGGGTCGACGACCTTCTCCATCATGCGTGCGGTCGCGCGGGCTGCCTGCTTGCTGACGACCCGGGTGCGGGTGGCCACGTCGGTGCCGACGGTGACCCCGTCGTCGGTGACCGCGGAGCCGGAGACGAGGCTCGGGGAGACCCGCACGCCGCCGTTGGCGATCGTGTTGACGGCCGCCGTCATCTGGGCGACGTTGACCGACAGGGACTGGCCGAAGGCGACGCGGTCCTTGGTCTGCGAGGTCATCGCCTCGCCCGGCGTGAGGATGCCGGGGGTCTCGCCGCGCACACCGACGTCGGTGCGCTGGCCGAGGCCGAACTTCTGCAGGTAGCCCACCAGCTCGACCGGCGAGAACGCGTCGGCGGCGAGCACGGTGCCGATGTTGGACGACTTGGCGATGATGCCCGCCAACGTGAGTCGGATGGTGCCGTGGTCGAACCAGTCGCCGATCACCCGGTCCTGGCGCGCGAGGTTGGGCGGCACCTTGAACCGCTGGCGTGGGAACGCCTTGCCGGCGTCGATGAGCGAGGCGGCGGTGAGCACCTTCTCCACCGAGCCGGGCTCGTAGGTGTCGCTCATCGCACGCGAGCCGAGGTCGTCGGGGTCGGCCTCGGTCGGCTCGTTGGCGTCGAAGGTGGGCACGTCGGCGAGCGCCAGGATCTCGCCGGTGCGGGTGTCCATGACCGCCGCGGCGCCGCTCTCGGCGCGGTACTGCCGCACCGACTGGGCGAGCACCTTCTGGGTGAACCACTGGAGGTCGCGGTCGATGGTCGTGCGCAGGGGCGCGCCGTTCTGCGCGGCCTTGAGCGTGCTCTCACGCAGCGGGATCCGGACGCCCTTGCCGGAGTTGGACTGCCAGGTCGCCTCGCCGTCGACGCCGGCCAGCTGCTCGTCGAAGGTGCGCTCGAAGCCGCCGAGCGGCTCGTCGGTGCCCATGTAGCCGAGCAGGTTGGCGGCGACGTCGCCCGAGGGGTAGGAGCGGATCGGGTCGTCCTGGAGGCTGATGCCCGTGAAGCCGGCCTCGTCGAGGGCCGCGAGGGTGTCGCCGGCGAGGGTGCTGGGCACCCGCCGGGCGACGTACTCGTAGCGGCTGCCCTCCTGGCGGCCGCGCAGCGCCGTGAGGGTCCTGAAGTAGTCGACCGAGAGCCGGTCGGAGAGCAGGCGCGCGAGCTCGGGCGCCCGGTCGGCCGTCAGGTCGGGGTCGGCGATGACCATCTTGCCCTTGACGGAGTCGGCGAGGGGTACGCCGTTGCGGTCGAGGATGTCGCCCCGCTCGGCCACGAGGGGGAGCCGCACCGCGCCCTCGGCAGCAGCGCGGACGGCGTAGGAGCGCGGGTCCACGCCCTGGAGCTGGACGAGCCGGGCGCCGAAGAAGGAGAGGACCATCGCGATGAGGACGAACCCGATGCGCAGTCGCAGCATCGGTGCGCCCCGTGAGGCGCCGCGCTTGCCGGTGGCGCGGGTGCTCGGCACTGGTCTCCCTCGTTTCCGGACGGTCCCCTGGTGGGCCCGACCTGCTCGACAATCTAGGTGTGCGGCGCCGTGGAACGGTGCGACCGCGCCGTCAGCGGTTGCGGTTCTTCTGCTGCTTCGCGCCCGTCGCGCCGGGATCCGTCACCGGCTCCTCGACGGTGGGTGCGGGCGGCACCTCGACGTACGTCGGCTCGGGCGCGAGGACCGCCGGCTTGACCGGCGCCGGCGGCTGCAGCTGGATGGCGTTCTCCCGGGTCGCCGGTGTCCGGACCCCGACGGTCCGGCCGGTCTCGAGGTCGAGGAACACCGGCGCCGACGGGATGACCATGCCCATGGCCTGCGCCTCGGTGGCCACGCGCTGCGGGTTGCGGAGCTCGTCGAGCTCCATCCGCAGCGTCTGCTCGCGGGCGGCGAGGGTGTCGGCCTCGGTCTCGAGCGCGGACGCGGTGAACGACGCCTGCTGCATGGAGGTGTTGAAGAGCAGGAGCCCGACGATGCCGCCGACGAGGACCAGGCTCACGAGCGTCATGAACGGCACGCGCGGCGCGCGGGTCCGCACCCGGGGAACGACGGTGAGGCGCGCCTTGTCGACCGCCTCCTGGGCGATGCGCGTGACCCGGGTCCGGGGCTGCAGGGCGGGACTGCTCATCGGGCGACTCCTGGGGAAGTGGGAGTGGACGGGAGGACGCGCTCCACGGCGCGCAGGCGGACGGAGGCGGCTCGGGGGTTCTCGGCGATCTCGTGCTCGTCGGCCTGCTCGGCACCGCGGGTGACGAGCCGCAGGGCGGGCTCGGCGCCCTCGGGCACGAACGGCAGGTCCGGCGGTACGTCGAGCCGGGTGGCGTCGGCGAACGCCCTCTTCACCAGGCGGTCCTCGAGCGAGTGGTAGGACTCCACCACCACACGGCCGCCGACCCCGATGGACTCGATGGCGGCCGGGATGGCCCGCCGCAGGACGGCGAGCTCGTCGTTGACCGCCATCCGCAGGGCCTGGAAGGTGCGCTTGGCCGGGTGCCCGCCCGTACGACGGGCCGGGGCGGGGATCGTCGCGTAGAGCAGCTCGACGAGGTCGGCGCTGGTGGAGAAGGGCGTGGCCTCGCGCCGGCGGACGACCTCGCGGGCGATCCTGCTGGCGAACTTCTCCTCGCCGTACTCGCGCAGGATGCGGGTCAGCTCCTGCGCGGTGGCCGTGTTGAGCAGGTCGGCCGCCGTCCGACCGGTGGTCGGGTCCATCCGCATGTCGAGCGGTGCGTCCTCGGCGTAGGCGAAGCCCCGGTCGCGGACGTCGAGCTGCATCGAGGAGACCCCGAGGTCGAAGAACACGGCGTCGACGTGGTCGAGGCCCAGGGAGCCGATCACCTCGGGCAGCTCGTCGTACACCGCGTGCACGGCGGTGAAGCGGTCGCCGTGCGGGGCGAGCCGCTCGCGGGACATCTCGAGGGCGGTGGGGTCGCGGTCGATGCCGATGACCCGGACCTGCGGAAGGCGTTCGAGGACCGCCTCGCTGTGGCCGCCGAGGCCGAGCGTGCAGTCGACGTAGACCGAGCCGGGGGCCTCGAGCGCAGGGGCCAGCAGGGCGACGACCCGGTCGAGGAGCACCGGGGCGTGGCGGGGAGTCGTCATCTGCTCAGCCCTGGGAGCCCAGGTGGGTCAGCAGCAGCAGGGCCAGCGCCAGGCCGCACGCCGTGGCGGCCGAGAACGCGATCAGGGCAGCCGCCTCGCGCGCCTGGTCGCGCACCCGCAGCGGCGGTGCCGCTGCTGCGCGCCCCACGGGCTGGGTGGTGCTCATGGTCTCGACCCCACTGGTTGCTGCGGATGTGCTGGCTGGTGCTGCTGCTGCGTCTTCTGGGTTGGCGGTGCGGCTGACACTCCCCGCCAAGTGGCACGGGGCGAGCCGCCGCACCAGGTCCCTGCCCGCTCCCCTGATGGGGAAAGGAAGCCCTCTGGTGCCGGGGAAGTGCCCCAGATGGCCACGCGAGGAGCGGGCTCGAGACCTGGTGATACGGGTCGCGATGTCAGCTGTGGAGTTGTCGGGTGGTGCTTCGGGTGGTGCTCTGGTCGGGCGGTGCTCAGATGCCGGGGAAGACTTCGTCGCTGAGCTCGGAGAACTTCTGCTCCTGCTCCTCGGAGTAGGTCGCCCAGGCGGTCGGGTCCCAGATCTCGATCCGGTTCATCGATCCGATGACGACGCACTCCTTGCGGAGCGAGGCGTACTCCCGCAGCGGTGCG
>DATIAJ010000115.1:0-5454 GCA_035458105.1 Nocardioides sp. | reverse complement strand
AGCGTCTCCAGGTGCGTGCGGGGCACGAGCAGCACGTGTCCCTTGAAGAGGGGGCGGGTGTCGAGGAACGCCACCAGGTCGTCGGTCTCCAGCACGAGGTGACCGGGCAGGTCGCCCGCGATGATCTGGCAGAACACGCATCCGTCCACGTCACGGATGGTGCCACGGGGCAGTGACCGTCGGGTGGGGAACCAGATGCAGCCGAATGCCCCCGATCGACCTGCGTCTCGTTCCCCAGCGGCGGTTCCGGCAGCGCGGAAGGGGGAGGGGACTTCGCCCGTTCCACCCACATGCAGGCCCTTTCGGTGTGAACCTTCGGTGTCAGCACCGATCTTCCGTGGGGGAACACATGCACCACCAGCTCGTCCGGGCGCTCGCGCTCGCCATCGTCGCCCTGGGCCTCGGCGTCACCGTCCAGGCGCCCGCGTCCGCGGTCGTCGACCGCGACTGCGGCGACTTCGTCAGCCAGGCCGCCGCCCAGAGCTTCTACCTGAACGCCGGAGCGGGTGACCCCCACCGGCTCGACGACGACGGCGACGGCGTCGCGTGCGAGTCCAACCCGTGCCCGTGCATCGGCCGCGGCAACACCGCGCCGCAGCAGTTCGCCAGCACCGGCAGCACCGGCAGCACCCAGACCCAGAACCAGCAGGGGCCCGTGACCTACCGCGAGACCGGCAACGTCGTCCGCGTCACCGACGGTGACACCCTCCGTGTCCGGCTGCGCAGCGGGGCCCACGTCTCGGTCCGCATGCTCGGCATCGACACGCCCGAGCGGGGCGGGTGCGGCGCGGACGACGCCACCGCCAACCTGCGTCGTCTCGCCCCGGTCGGCTCGACCGTGCACCTCGTGTCCGACCGGACCCAGGCCGCGAAGGACCGCTACGGCCGCCTGCTGCGCTACGTCGCGCGCCAGGGCGGCTACGGAGACCTGTCCTTCCGGCAGGCCTGGGACGGCTACACGCGGCCGTACGTGTTCGGCGGCACGCCCGTCGCGCGGCACCGCGAGTACGTGCGCGCCATCGGTCACGCCCGCAACCACGCACGTGGTGCGTGGAAGGGCTGCTGGTAGACCGGGCAGGTGATCCTTCCGGCCGTCCGTGACCCGCGCCTGGTGACCGCCAGGCGCGGCGGCACGCTGACCGACGAGGACCACCACCGGCTCGCGCTGTGGGCGGCGGAGTGCGCGGAGCACGTGCTGCCTCTCTTCGAGGCCTCCCGGCCGGACGACCCCCGGCCGCGCGAGGCGATCGCAGCCGCGCGCGCGTGGACTCGCGGCGATCTGCCGATGATGGAGACGCGCGCACTCGGCGGGCACGCCATGGGCGCCGCCCGGGACCTCAGGGGCGCGCCCCGCTTCGCGGCGTACGCCGCCGGGCAGGCCGCGGTGGTCGCGCACGTGGCCGAGCACGACCTGGGTGCGGCGGCGTACGCCATCAAGGCGGCCGTGGCCGCCGCACCAGCCGACCGCGCGGACGACGTACGACGTGCCGAGTGCCGGTGGCAGCGCGACCGCCTGCCGGTCGAGGTGCGCGACCTGGTGCTGGAGGACCAGAGCCGACGCAACGCGATCTGCTGGAACGTGTTCGACGTCTAGGCTCGCCCGGTGCGCATCGTCTCGCTGATCCCTTCCGCCACGGAGATCCTCTTCGCCGTCGGGGCGGGGGACGACGTCGTCGGCGTGACCTTCGAGTGCGACCACCCGCCGGCTGCCCGTGAGAGGCGCGTGGTGTCGACCTCGGCGATGCCGGAGGGACTCGCGCCCCAGGCGATCGACGACTTCGTGGCCGCCGCGGTGGCAGCGGGTGAGGACCTCTACCGGCTCGATGCCGGCGCCCTCGCCGCGCTCGACGCCGACCTCGTCGTCACCCAGGACCTCTGCGCCGTCTGCGCGGTCGACGTCGACACCGTCGGCGAGGCGCTCGGCCACCTGGGATGCCGCGCCGAGGTGGCGACCCTCGACCCGCACTCGCTCGACGAGGTGCTGGCCTCCATCACCGAGGTCGGCCGCCTCACCGGCAACGACGAGCAGGCGGCCGCGGTGGTGGCGGGCCTCGAGGAGCGCCTCGCGACGGTCGCCGACCGGGTCGCCGGGCTCGAGCGGCCCCGCGTGCTCGTGCTCGAGTGGACCGACCCGCCCTTCGCGCCCGGGCACTGGATCCCCGAGATGGTCACCCTCGCCGGTGGCGAACCGGCCCTCGGAGTCGCAGGCACCCGTTCGGGCCGCATCACCTGGGAGGAGGCGGTGGCCTCACGGCCGGACGTGGTGGTCTGCGCGCCGTGCGGCTTCGACCTCGAGGACAGTACGACGCTCGCCGAGGGCGTGCGCGACCGGTTCCCGGACGTGCCGGTGTGGGCCGTCGACGCCGACGGTCACTTCGCCCGCCCCGGCCCCCGGCTCGTGGACGGCGTCGAGGTGCTGGCGGGGATCCTGCACCCGGACGCAGTGACGCCGTCGGACCACTGCCGTCAGGTCTGAGGCCGCTCGGGACGCACCAGGACGTCGAACCGCCGACCGTCCCGCAGCGCGGCGAAGGAGCCGATCCTCTCGAAGCCGAGCGACTCCACAGTGCGCCGCGCCCGGACGTTGAACGACGCCACCGTCACCCGGAACGCCGCCGGCGCGTACGTCGTACGACCGAAGTCGAGGCCCGCCGAGATGACCGCACGCCCGAGGCCCTGCCCCGTGAGCGTGGGCCGGAGCCCGCCACCGGTGTCGAGCGCCGAGTCGTCGTACCCCCAGCCCGGCACCTGCCCGTCCGGCCCGAACGAGCGGAAGCCGATGAGTCGCTCCCCCGCGAGCACCGCGTGGAATCCGAGGGCGGGGTCGAGCAGGTCGACCGGGTCGGCACCTGCGAGGTCGTAGACGTCGTACGGCGGGTCGTAGCGCCACGTCGCCAGGTCCTCCGCGTGCTCCCTCGTCAGGGGCGCGATGCGGAGCGTGGCGGGGTCGATGCCGTCGTGACGCATGTGCGCAGTGTGCACCCACCGCTACATTCGAAGGGTCACCGACCGGAGGAGCGAACCGTGATCGAGCTGGCCAAGGGGCAGGAGCTCGCCCTCACCACCGAGGACGGGTCGAGCCTGACCACCGTGCAGATGGCCGTCGGCTGGGACCACTCCCCCACGGCCGGGTTCCTCGGCAGCGGGGCACCGCCGATCGACCTCGATGCCTCGGCCGTGCAGTTCGCCGGCGAGCAGTTCTTCGACCTGGCGTTCTTCAACCACCTCGCGACCCGCGACGGCTCCGTGGTGCACCTGGGCGACAACACCACCGGCAAGGGCGAGGGTGACGACGAGGTGATCACCGTGGACCTCGGCCGGGTCTACCCGCGGGTCGACTCGATCCTGTTCATGGTCAGCAGCTACCAGGGCCACTCGCTGGAGTTCGTCCGCAACGCGTACTGCCGTCTCGTCGACCACGACGGCACCGAGCTGGCGCGGTTCACCCTGACGCTCGGGGTCCGCGAGACGGGGCTCGTCATGGCGAAGCTGTTCCGCGCCGGAGAGGTCTGGAAGCTGCGAACGATCGGCACCGGCATCGCGCTGAAGACACCGACGGACTCGATCGAAGCGCTCGTGCCCTTCGTCCGGTGACGCTGGGCTCTCAGCCCTGCCGTGCCCCCCACCGGACGGAGGGGTGGGGCAGCCAGTCGTAGACCACCGAGCTGCGCAGGGCCAGGTCGTGGAGCGAGCGGCGGTCGCGATCGACCGCGCACCACAGCAGGCCGACCGGGAACAACGCGCACGTCACCGCCCGCACGAACGCCCGGAAGATCCCCAGCAGGGCGCCGTTCCGGCTCGTCACCCGGAGCCCCCACAGATGGTCACCGATGGTGCGACCGGCCATCCACCACGCCACCGTCAGGTAGAGCACGAGGTAGGCGATGTACAGGGTCATCGACCACAGGAGGGAGGGGTCGGGCATGCGGAAGCCGCGTGGGTCGAGCACGAACCGGAGGCCGACCCAGGCGGCGTACGACCCGGCCAGGGCGACGGCCACCACGAGCACGTCGACGACGCCCGCCATCAGGCGCGTGACGACACCGGCACTGGCGCCCTGGAAGGACCGCGCCTCCCGAGGGACGCTCACCATCTCTGGATCGTTCACGACGGCTCCGCCGGCGTGGCGCGCTTGCGACGGCGCCGGAACAGGTGGTTCTCGAGACCCCGGCTGATGGCCTCGTCGGCCGAGATCCCCGTCATCCGCGCGCCACGGATCGTCTCCGACGCCATGGAACCGCTCGAGTCACGGATGATGGCGGGAAGGTCGATGGCGTCGATCACCTCCTCGACCATCGCGACGAGGTCGATCCGGCTGATCACGGCATCGAGGTCGAGCCTGGCGGCGATCGCGTCGATGTCGACCCCTGCCACTGCTGCGTCGAGGTCCACCCCCGCCACGACCGTGTCGAGGTCCACCCCCGCAACGACCGCGTCGAGGTCGACCCCCGCAACGACCGCGTCGAGGTCCACCCGCTTCACGATCGCGTCCAGGTCGAGGCGATCGACGACCGCGTCGATGTCCACTGCTCGTACGACCTCGTCGAGGTCGACGTGGTGGACGACCAGCCCGGTCAGGTCGAGGCGGGAAACCACCCTCTCCACCATGACGGGCGCCCAGTGGTCGAGGAGCGACTGCGCCGCCCGCACCATCTCCGTGCGGCGGGCGACGCCGTGCCGGGCCGCATCGCCGATCAGCGTCGCAGGTTGCCAGCGCTCGGGGACGAAGCGAGGGCGCCAGATCATCCGCTGGTGCAGCAGGGGCAGGTCCACGACGGCACGCCCCAGCGCCACCCCGGTGCCGACGACCGCGCCGGCCACCCCCAGGGCGACGTCGAGGACCTGCTGCGGCTCCTGGAGGACGGCGCCCTCGACCGGCACTCGCGGCGCTTCGGCCAGGCGTGTCATCCGCCCAGCCTCCTGCTGCGCCGACCGGGCCGCCTCACCCGCTCGGGATGAGGGGGCTCGGTCAGGACGTGAGCAGTCCGACGACCTTCTGCGCGGCCTCGGTGCTGGAGGCGGGGTTCTGACCGGTCACCAATGTGTCGTCGACCACCACGAACGGCGCCCACGGTTCTCCCGAGGAGAAGCTCGCGCCGGCCTCGCGCAGACGGGACTCCAGCAGCCAGGGCGCCTTGTCGGCGAGCCCGGCCTGCTCCTCCTCCGCGTCGGTGAAGGCGGTCAGGTTGCGCCCAGCGAACAGCCAGGAGCCGTCGGCGCGCTTCGCGGGGAGGAGGCCGGCCGGACCGTGGCAGACCGAGGAGACGACCTTTCCGCCGTCGAGCATGGTCACGAGGATGCGGCCGAGGTCATCGCTGACGGCGAGGTCCTCCATCGGGCCATGACCGCCGGGCACGAACACGGCGTCGTAGGACTCAAGGTCGACATCGGCGAGGACCAGCGTCGACTCGAGCCGAGTCGAGATGGCGTCCAGGGCCTTCCGCTGCTTCGCCG
>DATIAJ010000114.1:0-6405 GCA_035458105.1 Nocardioides sp. | reverse complement strand
CAGGCGATCCGCGAGGCGCAGGGCGCGCAGGGCTACGGCTACTACCGGCCCGACCCGGACGCCATCACCGCGGCGGCCGACGACGCGCGGTCGCACCTCGGCGCCGACCGCTACGACGACGCCCTCGACACCGGGCGCGGCTTCTCCCCCGTACAGGCCGCAGCGATGCTGCGCGGGCCCGACCCGGCCTGACACCCGCCCCGACACCGGCCCGTACACCCCTCGTACACCTGCGGTTGTCCGTGGTCGACGGCGTCGCGGGCCCCGAAGGTGGTGGCACGGCACGCACCCGTGCCCCACCACCTGAGGAGCCGCAGATGAGCACCACGCTCGATCCGTCCACCGCGTCCGGTCCGCATCGCGACGCCAGCACCAGCGCACCGACCCGGCCACCCGGCCGTGGGTGGGTGCTGGCCGGCCTCGGCGCCGGCCTCGCCGGGATCGCCTCCGTCGTGGCCAGCAGCCTGGTCGACGCCGTCTACGACCCGGCCAACGGCGGGGACCCCGTGGCCATCGCCGAGGCCACCTCCGAGCTGGTGCCGCAGATCCTGACCTTCCACACCGCGACCATGGTGTCGTGCGCCCTGCTGGTCGTGTTCGCCGCGGGCCTGCACCGGCACCTGCAGAAGCGCACGCACCCCGACAGCATCGTGCCCGGGGTCGCCGCCATCGGACTG
This sequence comes from Nocardioides sp., assembly GCA_035458105.1. GTDB lineage: Bacteria > Actinomycetota > Actinomycetes > Propionibacteriales > Nocardioidaceae > Nocardioides. The sequence continues at coordinate 5,728 of DATIAJ010000114.1, read as the reverse complement.
GTGATGGTCTGCGTCGCCCAGCTGATGGGCGCCGGCCTGACGACCGAGTTCGCCTTCGCGTTCGCCGCCCCGGACGATGCCTTCGTCCCCGAGTCGGTCGCGTTCTTCGGCCACTGGGTCGGCACCATCCCCTGGCTCTGGGGCGGCATCGGCCTCACCGCGCTCGCCATGGCGAGCGCGGCGCTGAAGCAGGGCGCGTTCGCCCGCTGGGTCGGTTGGACCAGCCTGGTGCTCGGTGGTCTGACCACGCTGTTCCTGGTCAGCCCCGTGCAGTACATGGCGGGCATGACCGGCCCGATCTGGCTGGTCGTCGTCTCGATCGCGCTCCTGCGCTCGTCTCAGGCGCGCCGGGCCTGAGATGACCGTCGTCGTGCAGGACGAGGTGCGGGCTGCGCCCGACTTCGCGTCGTACGTCGCCGCGCGGCGGCCCGCGCTCCTCCGGTGGGCGCGCGCCGTCGCGGGTGACCCGCACAGTGCGGAGGACCTGCTCCAGGACTCCCTGGTCCGGGTCCTCCCCCGCTGGGAGGGCATCCGCGAGGGAGCCGCGGCGGACGCCTACGTGCGCCGCACCATCTCCCGCCAGTACGTCAGCTGGCAGCGGCAGCCGTGGCGGCGCGACGAGGTCGCCTCGGCCGCCGTGCCGGAGACCGGTCGGTCCGCGCGCCCGGCTGCCGCACCGGAGGTGACCCCGGAGGCGGCCGGGCGCCTCTGGGACCTGGTCCTGGCGCTCCCGCCCCAGCAGCGCGCCGCCGTCGCGCTGCGCTACTACGAACAGCTGAGCGTGGCCGAGACAGCCGCGGTGCTCGGCTGCTCGACCGGCACCGTCAAGTCCAACACCAGCCGCGGTCTCGCGGCCCTCCGCCGGCTCGCCGCCGAGCCGGCCCGATGATCCCCCCACCCTGACCACCGAGAGGACGTCCCATGTCGACGCCGCCCACACCCACTACCTGGCTGCCCGCCGACTTCCGCCACCCGTCCCGGGTCGAGGTCCCCTTCGGCCACCACCTCCGGCCGATCCGCGCCGAGGACACCGACCTCGACATGGTCGCCGTGATGGGCTCGCGCGAGCGGCTCTGGAGCATCTACGGCGAGGCGTGGGGATGGCCGCCCGCCGACATGACGCACGAGGCCGACCGCGCCGACCTCGCCCGCCACGCGGCCGAGATGGAGACCCACGAGTCGTTCAACTACGCCTTGTTCGACACCGACGAGACGGCGTTGCTGGGGTGCGTCTACATCGACCCACCGGAGAAGCCCGGAGCCGACGCCGAGATCTCCTGGTGGGTCGTGGACGAGTGCGTGGGGACCGAGCTGGAAGCGGCCCTCGACGAGCTCGTGCCACGGTGGATCGCCACGGAGTGGCCGCTGGAGGAGCCACGCTACGTCGGCCGCGACCTCACGTGGGCCGCGTGGCAGGCGCTTCCGGACCTGCCCCGCTGAGGCGGCGTCGTGATCCGCGGTGAGGTCTCTGCACCTTCCCAGCGCGTTCTCAGGGCATCCACAGGGTCCCGACGCATCGTCGATGACATGAGCGACGGACAGACCCCCCAGCACGGCGGCCCCCAGAATCCCCAGCACCCGCGGCCGGCCGACGAGAACCCCTACCAGCGCGCCGCCTCCGGGTGGACCGGCACGGAGGTGCACCACACGCAGCCGATCCCGCCGACGTACGGCGCCCAGGCGGGTCTCCCGGTCCAGCACCCCACCCAGGCTCCGTCGCGCGAGCGAAACAGGGGCCGGGCGGGCCTGGTCGCCGCCGTCCTCGCCACCTCCCTGCTGGTCGGTGGAGGGGCCGGCATCGGTGGCGCCGCCTGGTGGGACGCCACCCAGGACGGGTCGGACGGGTCGTCCGCGGCGAGCCCGCTGTCGACGTCGCAGGTGTCCGCGCAGTCGGAGACGCCTGCCGCCGACGGGTCGGTCGAGTCGGTGGCCCAGAAGGTGCTGCCGAGCGTCGTGAAGATCGACGTCACCACCGCCGAGGGCGCCGGCTCGGGTTCCGGCATCATCCTCACCGCCGACGGCACCATCCTGACCAACAACCACGTGGTCGAGGGAGCCGAGGGCGGCAGCGTCACGGTGTCCTTCGACGACGGCACGAGCGCGGAGGCGGAGGTCCTCGGCACCGACCCGCTCACCGACACCGCGGTCATCCAGGCGCAGGGCGTCTCGGACCTCACCCCGGCCACGATCGGCAAGTCGGCCGACCTCGGCGTCGGGGAGGGCGTGGTCGCGATCGGCTCGCCCTTCGGCCTCGACGCGACCGTCACCAGCGGCATCGTCAGTGCGCTCGACCGGCCGGTCAACGTCGGCTCCGACGACCAGGGCAACTCCACGACGTACCCCGCGATCCAGACCGACGCCGCGATCAACCCCGGCAACTCCGGCGGCCCGCTCGTCGACATGACCGGCGCCGTGGTCGGCATCAACTCCTCGATCCGCACGGCGGCCTCGCAGTCCCCGTTCGGTGAGCAGTCGCAGGGGGGTTCGATCGGCCTCGGGTTCGCGATCCCGATCGACGAGGTGATGCCGATCGTCGACCAGATGGCGGCAGGTGAGACCCCCACCCACGCGCGACTCGGCGTGTCGGTCGGCGACCCACAGACCGGCGACGCCGCGGGCGCGGTGGTGCGCGAGGTCACGGCGGGCTCGACGGCGGACAAGGCGGGCCTGGAGGCCGGCAGCGTGATCACCCGCGTCGACGACCAGCGGATCACCGGCGCCGACTCCCTCGTCGCGACCATCCGCTCCTACCGCCCCGGCGACACGGTGACCCTCACCTGGACGAGCGGTGGTGAGGAGCAGAGCGCCGACCTCGTGCTCGACTCCGACGCAGCCCAGGGCTGAGTCCGCTCGCCGGGTTGGGCCGGTCGCGCCATGATGGTGCGGCCGGCCCCCTGCCGTGCGCGCCCGGACCCCGAACCGAGGAGTCACATGCAGCTCGAGCTCAGCCCCGCCGACGCGGAGTTCCGGTCGAGGATGCGGGAGTTCTTCACCACCAAGGTCCCGCAGGAGATCCGCGACGCCGTCCTCGAGGGGCGCCACCTCACCCGGGACCAGATCGTCGAGGCCCAGCAGACCCTCAACGCCGAGGGCCTCGCCGTTCCGCACTGGCCGGTGGAGTGGGGCGGCCAGGACTGGACCGAGCTCCAGCGGCACCTCTGGCACGAGGAGATGCAGCGCGCCGGCGTGCCGATCCCGCTGGCGTTCAACGCGTCCATGATCGGGCCCGTGATCGCCCACTTCGGCACGCAGGAGCAGAAGGAGCGCTTCCTCCCCGCCACTGCCAACCTCGACATCTGGTGGTCGCAGGGCTTCTCCGAGCCCGACGCCGGCTCCGACCTCGCGAGCCTGCGCACGACCGCGGTGCGCGACGGCGACGACTGGGTCGTCAACGGGCAGAAGACGTGGACCACCCTGGGCCAGCACGGCGACTGGATCTTCACCCTCGTCCGCACCGACCCGGAGGTGAAGAAGCAGGCCGGCATCTCGATGCTCCTCATCGACATGACCACGCCCGGGGTCGAGGTACGACCGATCGAGCTCATCGACGGCGGCCACGAGGTCAACGAGGTGTGGTTCTCCGACGTCCGGGTGCCCGGCGACCTGCTGGTCGGGGAGCTCAACGGGGGCTGGACGATCGCCAAGTTCCTGCTCGGCAACGAGCGGGTCGGTGTCGCGCCGGTCGGGGCGACCAAGCGGGCCCTCGCCGGCCTCAAGCGGGACGCCGCCCACCTGATGGACGACCCGCTCGTCCGCGCCCGCGTCGCCGAGCTGGAGAACGACCTGCTCGCCCTCGAGCTCACCGCGCTGCGGGTGGTCGCGCACTCGTCCGACGGCGCGCCGCACCCGGCCTCGTCGGTCCTCAAGCTCCGGGGCACCGAGCTGCAGCAGGCCGTCAGCGAGCTCGCTCTCGACCTTGCCGGCCCGGCCTCCCTCGCAGCCCGTGCGGGCGACGACTCGCCCCAGGAGGGCTGGGCGAGGCGAGCGGCGCCGACCTACCTCAACCTGCGCAAGGCCTCGATCTACGGCGGCTCCAACGAGATCCAGCGCCAGATCATCAGCCGCACGATCCTGGGACTCTGAGGGGAGAGAGGACGACGATGGACTTCACCTACGACGACGAGCAGCAGGCCCTGCGCGAGGCCGTCCGCGGCCTGCTCGCGACGGCGTACGCCGACCACGACGCGCGGCGCCGCACGGTGGCCGACGACCCGGGGTTCGACCGGGCCCTCTGGGGCCGCCTGGCCGAGATGGGCGTCCTCGGGCTGCCCTTCAGCGAGGCCGACGGCGGCGTCGGCGCCGGACCCGTCGAGATCGGGATCGTGTGCCAGGAGCTGGGCCGCGTGCTCGCGCCGGAGCCCTACCTGTCCGGGGTCGTCCACGCGGGCGGCCTGGTCGCCGCGGTCGGCACCACCGAGCAGAAGGCCGACCTGCTGGGCCGCCTCAGCGCCGGCGAGGTCCTGCTCGCTGTGGCCGACACCTCCCCCGGTGGCCGCTGGGCCGCGGACGCCGACGACGTACGCGCGTCGGTATCGGAGAGCGGCTGGACCCTGGACGGCGTCGCCGACCCCGTCATGGGCGGTGCGTCCGCCGACCTCCTCGTCGTCACCGCGGCGCTGCCGGACGGCGGGGGCACCGGCGTCTTCCTGGTGGACGCCTCCGCCACGTCGGTCACCGGCTACGCCGCAGCCGACCTGACCCGGGCCGCCACGGTGCGCTTCGAGGGCAGTGCGGCCACACCACTGGGTGAGCCCGGTCGCGACCTGTCGGCCAGCATCGCCACGATCAGCGACCTGACCCGGATCATGGGCGCCAACCAGGCGCTCGGCGTGATGCAGAGCCAGGTGCGTGCCACCACGGACTACCTCAAGAGCCGCAAGCAGTTCGGCGTCACGCTCAACACCTTCCAGGCGCTCACCTTCCGCGCCGCCGACATGTACGTCTCGCTCGAGCTCGCCCACAGCACCGTCGACTGGGCGACCATGACGATCGCCGGCGGCGACCGCGAGGTCGTGGCCGACGCCGCCGACCGCGTCGGGCTCCAGGTGTCCCGGGCGGCGCGCCACATCGGGGAGGAGGCCATCCAGCTCCACGGTGGCATCGGCATGACCGCGGAGTACGCCGTCGGCGTGGGGACCGCGCACCTCGCCGTGCTCGAGCAGTGGCTGGGCAACGCCGGCCACCACCTCACCCGGCTGTCCGCCCGGGTCACCGACCACGAGATGGTCGACGCGGTCTGATGGACCTCTCGCTGACCGACGAGCAGCAGGCCTTCCGTGACCTGGCCCGTGACTTCCTCGAGCGGGAGGCCGTCCCGCACCGGATGCGGTGGGACCACGACGAGTCGGTCGACCTCGCGATCGTGCCGAGGATGGCCCAGCTGGGGTTCTTCGGCCTCACGATCCCGGAGGAGCACGGCGGCGTGGGCGGCGACTACGTCACCTACTCCCTGGCCATGGAGGAGCTCGGCCGGGCCGACTCCGCGCTGCGCGGCATCGTGTCGGTGAGCAGCGGCCTGGTCGGCAAGTCCATCCTCGACCACGGGACCGCGGAGCAGAAGCAGGAGTGGCTGCCCCGGCTCGCCTCCGCGACGGCGCTCGGCTGCTTCGGCCTCACCGAGCCCGGCACCGGGTCCGACGCGGGCAACCTCACCTCCCGCGCCGTCCGCGACGGCTCCGACTGGGTGATCGACGGCCAGAAGCTCTTCATCACCAACGGCACCTGGGCC
>DATIAJ010000113.1:0-6614 GCA_035458105.1 Nocardioides sp. | reverse complement strand
GTTCAGCCATCACTGGATGTGGCTCTTCACATGCGAAACGAGGCGGCTGAGTCGTGCTGGCCACCTCGATCGGCGTCGTACGACGTCCATTATCCCCCATGACCCGCGTGATCGGCACCACAGGGCGAACGACACCCGATGTTCGTCGGGCAGACTGCGGCCATGACGACCTCCACGACGACTTCCGAGGCCCCCGTCCTGCTCCACGTCCAGGACGGCATCGCGACCATCACGCTCAACCGTGCCGAGGCCATGAACGGTCTCGACGTCGCCACCAAGGACCTCCTGCGCGACACCGTCCAGCAGGTCGCCGACGACGCTGAGGTGCGGTGCGTGGTGCTCACCGGGAGCGGACGGGCCTTCTGCGTCGGCCAGGACCTCAAGGAGCACCTCGCGGGACTCAAGGGTGAGGCGGACGTACCCCTCTCCGAGACCGTCGAGCAGCACTACAACCCCATCGCGCTGGCCCTCGCGACGATGCCGAAGCCGGTCATCGCGGCGGTCAACGGCGTCGCGGCCGGCGCGGGGGCGAGTCTCGCCTTCGCGGCCGACTTCCGGATCGTCGTCGACTCCGCCGGCTTCAACACCTCCTTCGCGGGTGTCGCGCTCTCGTGCGACACCGGGTCGAGCTGGACCCTGCCCCGCCTCGTCGGCCGCGCCAAGGCGATGGAGCTGCTCTACTTCCCGCGCACCGTGACCGCCCAGGAGGCCCTCGAGCTGGGGCTGGCCACCCAGGTCGTCGCCGCCGACGAGCTCGCCCCGACCGTGGGCGAGCTCGCAGCCCGGCTGGCGGCGGGCCCGACCGTGGCCTTCGGCTCCATCCGCCAGGCGGTGGCGTACGCCGCCGCGCACCCGCTCGAGGAGTCGCTGGCCTTCGAGGCCGACAAGATGGCGCTCACCGGTGGCACCGAGGACCACCTCGCGGCCGTCGACGCGTTCATGGCCAAGGAGAAGCCGGTCTTCCACGGCCGCTGAGCAGGAGTCGCCGCAGGTCGAGTGCGCAGCCCCGCGGCGACCACAGCCGCGAGCGCACTCGACCTGCGGGGATCAGCCGCGGCGCGTGCGGTGGGCGCCGATCGCGGCGAGCACCTGGCGTGGCGCCTGGACGGCCATCCGGTGGCGCGAGGGCCGGCTCCCGTACTCGACGGTGAGCGCGGACCCGCGGAAGCGGTGGTTGAACCACATCGTCATGGTGCCGTGGCACAGCCCGCCGCAGTCGAGGGACGTACGGGGCAGGCGCAGCGCCCGCGCCAGTCGTCGCGCGAAGCCGGGGTCCTTGGTGTCGGTGTCGACGCCGTGCAGCGGCTGGTGGAAGCTGATCACGCGGCGGGGGTCGACCTCCTCGAGGAAGGTCATCACGGCTCGCGTCTCGGGCTCGCTGGCCGGCCGCGGGCCGGACTCGTGGCTGCCGTCGAGGTCCGTCCAGCGGTGCGGGAAGTTGCGGTTGAGGTCCACGCCACGGGCGTTGCGCCGGGTGCCCCGGGCCAGCCCGTCGGGGTTGTACGTTGGCAGGACCCACAGGTCGACGCCCCGGACCGGTCGACCGTCCCGCAGCGTCTCCAGGATGCGGCGGGTGTGGGGCTCGTCGCCGTGCATCGTCGAGACGAGCACCATCCGCCGCTTGCCCGGCTCACCGAGCCGCCACGCCCGGATCGGGCGTCCCTTCACCGAGTGGCCGATCGTGCGGACCTCGACGACGGCCGGGCGGGCGTCGTCCCCGGCCCGGACGGCCGCCTGCGCCGGCAGGGCGAGCCCGGCGGCGGTCAGCACCAGCACGACGGCGTACGCCGACCAGGTGCGCAGCGCGGCGGTCACACGGCGGCCGAGAGGTAGGCGTAGGTGAAGACCAGGACCCCGACCACCATGCCGAGGTGGGCCAGCAGGGACAGCCCGGGCCCGTCGCTCCACGAGTCGCCGGCGGCCTCGGGCGCGTGGCGCCCCTTCGCCGGGAGCCACCGCGCGAGGATCAGCAGCCCGCAGATGGCGGTCACCCACCAGAACGCGATCGCGAGGATCCCGACGAGGGGTCCTCCGATGAAGGAGTCCTCCGGGGCGACCAGCACACCCAGCCACAGGACGAGGGCGACGATGCCCGCCACGAAGTGCGTGAGCGGCACGCGGCTGCTGATCGAGAAGCGGCCCGCGGCGGCCTCACCCCGGAGGCGCAACCGGGTCAGCACGATCGCCACGGCAGCGAGGGCCGTGAGGATCCAGACGACGATCGGGAACGACATGACCGGGCAGTCTGCCCTAGACGCGCGGTGGCTCGCCAGACGAGGCGGAGCTGTCCGGTCCGGCGCCGGGCTCGTCGCCGCGCCGGTCCTCGGGCCGGTCCTCGGGCCGCTCCTCGAGCTCGTTCGCCAGCCGGGCGAGGAGGGCGTCGACCTCGGACATCCGGTAGCCGCGCAGCGCGAGCGGGAACCTCACCCGGCGCAGGTCCTCGGCCCCGATCGGGCGGTCGTCGGGCAGCGCGAGGTCGGGCCGGTCGTCGTACGCCGGGGGCATGGAGCCGCCGCGCCCGGAGGCCACCATCGCCACGCCGCCCATGGCCAGCACGACGAGGACGGCGAAGAACCACGTCATCATTCGGGCCGCTCCGGCTCGGGCGTGGGCCAGCGGTCCTCACGCGCGGCCACCATCAGCGACACCGCCTCGTCGACGTCGTCGGTGAGCACCATCATGTCGAGGTCGGCGGCGTTGATCTTGCCCTCGGCCAGCACCGTCTCGCGCAGCCAGTCGACGAGGCCCGACCAGTAGGACGTGCCGATCAGCACGATGGGGAACGACGTCACCTTGCGCGTCTGCACGAGGGTGAGCGCCTCGAAGAGCTCGTCGAGGGTGCCGAGGCCGCCGGGCAGCACGACGAAGCCCTGGGAGTACTTGACGAACATCGTCTTGCGGGCGAAGAAGTAGCGGAAGTTGATGCCCTTGTCGACCCACTGGTTGAGGCCGGACTCGAAGGGGAGCTCGATGCCGAGGCCGACGCTGGCGCCACCGGCCTCGCAGGCGCCCTTGTTGGCGGCCTCCATCGCACCCGGCCCGCCGCCGGTGATGACGGCGAAGCCGGCCTCCACCAGTCTGCGGCCGACCTCCTCCCCGATCGCGTAGAACGGGTGGTCCACCGGCGTGCGGGCGGAGCCGAAGACCGCGATGGCGGGGCCGGTCTCGGCGAGCGCGCCGAAGCCCTCGACGAACTCGGCCTGGATGCGCAGCACGCGCCACGGGTCGGTGTGCACCCAGTCGGTCGCGCCGCGGGAGTCGAGCAGGCGCTGGTCGGTGGTGCTGCCCTCGTGGACCTGGCCGCGGCGCTCGATGACGGGACCCGCCACCCGGTCGCCGTGCCGGTTGCGTCCGGGGGTGCTCATGAGAGCCACTCCTTGAGGATGCGCTCGCACCGCTCGATGTGCTCGGTCGGCACGTGCTCGTCCTGCTTGTGGGCGAACATCGGGTCGCCGGGACCGAAGTTGACCGCCGGGACGCCCAGCCTGGTGAACTGCGCGACGTCGGTCCAGCCGAACTTCGGTGCGGCCTCACCGCCCACCGCGTCGACGAATGCCTTCGCCGCGGGACGGTCGAGGCCCGGCATCGCACCGGCCGCCATGTCGGTGACCGTGACGTCGTAGCCCTCGAAGAAGTCACGCACGAACGCCTCGGCGTCGGCCTCGCTGCGGTCGGGCGCGAAGCGGAAGTTGACCTCGACGACGCACTCGTCGGGGATCACGTTGCCGGCGACGCCGCCTCGGATGCCGGTGGCGTTCAGGCCCTCGTGGAAGGTGAGGCCGTCGATCTCGGGCTGCCGCGCGACGTAGTCGTTGAGCCGGCTGAGGACGGGCCCGGCGAGGTGGATGGCGTTGACGCCCTTCCAGCTGCGAGCGCTGTGCGAGCGCTCTCCCGTCGTGCGCACGTCGACGCGCATCGTGCCCTGGCAGCCCGCCTCGATCGAGGCGTTGCTGGGCTCCATGAGGATCGCGAAGTCGGCCCGCAGGAGGTCGGGGTCGCTCTCGGTCAGCTTGCGCAGGCCGTTGTGGACCGAGTCGACCTCCTCGGCCTCGTAGAAGATGAAGGTGAGGTCGCGGTTGGGCGAGGTGACGTCGGCGGCGAGCTTGAGCATCACCGCGTCGCCACCCTTCATGTCGCAGCTGCCCAGGCCGTGCAGGACGCCGTCCTCGAGCCGCGCGGGCAGGTTGTCGTTGAGCGGCACCGTGTCGATGTGGCCGGCGATGACCACCCGCTCACCCAGGCCGAGGTGGGTGCGCGCGACGACCGTGTGCCCGCGCCGGGTCACCGTGAGGTGCGGGAGCGCCGCGAGCGCCGCCTCGACGGCGTCGGCGATCTCCTGCTCCTCGTGGCTGACGGAGAAGACATCGACGAGCTGCTGCGTGAGGGTGACGACGTCGGCGGACAGGTCGAGGTGGGCCATGGCTCCCATCCAACCAGCCGGGGGTGGCGGCGCGGGTCAGGCCCGGGCGACCCGCACGTCCACCTCCGCCGCGTCGACGTACGACACCGAGGTGGCCAGGGTCTCGTCCGCGATGAGGGCCTCGTGGGTCCGGGCCGCAGCGAGCGTCGCGCCGGGGCCGGCGACGGTCAGGCTGATCCGGTCGCTGACCTGGAGGCCGGCGTCCTTGCGCGCCTGCTGGACGGCGCGGACCAGGTCGCGGGCGGCGCCCTCGGCCTCGAGCTCGGGCGTGACGGCGGTGTCGAGCACCACGAAGCCGCCGCGCGGGAGCATGCCGATCGCCGTGGCGTCGTCGGAGGACCCGGCGACCGTCTCGAGGGCGTACTCCCCCTCGACGAGCGCGAGCCCGCCGGCCGTCACGGTGCCGTCGTCGGCGACCGACCAGTCGCCGGACTTCGAGCCCTTGATGGCGAGCTGGACGTCCTTGCCCAGGCGCGGCCCGGCGGCACGGGCGTTGACCGTGAGCCGCTGCGAGACGCCGTACGACGCCGCCTCGGGCGCGTCGGTCCCATGCACCCGGACGGCCTTGAGGTTGAGCTCGTCGGCGACGAGCGTCTCGAAGCCGGTCAGGTCGGCGTCGGTGACGACCGTCAGCTGCGAGAGCGGCAGCCGGTTGCGGAGGTTGGCGGCCTTGCGCAGCGCCGAGCCGGCCGAGCAGACGTCGCGGACGGTGTCCATGGAGGCGACCAGCGACTCGTCGGCCGGCAGGTCCTCGGCGGACGGCCAGTCGGTCAGGTGCACCGACCGCTCGCCGGTCAGGCCGCGCCAGACCTCCTCGGTGGTCAGCGGCATCAGCGGCGCCGTGGCGCGGCAGACGACCTCGAGCACCGTGTGGAGGGTGTCGAAGGCGTCGGGGTCCTCGTCCCAGAAGCGCCCGCGGGAGCGGCGGATGTACCAGTTGGTCAGCACGTCCAGGAAGCCGCGCGTCGAGTCGCACGCCGCGGCCACCTCGTAGTTGTCGAGCTGGTCGGTCATCGCGGCGACGTAGTCGCGCAGCTTGGCCAGGATGTAGCGGTCCATCGGGTGCGCGCTGTCGGTGCGCCAGGTGGCGTCGTAGCCCTCACCGCCCTTGGCCGCGTTGGCGTAGAGGCTGAGGAACGACCAGCTGTTCCACAGCGGGATCAGCACCTGCCGCACCGAGTCGCGGATGCCCTGCTCGGTCACGACGAGGTTGCCGCCGCGCAGGATCGGGCTCGACATGAGGAACCAGCGCATCGCGTCGGCGCCGTCGCGGTCGAAGACCTCGCGCACGTCGGGGTAGTTGCGCAGGCTCTTCGACATCTTCTGGCCGTCGTTGCCGAGCACGATGCCGTGGCTCAGGCACGTCGAGAACGCCGGGCGGTCGAAGATCGCGCCGGCCAGGACGTGCATCGTGTAGAACCAGCCGCGGGTCTGGCCGATGTACTCGACGATGAAGTCGCCGGGGAAGTGGTTGTCGAACCAGTCCTTGTTCTCGAACGGGTAGTGGACCTGGGCGAAGGACATCGAGCCGGAGTCGAACCAGACGTCGAGGACGTCGGTGACGCGGCGCATCGTCGACTGGCCCTCTTCAGGCGACCGAGGGTCGTCTGGGTTGGGTCGCGTCAGGTCGTCGACGTACGGGCGGTGCAGGTCGGGGTTGCCGTCCTTGTCGCGCGGCAGGCGGCCGAAGTCGCGCTCGATCTCCTCGAAGGAGCCGTAGACGTCGACGCGCGGGTAGTGCTCGTCGTCGGACTTCCACACCGGCACCGGGGAGCCCCAGAAGCGGTTGCGGGTGATCGACCAGTCACGGGCGTTCTCCAGCCACTTGCCGAACTGGCCGTGCTTGATGTGCTCGGGCACCCAGCGGATGTCCTGGTTGAGCGCCATCAGGCGCTCCTTGACCTTGGTCACCTCGACGAACCACGACGAGACGCCCTTGTAGATCAGCGGCTGCCGGCAGCGCCAGCAGTGCGGGTAGGAGTGGTCGTAGGTCTCGCGGCGCACGAGGACGGTGCCGGGGGTGACGCTCCCCAGCTCACCCTCGCCACGCGTGGCGGCCTTGAGGTGGTCGATGATCTGGAGGTTGGCGTCGAAGACCTGCATGCCCTCGTAGTCGGTGACCGGGAACGTGAAGCGCCCGTCCTTGCCGACCGGCATGACGGCCTCGATGCCCTCGCGGTCGGTGACGACCTTG
>DATIAJ010000112.1:0-3047 GCA_035458105.1 Nocardioides sp. | reverse complement strand
GCGGCGACGGAGATGACGTAGACCGCTGCGTCGGGCGACGGGGGCCGGAACATCCCGCTCATGTCGGGGTCCCCGCGGCGTTGTTCGACGGAGGAGCGCAGCGGGGGAGACGAAGAACGTCGTGGGGTGTCTTCATCCTTCGAAGAGTCCTGCGCGGAGGGGCTTGCCGGCGGTGGCCGTCCGGTAGGCCTCGAGGGCCTCGCGGGCGGTCGGGTCGAGGTGGGCCGGGACCTGCACCTCGACCGTGGCGAGGAGGTCGCCCTTGCTGCCGTCGCGCTTGGTGGCGCCCTTGCCGCGCACCCGGAACGTGCGGCCGTTGGGCGTGCCCGGGGGCAGCTTGAGGGTCACCGGCGCCCCGCCGAGCGTGGGGATCTTGACCTCGCCACCGAGGGCCGCCTCGTCGAAGGAGACGGGCACGTCGATGGTGAGGTTGTCGTCCTTGCGGCCGAACACCCGGTGCGGCGTGACCTTGACCTTGACGAACAGGTCGCCGGCCGGGCCACCGTTCTCGCCCGGCGCACCCTTGCCCTTCAGGCGGATCTTCGCGCCGTCCTTCACCCCGGCGGGGATCCGGGCCTGGATGGTGCGCGCCGAGGTGCCGCGACCGCTGCCGTGGCAGGTGGGGCAGGCCTCGTCGTACACCAGCTGGCGGCCGCCGCAGCGCGGGCAGGTCTCGTTGATCGAGAACGCCCCGCCCGTGCCGGCCACCACGAAGCCGGCTCCCTCGCACTCGGGGCAGATGTGCGGCCGGGTGCCGGGCTTGCCGCCGGTGCCCTGGCAGGTCGGGCAGGCGGCGTCGGAGGTCAGCCGCAGCGACACCGTGACGCCGTCGAGCGCGTCCGTGAAGCCGATGGTCGCCGAGCTCTCCACGTCGGCGCCGCGGCGGGGCCGGGCCTGCTGCTGGGTACGTCCTCGCTGCGCGCCGCCGAACAGGTCGCCGAACATGTCGCCGAGACCGCCGCCGGCCGCGCCGCGGTCGCGGAGCAGGTCGTCGAGGTTGAACCCGCCGCCACTGAAGCCGCCGCCGGCACCGCCGAACCCGCCGCCCATCCCGGGACCGAAGCCGCCCCGAGCCTGGAGCGAGCGGAACTCGTCGTACTTCTTGCGCTTGGCCTCGTCGCCGACCACGTCGTAGGCCTCGGCGACGGCCTTGAACATGTCGTGCTTGGCCTCGTCACCGGGGTTGGAGTCGGGGTGGTTCGCCCGGGCCAGCTTGCGGTAGGCCTTCTTGATGTCGGCCGCGCTGGCGTCCTTCTGGACGCCGAGGACCTGGTAGAAGTCCTTGGTCGCCCAGTCGTTGCGGAAGCCTTCGTTGTCAGCCACGGGTGAACCTCCTCTCCATCGGCTCGGTCATCGGACGGGTGTGCTCAGGCGTCGGCGGGGTCGACGACAAGCACCTGGGCGGCGCGGACGACGCGGTCGCCCATGCGGTAGCCGCTCTTGGCGACGTGCTTGACCGTCGTCACCTGGACCTCGGGATCGGTGCCGAGGTGGCTGAGCGCCTCGTGGAGCGTCGGGTCGAACGTGTCGCCCGGCTCGCCGAAGCGGACCAGGCCGGCGCTCGTGACCGCGCGCTCGAGCTGGTCGGCGACGGCCTTGAAGCCGCCGTCGAGCTCACCATGCTCCTTGGCCCGGTCGATCGTGTCGAGCACCTCGACGACCGGGGTGAGCGCCTTGTAGGCCGCCGCCTCGGCCACCAGCTGCCGGTCGCGGTCGACCCGCTTGCGGTAGTTGGCGTACTCGGCGGACAGACGCTGCAGGTCGTTGGTCAGGTCGGCCAGCGAACCCTTCATGGCAGCGAGCTCATCCTCCTCGGTGTCGACATCGTCACCGGGCTCCAGGCCCGGGCGCTCCTCGGCGGTACCGGGCCCGTCGCCGGCGACGGTGTCGCCGGCGACCTGCTCCTCGACCTCGGTCTCGTTGGCCATCTCGCCGGCGGCGTCACCGAAGCCGGCGCCCCCGGGAGGGGGAGCCACGGTGGGCTCCCCCTCCGGCAGGTCGGTCGCCTCGGGGCCCGCGGTCGGGTCGACGGGGCGATCGGTCACTTGGACTCACCCTCGGCGGTCGCGTCGCCGTCGGTCGTGCCGTCGCTCTGCTCGTCGACGATCTCGGCGTCCACGACGTCGTCGTCCGACTCGCCGGTCGCCCCGGTGGCACCGCCCGCAGCAGCCTGGTCGGCCTCCGCAGCGGCGTACATCGCGGCGCCCATCTTCTGGCTGGACTCGCCGAGCTTGGTGATGCCGGCGGTGATCTCCTCGGACGAGGCGTCCTCCTTGCCGAGGGTCTCCTTGAGGGCGTCGACGTCGGCCTGGACCTCGGTCTTGACGTCGTCGGGGAGCTTGTCGGCGTTGTCGGTGAGGAACTTCTCGGTCGTGTAGACCAGCTGGTCGCCCTGGTTGCGGGCCTCGACGGCCTCGCGACGCTTGGCGTCCTCCTCGGCGTACTGCTCGGCCTCCTTGACCATGCGGTCGATCTCGTCCTTGCTGAGCGCCGAGCCACCGGAGATGGTCATCGACTGCTCGCGGCCGGACGCCTGGTCCTTGGCGGAGACGTGCACGATGCCGTTGGCGTCGATGTCGAAGGTGACCTCGATCTTCGGCACGCCGCGCGGGGCCGGCGGGAGGCCGGTCAGCTCGAAGTTGCCGAGGGGCTGGTTCTGGCTCCACATCTGGCGCTCGCCCTGGGCGACCTTGATCTCCACCGACGGCTGGTTGTCGTCGGCGGTGGTGAAGATCTCCGACCGCTTGGTGGGGATGGTGGTGTTGCGCTCGATGAGCGTGGTCATCACGCCGCCCTTGGTCTCGATGCCGAGGGAGAGCGGGGTGACGTCGAGGAGAAGCACGTCCTTGACCTCGCCCTTGAGGACACCCGCCTGCAGCGCGGCGCCGACGGCGACGACCTCGTCGGGGTTGACGCCCTTGTTGGGCTGCTTGCCGCCGAGCAGGTCGGTCACCAGCTCGGTCACCGCCGGCATGCGGGTCGAGCCGCCGACGAGGACCACGTGGTCGATGTCCTTGACCGCGACGCCGCCGTCCTTGAGCACCGAC
>DATIAJ010000111.1:0-5317 GCA_035458105.1 Nocardioides sp. | reverse complement strand
ACGTGGCCGATCCCGAGGTGCTGCGCGGACTGTTCGACTGGCTCGGCGAGGTCTACGACCAGGACCGCGTCGAGTCCGTGCTCGCCACCCCCCACTCCCGCCGCGGCAAGCACCGTGACTGACCGCTTCTGACCGACCTGTGGGACGTTCTCATGGCGGGGACATCGCCCAGAGACGCGCCGTCGAGGCCGCGCGCTGTGGGAGGGTGAGCCCATGCTCATCAACCCCGGCAGCGACCGACCCCAGGGTCCGTGGGACCCCGACGCGAAGAAGAAGTGGATCGACACGGAGTACTTCTGGGTGCTCCTGCCGCTCCTGCTGCTGATGGTCGGAACCATGGTGGTCGTGTCGGTCTATGGCCCCTGACCGGGAGCACGGCGCCGTGGGACGATCGGGCCCGTGGCCTGGCACCTGACGACCGATGCGGCCGAGCTCTGGCACGCGGCTGGACCATGGCTCGCCGAGCACCCCGTCGAGAACGCGCCGCTGCTGGCTGAGGTCGGCCACCTCCTCGCGACGGAACCCACGGCGGACGGCCTGGCCTGCGGCTGGTGGAGTGATGACGACGGCACGGTGAGCGGGGCGTACGTCCGGGCGCCGCGGCACAACCCACTGCTGACCCGGATGCCCCGTGCCGACCTCATCGAGCTCACATCAGTCCTGCCGCACCCGGACGCCCTGGGCGTGCCGGAGGTGGTCGTCGACGATGTCGTGGACGCGTGGGCCGAGGTGGGCACGCGCCTGGTGCCGGCGCGGTCCTTCACGGTGCACGTGCTCGACGGGCGTCCGGCGGCGCCCTCCTGCGCCGGGCGTCCGCGCACCGCGGGTCCGGAAGACCGGGCCCTGCTGCACCGGTGGTTCGACCAGCTGATGGCGGCCTTGCCCGGCGACCCCAGCGACCGGGCGTACGTCGTCGACGATCCGCTCGCGACCGGTGCTCTGGCGCTGTGGGAGGTCGACGGCGAGCCGGTCGCGATGTGCAGCCGCAGCCGGGTGCTGGCCGACACGGCGCGGATGGGCGCGAGCTTCGCACCCGCGGGTTACGAGGCGTACGCCGACGCCGCGTTCGCCGCCGCCGCTGCGGAGACCCGTCGCCACGCGCGGCACGTCACGGCGCTCGCAGCGACAGGCGACGAGCACGAGGCGGCCCGGCTGGCGGCGCACGGCTTCGTACCGGCCGCGACGCGGGTCGCCCTCACGGCTCCCCGGGACGGCTGAACGGCGACCGGCAGCCTCAGCGCGAGGTGTTGGCCGTGCGCCCCTTCGTGACGCCGACGAACGCCTGGGTGACGCCGTCGTCCCGCTCGACGCGCCAGACCAGAGCGATGGTGGTGGGCTCCAGGTCGGACACCACGCGTGTCACGACGTCCTTGCGCTGGTGGAGCCGGGCGACCGACATCGGTACGACGACGATGCCGGTGCCGGCGGCGACCGTCTCGATCGCCTCCTGCTCGGTCATCGGCGGCCAGTCGAGCTGCTCGACGGTGGGCGCCCACCCGCTCGGGTGCGGTCGGACCAGCTGCTCGTCGACGAGGTCGGCCGTCGTGACCTCCTCGTCCGCCGCGGCGAGCACGTGGTCGCGGGACGCCACGGCGACCTGCAGCTCGTCGTAGAGCCGGACGCAGTGCAGTCCGTCGCGGTCGACGGGAAGGCGCACGAGCGACATGTCGAGGCTGCCGTCGCGCACGCCGTCCAGCTGGTCGGCCTCCGTCACCGGCACGAGCTCCAGGGGCTCGCGGCGGCGCTCACGCCAGTGGCGGGCCCACTTGTCGGGGGTCGCGCCGGTGACGAAGCCGATGCGCAGAGGGTCGGTGGTCATGCGAACGAGCCTAGGCGTCAGGCCCGCTGCCCGGCGGTCGTGGTGTCGCTCGCGCCGTCGGTGACCTCACCCTTCTCGACCTCACCCTTCTCGACCTCACCCTTTTCGACGGAGAGGACGAAGTCGTCGCCGTGCTCGGTGACGCCGGTGATGACCGCGGCCTCGACGGCCTCGATGGCGTACTTGCGCCGCACGACCATCGGGTCCTGGGCGAGGTCCTTCACCAGCGCCACGGCCAGGCCGATCATGATGAGCACGAAGGGCAGGGCCGCGATCACCGTGATGGTCTGCAGCCCGCTGAGGGCGTCCGCGCCGCCGACGAGCAGCATCACCGCAGCGACGGCACCGGTGGCCACGCCCCAGAAGATGACCGTCGGGCGGCTCGGGTGGATCGTGCCGCGCTCGGAGAGCGAGCCCATCACGATCGATGCAGCGTCGGCGCCGGAGACGAAGAAGATGCCGACAAGCACCATGACGACGATGCTCGACACGGTGGCGAGGGGGTAGGCCTCGAGGGTGCTGAAGAGCTGGTTCTCCAGCCCGCCCGCACCGGCGATGTCGGTGCCCTTCTCCTGCAGGTCGATGGCCGCACCGCCGAAGATGCAGAACCACACGACGCTGATGAGGCTCGGGACCAGGAGCACGCCGGTCACGAACTGGCGGATGGTGCGACCGCGCGAGATGCGGGCGATGAACATGCCGACGAACGGCGTCCACGACAGCCACCAAGCCCAGTAGAAGACCGTCCAGGTCGAGAGCCAGGTGCTGACCTCGTCGCCCTCGGCGGCGGTGCGCGCGGCCATCATCGGCAGGTCGGCGACGTAGCTGCCGATGGAGGTGGGCACGAGGTTGAGGATGAAGACCGTGGGGCCGACGACGAACACGAACAGGGCGAGCCCCACGGCGAGGACCATGTTGATGTTGGACAGCCACTGGATGCCCTTGGCCACACCGGAGACGGCCGAGAGCACGAAGGCGGCGGTGAGGACGGCGATGATGCCGACCAGGACGCCGTTGCCGGTGTCACCGAGCCCGGCGACGATCTGCAGGCCGGACTCGATCTGGAGGGCGCCGAGGCCCAGTGAGGTGGCGGAGCCGAAGAGGGTCGCGAAGATGGCGAACATGTCGATCGCCTTGCCGCCCAGCCCGTGCGCGTGGTGGCCGAGGAGCGGCTCGAAGGCCGAGCTGATCAGCTGGAGGCGGCCCTTGCGGTAGACGCCGTACGCGACGGCGAGACCGACGACGGCGTAGATCGCCCACGGGTGCAGGGTCCAGTGGAACATGGTGGTGGCCATCGCGTGCTCCGCCGCTGCCGCGTTGCCGGCGTCACCGGTGCCGGGAGGGGGCGTGACGAAGTGCGTGATGGGCTCGCTGACGCCGTAGAACATGAGCCCGATGCCCATGCCGGCGCTGAACATCATCGCGACCCACGAGATGGTCCGGAACTCCGGGTCCTCGTCGTCGCGCCCCAGGGGGATGTTGCCGAACTTGCCGAGCGCCAGCCAGATGACGAACACGACGAAGGCGCTCGAGGTGAGCACGAAGAGCCAACCGGTGTTCTTCATCGTCCAGCCGAGCCCGGTGCCCGAGGCGGTGGCGAGGCTGTCGGTGTTGAGGAAGCCCCAGAGCAGGAAGGCGAGGCTGACGACCGCTGTGACGCCGAAGACGACCTTGTCCAGGCCCGTCTCGCGAGGCGTCGTGGGCTCGATGGCCGCGTCCAGCGCGGGGTGGGGGTCGTCGACGAGGTCGGGTGTGGGCAGGTCTCGGGGATGCTCGATTCCGGTGGCCATCCGCCGACCAGACCAAACAAGGACACGCGTGCGCAAACCGGGAGTATGCGCCGACGCTCACACTGAGACGATGCCCACAGCGGGCTCCGCTCCGCGGCGGCCGCTACGCCAGCGCGGCCAGGGCCCTGCCCCAGGCTCGCGCCCGCTCCAGCTCGCCGTCGACGAGCGGGCCGGGGGAGTCCTCGACGTAGAAGGACTCCGTGGCCACCATCCGACCGAGGCGGTGGCGGGAGACGAAGCGGCCGGCCGCGCGGGCCGCGGAGCCGGGCAGCCGGCGCACCTGCTCGGCACGGGTGTCGAAGGTGGCGACGGCGCAGGAGGTGTCGCCGGTGGGCAGGGTGGCGAGCCACTCGCGGATGCCCCGACCCTCGTGCCCGGGCTCCGCGCCGTGGTCGTGCGCGTCTCGCCGGGTCGCTGGCCGGCTCATCGAGAAGGCGTGGGTCGGGCCGCCGAGCACGACGAGGTCGACCCCCTCGGGCAGCGGGGAGGGCGCTGACGCGACGTCGACGACCTGCACCGGCCCGCCGTCGCTGTCGGCGAGGCCGTCGGCGATCGCCTCGGCGACCTGACGGGTGTTGCCCCAGTGGGACTCGTGGACGACCAGTGCGGTCATGACGTGCTCCTCTCACGATCGGGGAGATGGTCGGGGACGAGTTGTGGATCGGGTGGGAAGGACCGGAGCCACCGCGTCGTGAGCCACGCGCTCGCCGCGAGCAGCAGCAGGC
Source organism: Nocardioides sp. (assembly GCA_035458105.1). GTDB lineage: Bacteria > Actinomycetota > Actinomycetes > Propionibacteriales > Nocardioidaceae > Nocardioides. The sequence goes on along the minus strand of DATIAJ010000111.1, from coordinate 983 downwards.
TGGGCACCGCGTCGGGCCCCAGCTCGACGTCGGCGTCGGTGACGACGGCCAGGACGGGCCCGGCCCACAGCGCGGTGAAGAGCGTGAGGATCTTGAGGAGCGCGACCGCCGCCAGTGGAGCCCCCACGGCGCGCCCGCGCAGGAGGAGGACTCCCACGGCGGCGATCGCGGGCAGGACCGCCGCGAGGTCGAGGACGAAGACAGGGAACGGCGTGCCGCCGACGCCCTCTGGTTCGGGGCTGGGGCCGCCGAGTGCGTACGGCAGCAGCATCGAGAGCCACAGCCCCGCGAACAGCACGGCGGTGACGACCAGCACCCATCCGGTGGCACGGGTCAGCCGGGGCGAGGCGGTCGAGGCCGGCGGCCGCACGACGAGGTGGTGCAGTCCGCCGAGCAAACCCGCCCCGGACAGGCTCACGATCACGACGTAGACGAGGAAGACGCGGTTCATCGGGACGCCGGTGACGTAGATCAGGTAGCTGTAGAGCAGGTAGCCGAGCAGTCCGAGCCGGGCGAGGTAGGACGCGGTCGAGGTCACGCCGGGGCGGACGAGAAGGACCAGGATCGCGGCCACCACGATGCTGCAGGCGTCCTGGGCCTGCGCCGACACCACGGTCGCCTCGGGCAACGACCGGTACGGCGTCTCGGCGAGGAGGCCGTAGAGCGACGCCCCGACCACCGCGGCGGCGAGCACCCACGTCGACCAGCGCGTCCGGGTGCTGGTCGGCGGGGCCCCAGCGGCTGCGGGCGGGGGAGGCGCCGCCGGGACGGTGGGCGGGGCGGGGACGGCTCGGACGGAGGTCGGGGTCGACCCGCTGCCCAGCGCCGGCCAGTCCGCGCGCGCCACCGGGACGAGCAGCAGCAGCGCGGGGACGCACCACAACCAGAACCCGAACCCGAAGGACATGAGCAGGACGTGGAAGGCGATCACTCCGGCCCAGCCGACCTTCGCCGCTCTCCCACCACGGAGGAGCAGGAGTCCC
>DATIAJ010000110.1:0-9765 GCA_035458105.1 Nocardioides sp. | reverse complement strand
TCGGGCTCGTCGCCGAGGACCGCGCCGCGGCCGAGCCGCTGGCGCGTAGGGCAATGCAGCTCGCGGCGGGGGCCGTCACCGGCACGTGATGCAGCCGACAGCAAAATCCGTCGGCACTTCCATCGATCCACGGACAGGACGTGGACCGGGTGGGAAGGTTCTCCACGGCGCGCCCCTTGCCGACCCCATGCGGCAAGGGGCGCCCAGTCCATTTCCGGGCGTCCCAGACCCCTGAGGAGGTCACTCGACGGTGACCGACTTGGCCAGGTTGCGCGGCTTGTCGATGTCGTGACCGAGGTGCTGCGCCGCGTGGTAGGCCAACAGCTGGAGCGGCACGTTGAGCAGGATCGGGTCGAGCTCGGGCTCGTTGCGGGGTACGACGATCCGGCGGGCACTGACCTCCCCGAGGTCGACGTCCTCGTGCGTGATCACCACGAGCGGGCCCTTGCGCGCCTCGATCTCGTGCAGCGCGCCGACGTTGCGCTCGGCCAGCTCGTCGTGGGGCACCAGCGCGACCGTCGGCACCTCGGGGTCGATGAGCGCCAGCGGGCCGTGCTTGAGCTCGGAGGTCTGGTAGGCCTCGGCGTGGCGGTAGCTGATCTCCTTGAACTTCTGCGCACCCTCGCGCGCCACCGGGAAGCCCCGGACGCGGCCGATGAAGAACAGGCTCCGCGCCTCGGCCAGGTCCTTGGCGACCTCGACCAGGTCGGCCTCGCCGGCCAGCACCTCCTCGATCTGCCCGGGCAGCTTCTCCAGCCCGGCGACGAGGCGCTTGCCGTCGGCGATGGACAGGTCCCGCACCCGCCCCAGCTGCAGCGCGAGGAGGGCGAAGGCGAGGAACATGTTGGTCAGCGCCTTGGTGCTGGCCACGGCGACCTCCGGCCCGGCGTGCAGGTAGATCCCGCCGTCGCACTCGCGGGCGATCGCCGACCCGACGACGTTGACCAGGCCGACGCAGCGCCCGCCCTTGCGGCGTACCTCCTGCACCGCCAGCAGGGTGTCGATGGTCTCGCCGGACTGGCTCACCGCGACGTAGAGGGTGTCGGGCTCGATCACCGGGTCGCGGTAGCGGAACTCGCTCGCAGCCTCGGCGTCGGCCGGGATCCGGGCCAGCTCCTCGATCAGCGCGGCCCCCATCTGGCCGACGTAGTAGGCCGAGCCGCAGCCCAGGATCTTGACGCGGCGCACCGCTCGCAGCTCGCGGGCGTCCATGTCGAGGCCACCGAGGTGCGCGGTGCCGAAGCGCTCGTCGAGCCGGCCGCGCAGCACCGCCTGGGCGGTGGTCGGCTGCTCGAGGATCTCCTTGCGCATGAACGACTCGTGCTCGCCCGCCTCGTACGACGCCGCGTCGACGTCGAGCTGCGCGGCGGTCTTCCCGGTCGCGACGAGGTCGCGGTGGCGCATCGTGCTGAAGCCGGCGGCGGTCACGGTGGCCAGCTCGCCGTCGTCGAGGGCCGCCACGGTCGTGGTGTGGCGCACGATCGCGGCGAGGTCGGAGGCGACGTACATCTCCTTGTCGCCGACGCCCACCAGCAGCGGGCTGCCGTTGCGGGCGGCGACGATGCGGTCGGGGAAGTCGGCGTGGAGCACGGCGAGCCCGTACGTCCCGACCACCGCGCCGAGGGCGTCGCGGACCTTGCCCTCCAAGGTGTCGGCGTCGCTGCGGGCGACGAGGTGGGCGAGCACCTCGGTGTCGGTGTCGCTGGCCAGCTCGACGCCGGCGTCGGTCAGCTCGGCGCGCAGGGCGGCGGAGTTGTCGATGATGCCGTTGTGCACGACCGCGACCCGGCCGGCCTCGTCGGTGTGGGGGTGGGCGTTGGCGTCGGTGGCCGGTCCGTGGGTGGCCCAGCGGGTGTGGCCGATGCCGGTGGCGCCGGCGAACCGCTTGGGCAGCGCGTCACCGAGGTCGCGGACGCGCCCGGCCTGCTTGGCCACCCGGATCCCCCGGGTGCCGAGGACGGCGACGCCCGCGGAGTCGTACCCGCGGTGCTCGAGCCGGGTCAGCCCCTCGAGGACGACCGGGGCCGCCTCCTGGCGGCCGATGTAGCCGACGATTCCACACATGTTGGTCGTTTCCTGTCCGTAGATCTATCCGTAGACGATGCGCCGCAGCTGCCGCTCGGAGAGCTCGGGGGCAGCCACGACGCGCTGGGGGAGCTCCTCGGCGATGCGCGCGAAGATCTCGGGGTTCTTGGCGCCGTACGTCTTGAGGCTCGCGTGGCGCGCCCGGACGTAGTCCTCCACCGGTTGGGCGTGGAAGGCGATGACGTCCTCGATGACCCGGGCGGCCTCCCCCGGCGTCAACGACGTCGTGGCGACGACATGGGCGACGAGGGCGGGGTCCGGCACCGGACGATGATGGGCCGAGGTGACGGCGAAGGGCAACTTCCTGCCCGAAATCGGGCAAGTCTCCGCCAACAGCCCCACGTGGGGCCCTTCTCGCGCTGTCACACCTGTCGCAAGTGGGGGATGCGGCGAGCCTGCACCGCGTGCCGACGCCACGAGTGGGGAACGTCAGCCGATCTCGAGCGAAAAGCTGGTGCACCGGTGGGGATGTGCTACCTTAGGTGAACACAAGGTGAACGGGAGGTGTCACATGAGCAAGCAGTCGATGACCGGCGCGCCGGTGTGCACCTGGGTCGCCGTCACGGATGCATCGGGTCGCACCCGCATGGAGGCACGTTGGACGACCGTCGACACGGTCGCCACCCGAGCCGCCTGACTCAGGTCACTTCGCACGAGCCACGCCCCCCCCGGGGCGTGGCTCGTCGGCATGTGTGCGCCGGCGACCAGCTGGTCGCGGCACCCGGGAATGAACCTCAGGGTCTCTCGGTTATGGTGGTTGAAAGTTCTACCAACCCGACGAGAACTCCAGGAGCACCCATGACCACCGGTTTCGACGCCCCCACCACCGCTATCGACGACCTCACCGGCGACTACACGATCGACACGAGCCACAGCCGCCTCGGCTTCGTCGCGCGCCACGCGATGGTGACCAAGGTCCGCGGCCAGTTCGGCGCCTTCGAGGGCACCGCCCGCATCGACGAGGCGAACCCGTCCGCCTCCAAGGTCGACCTCACCATCCAGGTCGCGTCCGTCGACACCGGCAGCGCGGACCGCGACGGCCACCTCAGGTCCGGCGACTTCTTCGACGTCGAGACCTACCCGACGATGACCTTCACCTCCACCGACGTGAAGCGCGACGGCTCCGACTGGACCGTCACCGGCGACCTGACCATCAAGGACGTCACGAAGCCCGTCACCATCGAGTTCGAGCAGACCGGCTCGGCCCGTGACCCCTTCGGCAACCTCCGCGTCGGCTTCGAGGGCGAGACCACCATCAACCGCAAGGACTGGGGCCTCACCTGGAACGCCGCGCTCGAGACCGGCGGCGTCCTGGTCTCCGAGAAGATCAAGCTCGAGTTCGACGTCTCGGCGATCCGCAACGCCTGACAGCAGCCGAGCGGGCACTTCCTGCCCATCACGGACGCCGAGCGGGCACTTCCTGCCCGTCAGCGGCACTCACCGGGCAGTTCCTGCCTGTTGTAGGCGCCAGCGCCCCCTTCCTCGTACGAGGGTGGGGGCGCTGTCATGTCTCGGGAACCGGCAGGAAGTGCCCAGTCAGGGTGCAGGACGGGCAGGAAGTGCCCGGTCGACGCGATGGAGCGCGAGGAAGCGCCCGGTCAGTCGCGGGGGCGCTTGCCCTGGTAGCCGCCGCCCTTGCGGGGGCCGCCGTGCCCGCCGCCGGGGCGGCCGCGGAAGGGGCCCTTGTCGGGCTTGATCTCGATCAGCTTGCCGGAGATCCGGGTGCCGGACAGCCGGTCGAGCGTGCCGGGCGGCAGGTCGGCGGGGAGCTCCACGACCGAGAAGTCCGGCTTGATCGAGATGTAGCCGAAGTCCCCGCGGGAGAGCCCGCCCTCGTTGGCCAGCGCGCCGACGATCTGGCGCGGCTCGACCTTGTGCCGCTTGCCGACCTCGATGCGGTACGCCGCCATCGGCTGCCCGCTGCGCGACTCGCGCGGTGCCCGGTCGGCCTTGCCGCCGTGGCTCGAGCGCTCCTCGAAGGAGCGGGTGCGCGGCTCCGGCTCGGGGTCGAGGAGCAGCGGCTGCTCGCCGTGCATCACCGCGGCGAGCGCGGCGGCGACGTCGACCTCCGCCACGTCGTGCTCGCTGACGTAGTGGGACACGACGTCGCGGAAGAAGTCGATGCGCTCGGGCTGGGTGAGCGCCTGGGTGATCTGGTCGTCGAAGCGGGTCAGGCGGGTGGCGTTGACGTCGTCGACGGTCGGCAGCTGCATCTGGGTCAGCGGCTGGCGGGTGGCCTTCTCGATCGCGCGGAGCAGGTGGCGCTCGCGGGGCGTGACGAAGGCGATCGAGTCGCCCGAGCGACCGGCACGGCCGGTGCGGCCGATGCGGTGGACGTAGGACTCGGTGTCGGTCGGGATGTCGTAGTTGACGACGTGGCTGATGCGCTCGACGTCGAGCCCACGGGCGGCGACGTCGGTGGCGACGAGGATGTCGAGCTTTCCGGCCTTGAGCTGGTTGACGGTCCGCTCGCGCTGCACCTGGGCGACGTCACCGTTGATCGCCATCGCGGAGTAGCCGCGGGCCCGCAGCTTCTCGGCGAGCGTCTCGGTCTCGTTCTTCGTGCGGACGAAGACGATCATCCCCTCGAAGTTCTCGACCTCCAGGATGCGCGTGAGGGCGTCGACCTTCTGCGGGTAGGACACGATCAGGTAGCGCTGGGTGATCGTGGAGGAGGTCGTCGTCTTGTTCTTGACGGTGATCTCGACCGGGTCCGCGAGGTACTTCTTCGAGATCCGGCGGATCTGCGCGGGCATCGTCGCGGAGAACAGCGCCACGTGCTTGTCGTCCGGGGTGTCGGCGAGGATCGTCTCGACGTCCTCGGCGAAGCCCATCTTGAGCATCTCGTCGGCCTCGTCGAGGACCAGGAAGCGCAGCTCGGACAGGTCGAGCGTGCCCTTCTCGAGGTGGTCCATGATGCGACCGGGCGTGCCGACGACGACGTGCACGCCGCGACGCAGCGCGGACAGCTGGACGCCGTACCCCTGGCCGCCGTAGATGGGCAGCACGCGCACGCCCTTCATGTGGGCGGCGTACTTCTCGAACGCCTCCGAGACCTGGAGCGCGAGCTCACGGGTCGGGGCCAGGACGAGGGCCTGCGGCGTCTTCTGGCTCATGTCGAGCTGCGACAGGATCGGCAGGGCGAACGCGGCCGTCTTGCCGGTGCCGGTCTGGGCGAGGCCGACCACGTGGCGCCCCTCGAGGAGCGGCGGGATGGTCAGGGCCTGGATCTGCGAGGGGGTCTCGTAGCCGACGTCCGACAGTGCCTTGAGGACCTCCGGCGCGAGGCCGAGGTCGGAGAAGGTCTGTTCAGGTGCTACGGGTTGCTCATCACTCACGTCTGCCACGGTAGGGCCTCGCGCGCCTGCGCGACATTCCCCGAGGCCCGATAACCGCGCGACAAGGCGCTACGTGAGCAAGCACACTCCCTCCATGCCAGAAGCGACCCCAGATGCGAAGCCGGTCCTGCCCGAGGGCCTCACCACGAGACCGTTGCAGAAGTCCGACGCCGGTGCCGTCCACCGGCTGATGGCCGCCCAGGAGCTCGAGGACATCGGGCAGGTCGCCATCGAGGAGGCCGACATCGTCAGCGACTGGGCCAAGCCCAGCCACGACCTGGCCGCCCGCTCGGTCGGCGTCTTCGACGGCGACACCCTGGTGGCGTACGCCGAGCTGATGGGCGTCGACCGCGCCGACACCTCCGTCCTGCCGTCCCACCGCGGTCGCGGCATCGGCACCTGGCTGGCCCACTGGCTCATCGACCTCGGCCGCAGCGTCGGCTCACCCGTCGTCGGGATGCCCGTCCCGCAGGGCTCGCCCGGCGACCGGTTGATGGAGCAGCTCGGCTTCCGCGTCCGCTGGACGAGCTGGGTGCTGAAGCTGCCCGAGGGCGCCACCATCCCCGAGCGCGGGCTGCCGGAGGGCTACGTCGTACGCACCGCCGAGCCGGACGAGCTGCGAGCCGCCCACGACGTCCTCGAGGACGCCTTCCTCGAGTGGTCGGTGCGCGAGCGGGAGTCGTTCGAGGACTTCGCGGCCGCGACCTCGGGCCGGCCCGGCTTCGAGCCGTGGAACCTGCGCGTGGCCCTCGACCCCGAGGGGGCCGTCGTCGGCGTCTCGCTCGTCCTGGTCTCCGACGACGGCGCGACGGCGTATGTCGACCGGCTCGCGGTGCGCCGCGACCAGCGCAACCGCGGGATCGCCCAGGCGCTGCTCGTGGACTCGTTCGCCCGCGGCCGCGAGCACGGCACCCGTACCTCCGAGCTGAGCACCGACTCGCGCACGGGAGCGCTGCCGATGTACGAACGTGTCGGGATGGTCGTGGACCACGTCTGGGTCAATCGCGCCATCGACCTCTCCTGAGCCGGGGAAAGCGCATCCCGACGCTTTTCCCGCCGCAGATTCCGTCAACTTCGGCCGGTCTAGACAGCCCGTTCGCGCCTCAGACCTCTCCTAGTTCTGTGCCGTTGATGGCATTAGCATCGAGCGACATCGTTCGGGCGGTGTCACGGCGAGGGCGTGGGGCCCTTGCCTTTGAACTGTGGGGGTTTGACGTGCAAGAGCTACATGCATTGGTCGTCGAGGACGATCCGGACATCTCGTCAGCGCTGGTGGAGACCCTCGAGGGGGCGGGTTTCCGGGTCACCTCGGCGCCCGACGGACGGCAGGCGGTGAGCGCGGCGGCAGCCGATCCGCCCGACCTGGTCACGCTCGACCTGACGCTGCCGCACATGGACGGCATCGAGGTGTGCCGTCGCATCCGCGAGAACAGCGACTGCTACATCGTGATCGTGTCCGCGCGGTCCGACGAGGTCGACAAGCTGATCGGCCTCGAGGTCGGGGCGGACGACTTCGTCCTCAAGCCGTTCTCGCCGCGTGAGCTGCGCGCCCGCGTGGCCGCGCTGTTCCGGCGGCCTCGCACCGCGACAGGAGCGGACGAGCCGGCCAACGGCCGCAGCCCGCAGGTCCCGAGCCCGGCCCAGCCGGTGGACGAGCCGACCACGATCTCCGCGGGCGCGGGGCTGGTGATCAACTCCGCTCGTCGGGAGGTGCAGGTCAACGGCACGATCGTCGACCTGACCCGCATCGAGTACGACGTCCTCGAGTACCTCGCGACGCACCTGTCGCGGGTGTGCACCCGCGAGGAGATGGTGCTCGCGATCTGGAGCAGCGCGCTCACCCACGACCACCACCTGGTGGACGTGCACGTGGCCAACCTGCGCGGCAAGCTGCGCCGGCACTCCGACGCCACCTGGATCCACACGATCCGCGGCATCGGCTACCGGATGGACCGCGAGGGCGAGGAGCAGGACCGTCGTGCCGGCGGGGGTCCCTACCTCGTCGCCCGGATCGACTCGGAGGACTGGGCCCGGGGCCTGGACTTCTGACGCGGCCGACGGACGCGTGAACCCCTCGTAGGGGGGTGCTGCGCCCGGTTCGACCACGCTCCCCACCTGCCGACGCCTAGCATCGTCGGCAGGCGGGGAGGACCGACCGTGCCCACCCGGTTTCAGGCCGGGCGCGGCTGGGTAGGTGAACGGTCAACTGGGGAGCAGACGGATGATGGACGCACGGACAGCCGTGGTCGTCGAGGACGACCACGACGTCGGCGACGCCATCTCCAAGCTCCTCGACCAGGCCGGGTTCGACGTCACCGTCGCGCGGACGGGCACCGAGGCCCTCGCGCTCATCGGCGAGGCGCGTCCCGACCTGGTCACGCTCGACCTCACGCTGCCCGACATCGACGGGGTCGAGGTGTGCCGGCAGATCCGCACCTCGAGCGACTGCTACGTCATCGTCGTCAGCGGTCGCACGGCCGAGGTGGACCGCCTCATCGGGCTCGAGGTCGGCGCCGACGACTACCTGGTCAAGCCGTTCTCGATGCGCGAGCTGCAGGCCCGGGTGGCTGCCCTCTTCCGGCGTCCGCGCAGCAGCGACCCGGGCCCCGCACCCGCAGCGGCGCCGACGGCCGACCCGGTCCCCGATCCCGATCCGACCAGCTCCGAGGGCTGCAGCGACCTGACCCTCAACCGCGGGTCGCGCGAGGTGCGGGTGTCCGGCCGGGAGGTCGACCTGACCCGCACCGAGTTCGACCTGCTGGCCCACCTCGTCGGCCACCCGGGCGTCGTGGTCCCCCGCGAGGAGCTGATGCGTGCCGTGTGGGCGAGCGACTTCGTCCCCGACAGCACCCACGTCGTCGACGTGCACCTGGCCAACCTGCGCCGCAAGCTCCGCAGCGCCGCCGGGAGCAACCAGTGGATCCGCACCATCCGGGGCGTCGGCTTCCGCTTCGACCCCTGCTGCCCCTGACCGGCCGCGGGACCGCCGGCACCACCCGCCGCAAGGGTGGGATCGCCGCGTGGGGTTCCCTCACGATCTGAGTCGACTCGGCGGAACCCCGGGTCCAAGTCGCGCAAACAGCAGTACGTTGGGCCCATGGTGATTCGAGTCGCGCTGGTCAACGACGACGAGGTCGTCGTCCGCGGCCTCGACGCGATGATGCGCAGCTACGGCCACCGCGTGGAGGTGGTCGAGCTGGCGGCGGGCAAGCCCGTCGCCCAACCGGTCGACGTCGCCCTCTACGACACGTTCGGGATGGGCCAGGGCAACGGCCCCGCCGTACGACACCTCGTCGACAGCCCGCAGGTCCGGTCCGTCGCGGTCTACACCTGGAACTTCCAGCCGTGGCTGACCCGCGACACCCTCAGCCAGGGCGTGCGCGGCTACCTGTCCAAGAGCCTCCCGGCCGCCCGCCTCGTCGACGCCCTCACCGCGATCTCGTCGGGGCAGCTCGTCGTCTCGCCCTCGCGGGGACGCTCGCCGCTCGTCGGCGGCGACTGGCCCGGCCGCGAGGAGGGCCTGACCGCGCGCGAGGCCGAGGTGCTCTCGCTCATCACCATGGGACTGAGCAACCAGGAGATCGCCGAGCGCACCCTGCTGTCGCTCAACTCCATCAAGTCCTACATCCGCTCGGCCTACCGCAAGATCGACGTCGACTCGCGCTCGCGGGCCGTGCTGTGGGGCGTCGAGCACGGGATGCGCGCCGACCGGGTGCGCATCAACGGGTCACCGGCCCGCGAGGCCTGAGGCGTCGTACGCCCCGCGATTCCCGGATGACCGTGGATCGCCGGAGTCGCCGTACCCTCCTGCCGTGACACAGCAGCACGACACCCCGGTCGCCACCGGCATCGACCCCGACAAGATGGCGATCGCGCTCGAGGTCCTGCAGGACGTGGCGGCGCTGCCGCCGGACCACGACGACGTACGCACGATGAAGCGCGCCGCGTCGCACATGTACAAGCTCATCAAGAAGCAGCGCCGTGCCGAGATCCGGATGGAGCGCCACCAGCACGACCTCGACATCATCGCGAGGACGGCGACCGGCTCGCCGATGCGGATCGACGACGAGACCGCGGGCATCCCACTGGTCTCCACCGCCCCCGGCGCCTTCGCCGGCGAGCTGATCACCGCACGCGGCTGCTACATCTGCAAGCAGGACTTCACGCTGGTGGACGCGTTCTACCACTGGTTGTGCCCGAGCTGCGCGGCGATGAGCCACGCCAAGCGCGACCAGCGCACCGACCTCACCGGCAAGCGCGCGCTGCTCACCGGCGGGCGCGCCAAGATCGGGATGTACATCGCGCTCCGCCTGCTCCGCGACGGCGCGCACACCACGATCAC
>DATIAJ010000109.1:0-14077 GCA_035458105.1 Nocardioides sp. | reverse complement strand
TCGAAGCTGCTCGTCTGGAGCGAGATGAGGGGGGGAACCTCGAGAGGTTCGGTGATCTTTGCGAAAGAGGTGCGACGGTGGTTACCAGCAGAGCTGCGCACGGCCAAGAGGTGTCCTCACAGATGAGCGAGTGATCGGCGCCGGCCGACCACCACGACGGCCGTCCGGAAGGCGTCGGGCATCTGAGGGCAGGCGCAAGGAGACACGATAGCGCAACTCAGGACACGCCACAAACGCGGGGCTCATTTCCCGTGAGGGACGCTCCACGCGTTGGCCACGACTATGAACGTCGAAGCGCCACCGGTCAAGCAGAACGCGCCGAATGCCTACCCTTGGGCGGGAGAGGTGACGAGGTCGTCGACCAGCCACTCGCCGTCCACGCGCTGCATCGAGACGGTGACCTGGTCCTTGTAGACGACCGGCTCGGCGTTGAGCTTGTTGGTCGTCGGCCGGTCCACGAAGACCAGGACCTGCACGCGGTCGTCGCTCGCCCGCACGATGCCCGAGGCCGCGACCGAGGCGGTGACCTTGGTCTGTGTCTGCGGGGCGTTGTCCTCGATGACCGTGAAGAGCTTGTCGTACTCCTCGCGGTAGCTGCCCGTCATCAGCGCCTGGGCCTCGCGCTGGTCGGCCTCGAGCGTCTCGTGGTCGTAGGACAGCACGGGTACGACGGCGCGCTCCGCCGCGACCTGCGCCTCCCTGACCGCGGGGTCGGCGCCTGCGGCCTCGGCCCCGGCCCACGTCCAGGTGGTCGCGACGACGAGGCCGGCCGCGAGGAGGCCCAGCCCGGCGAGGAGCCAGGACGGCACGCCACGGGGTCGGTCGGTGACCCGTGGCCCCGTGACGGGCGCCCGGGCGCCCTCCTCGACCGGCGCGGGGGCGGCCGGGGCGTCGTCCTCGACCGGCAGCTCCGGGCGCAACCCGGCGTCGTACGCCGCGCGGGCGGGCGGGTCGAGCAGCACCTTGGCCGCCCGGTTGAGCATGTCGAAGCGCCGGTCGCCGGGCTCGAGGTCGGCAATCCGGTCCTTCCAGGCGGAGCGGACCTCCTCGGTGGAGGCGTCGCGCGGCACGTCGAGGACGTCGTACCAGGTGGGTGCGTCGGTCACGGCGTGCTCCCCTCGGTGCTCGGGTTCGCGCTCCCGTCGGCGGCGCCCGGCTCCTCGGGCGAGCTCACGGGGGTGAAGTCGTCGACGAGCCACTCCCCCTCGATCATCACCAGGTCGACGGTAAAGCGGAACGGCAGCGGCTCCTGGTCGACCGTCTGCGCCTTCGCCCCCTCGCCCTGGCGGTAGCTGTCGGTGAACGCCCCGGCCACCAGCACGCGCGCCGAGTCGTCGTCGACGGAGGAGACGGCGGTGGCGAAGACGTCGGCGCTGCGGGTGATGCCGCCCTGCGCGACGAGCTGCTCGGCCGTGGCCACCTCCTTGTCGAAGTCGGCCGCGAACTTGGGCGTGATGACCTCGCGGACCTGCTCGCGGTAGGCGGGCATCTGGCCGGAGTCGTCCAGCAGGTCGGGGCTGTAGGTGCCGAGCCGCTTCACGAACTGGTCGGTCAGGCTCATCACCTGCTCGCGCTCCTCGGTGTGGTCGAGGCCGCCGCCGGCGGACGCGCGCCCTCCGGCCGTGAGCCAGACGAGGAGCGCGGCGCAGGCCACGACGACGAGCGTGAGCGCGAGGGCGAGCAGCAGCCGCCAGCGCGCCGGCGCGGGGTCACGGGTGTCGGACCCGGTCCCGTCGGACGGGGTCTCAACGGAGTCGCCCGGTCGGGCGAGCTCGGACAGCACGGACATGTTCCCTCCCTGGAACGCATCGCCCCTCCTCCAAGGGGTCTGCAGAGTCAACGACTTTCGGCGTCCGGGGTCACGCCCTCGCCGAGCAGCGGCTCGAGGAGGAGCCACTTCCAGCTGTCCTCGCCCAGGGTCCGCGGTGCGGCTGCACGCGACCCGGTGAGCCGCTGGATCTCGGCGTGGTCGGACGTCACGGCTCCCGTGGCCGGGTCGTAGGCGAAGTCCGCGGCCCCCCATCCGGTGGCCGCCCGCGGCGCCTGGATGTTCTGCGCGCCACGCGCGTTCGACTTCGAGGCGGGCTCGGTGCAGCCGGCGCCCTCGTTCATGGCGGCGTCGCTGCCGTCGAGCGGTGAGCGGCGGTCGGTCCCCTCGTAGCCGCCGAGGCACACGTGCGGCTCGGAGGTGAGGACCATGCCGAAGTGAGCGTCGTACAACCCGGTGCCCGGCGACTTCGAGACAACCGTGTAGCCACCCTCGACGACATAGGGGTAGAGGACCAGCAGCTGCTCGATGCCGTCGAGGTGCTCGACCACGACCTCGCCGGTCGTGACGAGGTTGTTGATCAGGTCGCCGAGCTCGACCTCGTTGGCCTCGAGGAAGACCCGCAGCTCGTTGGCACCGAGCGAGCCGTCCTCGATGAGCCGGCGCAGGTCGCGGTCGTGGTCGGCCACCGTGGTGGAGAAGGTCGAGAGGTCGCGGGCGAAGCGGCGGAACGCGCGCTCGGAGTCGATCTGCCCGTTGAGCACCGTGTTGCTGTCGCGGATCAGGTCGACGGTGACGTCGAAGTTCTGCTCCGCCGCGGTGATGAACTCGCTGCTGCTGTCGAGGATGGTCTGGAGGTCGTCGCCGGCGCCGCGGAAGGCGAGGCCGAGCTCGGAGGTCACGGTGCGCAGGTCGTCCTGGTCGACGCTCCGGACGGTCTCGTCGAGGTGGGTGAGCAGCGTGTCGGTCTGGATGGGCGTCGTCGTCAGGTCGCGGTGGATCTCCGAGCCGTCCTCGAGGAACGGGCCGTCGTCGCTCTGCGGCTGCAGCTCGACGTACTGCTCGCCGACGGCCGACCGGTTGCCGACCAGCGCGTGGGCGTCGGCCGGGATGTCGTCGTGCTGCTCGTCGATGTCGAGCACCAGGTCGACGCCGTCGTCGGTGAGGACCAGCTCGCTGACCTCGCCCACGCGCACGCCGCGGTAGGACACCTCCGCTCCGGCGAAGGCACCGCCGGAGTCGGCGAAGTGGGCCACCACGGTGTAGCTCTGGTCGAGGACGAGGCGGTCGAGCCGCGCATAGCGGGCACCCACGAAGCTGACGCCGACCAGCGTGATGATGGCGAAGACGAGCAGCTGCAGCTTGGTCCGACGGGTGATCATCGCGTCACCATCCCGGGGACGAGGAGGCTCACGAGCGCGGGGTCGTAGACCTCGGCGAGCTGCCCCATCGTCGGCCCCCGCCGACTGTCGGGTGGTGCTCCAGTGGGGTACGCACCCGGGCGGGGCAGGCCGGGCAGGCTGATCGTCGGCAGGCTCGGGACCGGGACGGGGGGCACGGTCGGCGTCGGCACCGGCGCGGTGGGGTTGCCCGAGCCGCCGCACAGGCCCGGCACGGGAGCCTGCTGGCAGACCGCGCTGATGACCGAGCCGGGCAGGCCCACGCATGCGGACACGTCGCCGCGGCGCAGCCCCTCGAGGCAGTCGTTGATCGCGTCGACGGCGTCCTGGCACAACCGGCTGGTGTCGGGGAGCGGGCCGTCCTGCGGCAGGGCGCTCAGCGGGATGCACGCCTCGGTCGGCACCGTGGTCGGGATCGTCGTCGGGATCCCGGTCAGGTCGACGTCGAGGGTGATCGACAGGTTGGTGTAGTCGCCCATGTGCAGGTTGCGTGCCACCTGGGGGTCCCGGCCGACGACCTCGTCGACGAAGGGGTAGGTCAGGAAGACGTGGAAGGCGTTGGTGAAGTCATCACCGGACGCGGCGAGCTGGGTGAGCACCGGGTCGAGGCGTTCGAGCGAGGTGATCGTGGCGTCCTTGGACCGGGCGATGACGTCGACGGCGACCGACGACAGCTGGTCGAGGGCGGCCAGCATCTCGACGAGGTCGTCGCGCTGGCGGTCGATCGAGTCGAGCGCGCTGGGCAGCTCCTCGAGCGCCCGGTCGATGGTGGGCAGCTGCTTCTCCGCTGCGAGCGCGAGCCGGTTGAGCGACTCGATCGCGTCGACGATGTCCGCCTTGTTCTCGTCGAGCTGGCCGGTGAAGGTGCGCAGGTTGCGCAGCACCGATCGTGCGGAGTCCTCGCGCCCCTCGAGGGCCAGGTTGAGCTCCTGGGTGATGGTCTTGAGCTGGGCGACGCCACCGCCGTTGAGCAGCAGGCTCAGGGCACCGAGCACCTCCTCGACCTCCGGGTTGCGACCGGCCCGCTCGATCGGGATGACGGCCCCGTCCTGCAGCCGGGACGCGATGGCCCCCTCGGGGGGCGCGCTCAGCTCGACGAACTTCTCGCCGAGCAGGCTGGTCTGGCGCAGCTCGGCCACGGCGTTGCCGGGCAGGTCCACGTCGCGCCGGATCTCCAGCGTCACGAGAGCCTGGTAGCCCTCGAGGTCGATGGCGCTCACCTTGCCGACGCTCACGTCGTTGACCTTGACCGTCGACTGGGGCACCAGGTCGAGGACGTCGGCGAACTCGACCGTGACCGTCATCGGGTCCTCGCCCACGTCGGGTCCGCCCGGGAGCGGCAGCGAGTAGACGCTGGCGTCGCACGCAGAGAGGAAGAGCGTGGCCAGCACGCCCAGCACGAGCGCCTTGAGCCGTGTCATCGCAGCACCTCCGGATCTGCTGCGACCAGCCCGCCGAGGGTCGGGTCGAAGACGTCCTGCGCGGGCAGGGGCGCCGGCGTGCGGCCGAGCGCACCTGCACGGGGCCGGGCGAGCAGGTCGGTGATCCGGTCGCACACCTGTCCGGATCGTTCGACCTGGCCGACGAAGCCGCACAGGAACGCGGCCGGGTCGATCTCGAGCTGGTTGATCGACTCGCCGAAGTTGGCGCGCGTGTCGAGGGTGCCGGCCTGCGGGTTGTAGGTCAGGGCGAGGTTGTTGAGCGCCCCGGGAGCCACGTGGAGGATCTCGTCGAGGGCCGCGCGCTGGCGTACCAGCACCTTGGCGACGCGGTTGATCCCGGCGATGTTGCGGCTCAGCGAGCCCCTGTTCTCCTCGACGAACTCCTTGACCGCGGTGAGGGCCACCGACAGGTTCTTGGTCGCCTCGACCAGCTCCTCCCGCTCGCCGGACAGCATCGTCGAGACGTCGGCGAGGGACTGGTTGAACCGACGCACCGTCTGGTCGTTCTCGGCGAGGGTCTCCATGAAGCTCCCCAGTGCCTCGACCGAGCCGAACAGCTCGTCGGAGTTGCCGGCGAGCGTCGCGCTGAGGCGGGAGTAGTCCTCGATGGTCTGGCGGAAGGTCGTGCCCTGGCCGCCGAAGTTGTCGGCCGTGACCGACAGCAGGTCGGAGAGGGCGCCCGACTTGTTGGCGCCCCGTGGCCCGAGGGCCACGTTGAGGCGGTCGAGGCTCTCGTAGATCTGGTCGAGCTCGAGCGGCTCCGCGGTTTCCTCGACGGAGAGCTCGGCGCCGTCGGAGAGCACGTCACCGGTGCCGGGGTAGGCGGGCGTGAGCTGGACGTATCGGTCGCCCACCACCGACGGCGCGATGATGACCGCACGGGCGTCGGCCGGCAGCTTCACCTCGTCGTCGTACGTCATGGTCACGGTCACGTCCGTACCGGTGGGCTCCACGCGCGTCACCGTGCCGACGGGCACGCCGAGCACGCGGACGTCGCTGCCCTCGTAGACGGAGATGGTGCGCGGGAAGTGCGCGACGACGGTCTTGGACGTGTCGCCGCCGAGGACGGTGACGGCGGCCGCGACGACGAAGCCGAGCACGACGAGCGGGACGAGGAGACGCTTCACGAGGTCCATGGCTCAGCCCACCTGCGGAACGGGTGGGAAGTTGGAGATCCAGGTGTCGAACCACGGACCGGTGCCGAGCGTGTTGGCGAAGACGCGGTAGAACGGCGCCATCAGCCGGAGGCTGCTGTCGAGGTTGTCCTCGTTCTTGTTGAGCACGGCCACGACGTTCTCGAGGTGGGCGAGGGCAGGCTTGAGGTCCTCGCGCGACTGCTCGATGAGCAGGGTGAGCTCCTTGGAGAGGGTGGTGCTGGAGACCAGCAGGTCGTGCACGGCCTCGCGGCGCGCGACGAGGGCCCGGAACAGCACGTCGCTGTCCTCCATCAGCGTGATGATGTCCTGGTCGCGCTCGTCGAGGACGGTCGAGACCCGCTCGAGGTTGACCAGCAGCGTGTTGAGCTGCTCGTCCTTCGCCGCGATGTTGGACGAGAGCCGGCTCAGGCCGTCGAGCGCCCCCCGGAACTCCTCGGGGGTGTTGCGGGTGAGGTCGGCGAGCGTGGTGAGCGACTCGGCGAGCTGGTCGGTGTCGATCCGCTCCGACGTCGACGCGAGGCCCTCGAACGCCTCGACCACGTCGAACGGCGAGGAGGTGCGCGCCGCGGGGATGGTCGCCCCCTCGGCGAGCCGACCGCTGCCGGCGGGCTCGAGTGCCAGGAACATCGCGCCCAGGATGGTCTTCACCTTGATCGCGGCGCGGGTGTCGCCGCCGAAGTCGGCAGCGTCGTCGACCTTGAAGCTGACCCGCACCTCGTCGCCGGCGAGCTCGATCTCGTCGACCTTGCCGACGCGTACGCCGGCGATGCGGACCTCGTCGTCGACCTTCAGCCCCCCGGCCTCGCTGAACATCGCGTGGTAGGTGTCGCCCCCACCGATGATCGGCAGGTCGTCGGCCCGCAGCGCGGCGACCAGCGTCACCGCGAGGACGACGAGGCTGATGGCCCCGACGACGACGGGGTTGCGCTCCCTGAACGGTTTCATCATCCGAGATCACACCTGTCGGAGCCGGTGGTGTACTTCACCGGGATCGAGACGTCGCGGGGCAGGTTGACGCGCCCCTGGAACTCGCAGAGGTAGAAGTTGAAGAACGAGCCGTAGATCGCGGTGCGGCCGATCTTGGTGAGCTTGATCGGGAGCACCTGGATGGCGCGGTCGAGCTCGGCCTTGTTCTTGTCGATGTTGCCCGCCACCGCGCGCAGCTCCTTGATGTCCTCCACGAAGGGCTCGCGGATGCCGTCGATCAGGGAGGCGGTCTCGACCGACAGCGCGGAGACCTCCTCCAGCGATCCCAGGATCGCGTTGCGGTCCTTCTTCAGGCCGCCGACGAGCGTGCGGAACGACTGGATCAGGCGGGTGAGCTGCTTGTCGCGGTCGGCGACGTGGTCGAGCACCAGCGACAGGTTGTCGATGAGGTCACCGATGACCTGGTCGCGGTCGGCGAGCGTCGAGGTGACCGACGCGGTGTGCGCGAGCAGCCCCTCCAGGGTCCCGCCCTCCCCCTGGAACACCTGGATGAGCTCGTACGACAGCTGGTTGACGTCGTCGGGCGAGAGGGCCTCGAAGAGCGGCTTGAAGCCGTTGAAGAGCACGGTCAGGTCGAGCGCCGGCGTGGTGCGCGACACCGGGATGGTGGACCCCGCCGGCAGCCGTCGGGTGTCACCCACCTCCTGCGTCAGCGAGATGTAGCGCTGCCCGACGAGGTTGCGGTAGCGGATCGCCGCGTTGGTCCCGCCGTTGACCGAGGTGTCGCGGTCGACCGAGAAGGTGATCAGCGCCCGGGTGCGGTCGACGATCTCCACCTCGCTCACCGTCCCGACGCGGACACCGGCCACGCGGATGTCGTCGCCCTTGGTGACGCCGGTGGCGTCGGTGAACTCGGCGCGGTACTCGCGCGACGAGCCGAAGTCGAGGTTGCCGATCGTCACGACCAGCACCGTCGTGGCGAGCGAGGTGACGACGACGAAGACCAGCAGCTTGACCAGGTCGACCGAGGTCCTGGCGTCCAGGAGGCGGCTCATCGCAGCGACACCTCCGCCCCACGCGCCATCGGTCCGACCAGGAGGACCCCGAGGTCGGGTACGTCATCGCCGCTGACGCCGAGTCCCGGGGCGAGCAGCGCCTTGAGCAGCGCGGACTCGTCACGTCCGCCCGCGAAGCCGGCGGCCGTACCGGACCAGCCCGGAGCGACGCGGCTGGTGCCCTTGCCGGTGGGCTCGTCGACCCCGTCGACGAAGTCGGGCTGGGTGCCTGGGTTGGCCTGGCTGTAGCCCGGACTGGGGAGCTGGCCGCAGTAGGGCCCCCGCTTGTCACCGTAGACCGGGGCGTCCTGGGGGCCGTAGCCGCGGGGCTGGTTGGGCAGCGTCTCCAGCACGATGTGGAGGGTGAAGCCGCGGAACGCCTCGGCCTGCAGCTTGCCCGCGCCCACGATGCCGCCGAGCAGGCACGGGTACTCCGGTGCGTAGCGCGCGAACACCTCGAGCTGGGCGGCGCTGAGGTCGGCGAGGCGCACCAGGTTGTCGCCGTTGGCGCGGGTGAAGCGCTCCGTGACGGCCGCGAACTTCGACACGTCGTTGAACAGCGCCTGCAGCTTGTCCTCGCGGTCCTCGAGCGTCGAGGTGGTGGTGATGGTGTTGCGGAGGATGGTGGCGACCTCGGGCAGCACGTCGGCGTAGGTGTCGGAGACCTGCGCGGTGAGCCGTAGGTCCTCGATGAGGGCCGGGAGCTCGGGGTTGAAGCGGGTCAGGTAGGCGTCGAGCGTCTCCAGGGTCTCGCCGAGCTGGTCCCCGCGGCCCTCGAGCGCGGTGGCGACCGCGTTGAGGGTGGTGTTGAGGTCGGCGGGCTGCACGGCGCGCAGGAGCGGGTAGAGGTCGCTGAGCACCTGCTCGACCTCGATGGACAGGTCGGTGCGCTGGATGACGTCGCCGTCGGCGATCGGCTGCGCCGACGAGCCGCCGTCGGGCACGACGAGCGAGACGAACTTCTCGCCGAACAGCGTCTTGGGCAGGATCGAGGCGGTGACGTCGCGCGGGACGTCGGTGGTGCGGTCCTGGTAGAGGCCGAGCGTGATGTCGGCTCCCTCCGCGGTCGGCTCGAAGTCGAGCACCTCGCCCACGATGACGCCCTTGATCTTGACGTCGGCGCGCTGCGGCAGCTGGAGCCCGATCCGGGAGGCCTTGACGGTGACCTCGTCGTAGTCGCTGAACTTCTGGGTGAACACGCCGTACGTCGCCCACACCGCGGCGAGCATCAGCGCCAGGAACAGCACGCCCAGGGCCTTCGTCCTCATCACCGGCTCACCCCGCCAGCCGCACGGTGGTGGCCGCGCCCCAGATCGCCATGGACAGGAGCAGGTCGAGCACGTTGATGGCGACGATGCTGGTGCGGACGGCGCGCCCGACGGCGACGCCCACGCCCGCGGGCCCGCCGGAGGCGTTGTAGCCGTGGTAGCAGTGGATGAGGATGACGGTCACGGCGAAGACGAGGACCTTGCCGAAGGACCACAGCACGTCGCCCGGGGGCAGGAACGCGTTGAAGTAGTGGTCGTAGGTGCCGGCCGACTGGCCGTAGACCTGGGTCACCACGAGCCGGCTCGCGAAGTACGACGACAGCAGCCCGACGACGTACAGCGGGATGATCGCGATCAGGCCGCCCACCACCCGCGTGGCGACGAGGAACGGCATCGACGGGATGGCCATCACCTCGAGGGCGTCGACCTCCTCCGAGATCCGCATGGCGCCCAGCTGCGCGGTGAAGCCGCACCCGACCGTGGCGGCGAGCGCGATGCCCGCGACCAGCGGCGCGATCTCGCGGGTGTTGAAGTAGGCGGAGACGAAGCCCGAGAAGGCCGCGGTGCCCAGCTGGTTGAGCGCGGCGTAGCCCGACAGCCCGACCTGGGCGCCGGTGAAGAAGGTCATGCCGATGATCACGCCGACCGTGCCGCCGATGACGGCGAGCGCGCCGGAGCCGAGGGTGACCTCGGCGAGGATCCGCATGATCTCCCGGGGGTAGCGGGTCACCGAGCGGGGGACGGCCTTGAGCACCCCGAGGTGGAAGGCCAGCTGGCCGCCCAGGTCGTCGAGGGAGGCGAGCGGCTTGGCGTAGACGTCTCGTAGTGGCATCGCTCATCCGCCCTTCGGGGGCACGACCTGCAGGTAGACCATGCTGAGGACGAAGTTGGCCACGAAGAGCAGCAGGAAGGTGATGACCACGGACTCGTTGACGGCGTCACCGACGCCCTTCGGTCCGCCCTTGGCGTTCATGCCCTTGTAGGAGGCGACGATCGCGGCGATCAGTCCGAAGACGAGCGCCTTGATCAACCCGATCCACAGGTCGGGCAGCTGGGCGAGCGCGGTGAAGCTGGCGAGGTAGGCACCGGGGGTGCCGTCCTGGAGGATCACGTTGAAGACGTAGCCGCCGCTGACCCCGACGACGCTGACCATGCCGTTGAGGAAGAACGCCACGAGCATGCACGCCAGCACGCGGGGGACGACGAGGCGCTGGATCGGGTCGATGCCCAGCACCATCATCGCGTCGAGCTCCTCGCGGATCTTGCGCGCACCGAGGTCGGCGGCGATCGCCGACCCGCCGGCCCCGGCGATCAGCAGCGCGGTGCCGATGGGGGCCGCCTGCTGGACCACCGCCAGGACCGACGCCGAGCCGGTGAACGACTGGGCGCCGAACTGCTTGATCAGGCCGCCGACCTGGAGCGCGATGACGGCACCGAAGGGGATCGCGACCAGGGCCGTCGGCACGATGGTGACCGACGCGATGAACCACGCCTGCTGGATGAACTCCCGCAGCTGGAAGGGTCGCCGGAAGAGCCCGCGGAAGACGTCGAGGGCGAAGGCGAAGAGGTTGCCGGCGACCCCGATGGGCGCGAGCGCGCGCGAGGACATGGACATGGTCATCGTCTCGTCAGGCTCCCGGCGCCAGGCCGGCGTTGCTGGACTCGAACGAACCCGGCGGCGGGGTCACGCCGTGCTCGCGGCACCACTCCCCTGCCGGACGCTGGCTGCGACGCGGGATGCCGTTGGACGGGTCGAGCTGCAGCGGGATCGGGGGCAGCGGAGGCAGCTCCTGGCCGGCCTCGGCGGCGAGCTCGTCGGCGTCCTTCTCCTCCGACATGCCGATCGGGCCGACCCGCTGCGCGTTGAGGAACTGGCGTACGACCGGCTCCTCCGAGCTGAGCAGCTGCTCGCGCGGGCCGAACATCGCGAGGTGCCGGTGGTAGAGCAGCCCGATGTTGTCGGGCACGGTGCGCGCGGTGTTGATGTCGTGGGTGACGATCAGGAAGGTGGCGTCGATCTGCGCGTTCAGGTCGACGATCAGCTGGTTGAGGAAGGCCGTGCGCACCGGGTCGAGCCCGGAGTCGGGCTCGTCGAACAGCACGATCTCGGGGTCGAGGACGAGGGCCCGGGCCAGGCCTGCGCGCTTGCGCATGCCGCCGGAGATCTCGCCGGGCAGCTTGTCCTCGGCACCGAGGAGCCCGACGAGGTCCATCTTCTCCATCACGATGTCGCGGACCTCGGACTCGGACTTCCTCGTGTGCTCGCGCAGCGGGAAGGCGACGTTGTCGTAGAGGTTCATCGAGCCGAACATCGCGCCGTCCTGGAACAGCACGCCGAAGAGCTTGCGGATCTCGTAGAGCTCACGCTCGGAGCAGCTCGCGATGTCGGTGCCCTCGATGATGATCGAGCCCTTGTCGGGCTTGAGCAGCCCGATGAGCGTCTTGAGGAAGACCGACTTTCCGGTGCCCGACGGGCCCAGCATCACGCAGATCTCGCCCGCGGGGACGGTGAGCGTGACGTCGCCCCAGATGAGCTGCTTGCCGAAGGACTTGCTGAGGTCGTTGACCTGGATCTCGACACCCATGTGCACCCTCCTGCCGTCTGGTTCGCTGGCCCTGGGCGGGCTCCCGTCCCGCGCTACTACTGGGTAGACAACGCGGGAGGTCGCGAGAGGTTACGGGCGGGATGAGACGGCCGTCACCACCCCTGGGAGGCTCGGGCGAGCAGACCTCACGAGGGTTCGCGGCAGATCTGGGACTGCCGAAGATGTCCGTCGGTGCGCGCCCCGCCCGGGATGACGAAGCGACGCCGAGAGTCGCCCCTGACGGCGCACGTTTCGTCGGCCGCGGTATCACCGCCTGATCTACCCACTCCTCTTAGAGCAGGACGGCTCGCGTGCGCGGGCTGCCGACCGACCAGAGGAGCCACCGGTGACGATCGCCCCGCCCGTCTCGCCGATCCCGCGGCACCGGCGTCACGCCGAGCCGCGCGTCGGCCCGACGAGCGCTCGTACGACGCCGATCCTCACCGTCGACCTGGCGACTGTCCGCGGCTCCTACCAGCAGCTGCATGCCGCACTGCCTGGCGTCGACCTGCACTACGCGGTGAAGGCGAACCCGTCGCGGCCGGTGCTCGACGCACTCTTCGACGAGGGCGCCTGCTGGGACGTCGCCAGCCCGGGCGAGATCGACGCGGTCCTCGCCGTCGACCCCGATCCCGCGCGGATCTCCTACGGCAACACCGTGAAGAAGCCCGTCGACATCGCCCACGCCCACGCCCGCGGCGTGCGCCAGTTCTCCGTCGACTGCGACAGCGAGCTGGACAAGCTGATCGACCTGGCGCCTGGGGCCACGCTGCTGGTACGGATCACCACAAGCGGAGCCGGCGCCGATTGGGCACTGGGTCACAAGTTCGGCTGCGACGAGGTGACGGCCGGCCGATTGCTCGCCCGGGCCGTCACGCACGGCCACCCGGTGGGCATCTGCTTCCACGTCGGAAGCCAGCAGCACGACGTCACCTCGTGGGACGAGCCGCTGGCGACGACCGCCCGGCTCCGCGCCGTCGTCCGAGCCCACGGCTCCGACCTCGCCGTCGTCGACCTCGGCGGAGGCTTCCCTGCGCGTGCCGCCGATCCGACGCCGGACGTGGCGTCGTTCGGCAACGCGATCATGGCGGCGGTCGGGCGCTACCTCGGTTCGGACGTGCCATCGCTCATGGCTGAGCCGGGTCGTGTGCTCGTCGCCGACGCCGGCACGATCGAGACCGAGGTGGTCCTCGTCTGCGAACGCGCCGGACGGCGCTGGGTGTACGTCGACGTGGGGCTGTTCTCCGGGCTGGCCGAGACGATGGGCGAGGCGATCCGCTACCGGATCACCGCGCACCGCGACGGGCACCCGCTCCAAGGGCGGACCGCAGATGTGGTCCTGGCCGGACCTACCTGCGACAGCGTCGACGTCCTCTACCAGCAGCACCGTCCGCACTTGCCGCTCGACCTGCGGGTGGGCGACCGGCTGCGCATCCATGCGGCCGGTGCCTACACCACGACGTACTCCTCCGTCGGGTTCAACGGGTTTGCGTCCCTCCGCGAGGTCCATCGGTGAACCCCCCGGGCTTCCGATCGGCACTGGCGAGCAGGGCGTTTCGCCGGCTCTGCCTTGCTCACGGGGTGGCCACGGTCGGGCAGCTCGTCCTCACCCTCGCGGTGGGGGTCCACGTGCTGGTCGAGACCCGATCAGGCGTGTGGGTCTCCGTCACGGTCGCGTTGGCGTTCGCGCCGTACGCCCTCTGCTCCGGGCTGGCTGGTGTCCTGGCCGACCGCCGGTCGCGCAGTGCCGTGCTGGCCGGCGCCGCGTGGGTGCGAGCGGCCCTCGCACTCGGGCTCGCCATCGGGGCGGCCGTCGGTTGGCCGGTCGCCGTCATGGTCGGTGTCACCGCCCTGGTCGCGGTGGCCGCGACGCCGTCGTTCCCCGCGCTCGCCGCCGCCACGCCGGAGTGCGTGCCGGACCGCGACCTGCCACCGGCGAACGCGCTCGTCACCTGCGTCGAGAACGTCACCTGGATCGGTGGGCCTGGAGTGTTCGGGCTGCTCGTCCTGACCGGGGCGGGGACAACAGGGTCGGTGCTCGTCGCCGCTGCCCTCTTCGTCGTTGCCGGCACTGTCGCGGCGCCCGTGCGACTCCACCGCCCGGTGCGGCCTCAGGCGACCAGCTGGCTGGGTGACCTCGTCACCGGGGTGGCCGCAGTGGCTCGTCGGCCCGAGATCCGCCGACCCATGAGCCTCGCCATCCTCGACAACTTCCTCTACGGCTACCTGGTCGTGGCGATCGTGCTGCTCGCCGACGCGGCGCCGGCGGGCGACAACCCGCTCGGACTCCTCAACGCCACCCTGACCGCGGGGGCCCTGGCGTCGATGCTCGTCGTCAACCGGTTCACCCGCGGCGACCGGGTTGCCGCGGTCCTGAACGTGACCATCCTCTGCTTCTGCGCCACCCTCGTCATCCTCGGAGCGGTCGGCGCCACCGCGCTCGGCGTCGTGCTGGTCGCGGTCGCTGGTGGCACG
>DATIAJ010000108.1:0-17527 GCA_035458105.1 Nocardioides sp. | reverse complement strand
CAGGATTCATGGAGCCAGCGTAGAGCGGCCTACCATCCCGCTTGTGCTCGACTCCTACCGCCGGGTGCTGGCGCGGCCCGGTGCGTTGGCCTTCAGCAGCGCCGCCCTCGTCGCCCGGTTGCCGATCTCGATGGTCGGCCTCGGCATCGTCCTGCTCGTCGAGGAGCGCACCGGGTCCTACGGGCTGGCCGGGACGGTCTCGGCGGTGTTCGTGCTGGCCGAGGCCGCGTTCGCGGTGCTGCACGGGCGGTGGGTCGACCACTTCGGACAGGCGCGCGTCCTGCCGCTGGCGATCTCGGTGTTCGGCGCCGGGCTCGCGCTGATGATGATCGCCGTCGAGCGGGACTGGCCCCGCGTCTGGACGTACGTCTTCGCGGCCGTCGCCGGCGCCGCGCTCCCCCAGGTCGGCGCCAGCGTGCGCACCCGGTGGTCCTACCTGCTCGATGACCCGGGCGAGAAGCAGACGGCGTTCGCCCTCGAGGCCGTCCTCGACGAGGTCGTCTTCGTCGTCGGCCCGGTGCTGGTGACCCTGCTGGCCACGAGCTGGCACCCGGTCGCCGGCCTCACCTTCGCGCTCGCCAGCGGCGTCATCGGCACCTTCGCCTTCGCGGCACAGCGCCGCACCGAGCCGCCTGCCGGTCGCAGCGCACCCGCCACCGTACGGCCGCCCATGCCGTGGCGGCTCGTGCTGACCCTCGCGGTCGTCTGCCTGACCCTCGGCGCACTGTTCGGCGCGGCCGAGGTCACGACCGTCGCCTTCGCCGAGGAGCAGGGCCAGCGCTGGGTCGCGGGCTGGCTGCTGGCGGCGTGGTCGTTCGGCAGCCTCGTCGCCGGCCTGGTCACCGGCGCGATCGCCTGGCGCAGCGGGCCGGAGGCCCGGCTCAGGTGGGGTTCGGCGGCGATGGCGCTGGCGATGGCCCCGTTGATGTTCGTCGACTCCGTCCCGGTGATGGCCGTGGTCCTACTGGTCGGCGGACTGGCGATCGCGCCGACGATGATCGGCGCGATGACGATGGTGGAGCAGGGCGTGCCGTCGGCGCGCCTGACCGAGGGCATGGCGATCCTGCACACCGGGATCGTGGCGGGTGTCGCGCCCGGCGCGAGCGTCGCCGGGTTCGTCGTGGACCACAGCGGCGCGTCCGCGGCGTACGCCGTGGCGCTGGCCGGTGGGATCCTCGGGGCGCTCGCCGCGCAGACGGCCCGCCCGGCCAGTCCGGCCCCTAGTCTGCGCACATGAGCTCCGCCCTCCACGGTCACCTCTGGCGCAACTGGTCCGGACTCGAGGAGGCGGTCTCCCGCCACGTCGAGACGCCGGACTCAGTCGAGGCGGTCGCGGACGTCGTACGACGTGCGCGGGCGGGCGGGACGACGGTCAAGATGACCGGCACCGGGCACAGCTTCACCGCGATCGCGGCGCCCGAGCACACCCTGCTGCGGCCGGAGGCACTCACCGGGATCCTCGCCGTGGACCGCGACGCGATGACGGTCACCGCTCGCGCCGGCACCCCCCTCAAGGACCTCAACCTTGCGCTGGAACGCCTCGGCCTGTCCCTGCACAACATGGGCGACATCGCGGAGCAGACGCTCGCGGGCGCGATCTCGACCGGCACCCACGGCACCGGCGGCGTCGCGGCCGGCCTCGCCGCCCAGGTCGCCGGCCTCGAGATGGTGACCGGGACCGGCGAGGTGCTGCGAGCCTCCGCGACCGAGAACGCCGACGTCTTCGACCTCGCCCGGGTCGGCCTCGGCGCGCTGGGCGTCCTCACCAGCCTGACCTTCCACGTGGAGCCGCTCTTCGTCGTCGAGGCCCACGAGCAGCCGATGACGTGGGACGAGGGGCTGGCGTCGTACGACGAGATGGCGGCAGCCTCGCACCACCTCGACCTGTACTGGTTCCCCCACACCGACCGCCTCATGGTCAAGCAGAACGTCCGCACCGACCTCGAGCCCGGCGAGCAGCGGCCCCCGTCGCGGGCGGCCGCGTGGTGGGAGGACGAGCTGGTGTCGAACACGGTCTTCGGCGCCCTGTGCCGCATCGGGTCACGGGCGCCGGCCCTGGTCCCCCGCATCAACCGGGTCGCCGGCCGGGCGCAGTCCGAGCGCCGCTACAGCGACCTCGCGCACCGGGTCTTCGTGACGCCGAGGCGGGTGCGCTTCCGCGAGATGGAGTACGCCGTTCCCCGCGAGGTCGGTCTCGACGTGCTGCGCGAGTGCCGCCGGGCGATCGACGCCAGCGACTGGCGCATCGCCTTCCCCGTGGAGGTGCGCACCGCCCGGGCCGACGACGTCGCGCTGTCGACGGCGTACGGCCGCGACAGCCTCTACCTCGCCTTCCACGTGCCGGCCGACACCGACCACACGGCGTACTTCGGCGGGCTCGAGCCGATCCTCCGCGACGCCGGCGGGCGACCCCACTGGGGCAAGGTGCACACCTGCACGGCCGCGGACCTGGCGCCGGCGTACGCCCGGTTCGCGGACTTCCTCGCCCTGCGCGACCGGCTCGACCCCGACCGTGTCTTCGCCAACGCCCACCTGCGGCGGGTGCTGGGCGACTAGACGTTGGCCGGGCCCTTGGGCAGCGGCGCGCGCCAGCCGCGGACGAGCGCGAGCAACCGCCACGTGAGGCACGTGGAGAACCCGGCGGCGGCGACCACGAGGAACGGCAGGTCGGCCCGGTCGAGGAGCACCGCGACGGCGGCCCCCGCCAGGGCCGGGGTGGCGTAGAGGACGCCCTCGAAGATCACCGGGACGCTGCCGACGAGCACGTCGCGGATCATGCCGCCCCCGATCCCGGTCACCATCCCCATCAGGGCCGCGGGCACCGGACCGAGCCCGAACTCGACCGCCTTCAACGCACCGGTCACGCAGAACACCGCCAGCCCGAAGGCGTCGAAGAGGGTCACCACCCGCTCGAGCCGGCTGACCGCGGGGTGGAAGGCGAAGGTGAGCAGCCCGGCCAGGACCGGGACCAGCAGGTAGCGCCAGTCGGTGAGGGCGGCCGGGGGGGTCGCCCCGATCAACACGTCGCGGATGAAGCCACCGCCCAGCCCCGTGATACCGCCGAGGACGAGCGCCGCGAAGAGGTCGAGGTTCTTGCGGACCGCCACCAGCGCCCCGGCGACCGCGAAGAAGAAGATCCCCGTCAGGTCGAGGACGACCAGCGGCGTGGCGAACTCCGGCTCAGGCACACCGGAAGCCTAGGGCGCGCCGCGGGGGCAACCGTGCCGGGGCGCCGCGCTGGCGTAGGCTCGAGCGACCACCCCGACCACCCGCCAGGCAGGAGTCCGCCGTCCATGGCCAAGCTGACGTTCACCGGACGCAGCAAGGACGGCAAGCGCCTGCTGCTGGTGGACGAGTCGGGCCAGGAGCACACCCTGGCGATAGACCCCCGGCTCCGTCGCGCCGTCAGCGGCGCGCCCGACAGCAGCCGCCCCGACACGTCTGGCCAGTTGGAGATCCCGATGGAATCAAGCCTTCGCCCCCGCGACATCCAGATGCGCATCCGGGCCGGTGAGTCACCCGAGGCGGTGGCACACGCCGCCGGGACGTCGGTGGAGAAGATCATGCCGTTCGCGGCGCCCGTGATGGCCGAGCGTGCCCACGTCGCCGAGCGTGCCCAGCTCTCCTCCGTACGCCGCCGCGCGTCCGAGTCCGGCGCTCGCACCCTCGGCGAAGCCGTGAGCGCCCACCTGCGGGCCCACGACGTCGACCCGGCCAGCGTCGAGTGGGACGCCTGGCGCCGGGAGGACGGCCGGTGGACGCTGACCGCGCTCTACGACGTCGGCGGGCGCATCGGGACCGCGACGTTCTCCCACGACCCCCGCGGCAGCTTCGTGACGCTCGACGACGACGACGCGCGTTGGCTGGTCGGCGACGCCACCCCGACTGCCGAGACCACTGCGACCTCCACGCCTGCCTCCGACGACCTCGCAGCCGCGCGTCAGCGCCGCCTCAACGCGGTCGACGACGACCTGCCGCTGGGGGACGACGCGATCGAGATGGTCACCGGTGAGGAGTCCCCCGCGTCGCCGGAGGAGACCACGATGGAGCTCTCCGACGCCGGGCTGGGCTCCGAGCAGCCCGTGGAGGCCTACCTCGACGACCAGGACCCGGGCGACGCCACGGCCGACGAGCCGGCCCGGCGCCCGTCGGAGCCGGCCGCCGAGGCTCCCGCCGAGCCGAAGCACAGGCCCGCCAAGAAGCGCGGCCGCGCCTCCGTGCCGAGCTGGGACGAGATCATGTTCGGCGGCGGCAAGGGCGACTGACGCTTGCGCCTCGTCCAGCTCAACGTCCACCCGCTCAAGTCAGGCGCCATCCGTCCGGTCCGCTCCACGACCGTGCTGCCGCGCGGCCTGGCCGACGACCGGTCCTGGATGATCGTCGACGGCGACGGTCGCCTCGTCTCCGCGCGCGAGGTGCACCGCCTCTTCCACGTCGTCGCGGACACGCCGTCGACCGACCCGTCCGTCACCGCCGCGCTCCGGCTCCGGGCCCCGGGCCACGCCGACCTGGTGCTCGACGCCCCCCGTGCCGCGCCGGTCGACGTGCACCTGTTCTCCCTCGACCTGCAGGCCCGACCCGCCGGAGCGGACGCCGACGCCTGGGTGCGCTCCGTGCTGGGACGCGACGACCTGCGTCTGGTGTGGTGCCACGAGCCGGAGCGGCGCACGCTCCAGCCGGGCTTCTCGCAGCCCGGTGACCACGCCGCCTTCCCGGACTCGTTCCCCGTGACGATCGCGTCGCTCGCCTCGATGCAGCGGCTCAACGACTGGATCCTCGAGCGTGCGCTCGAGCTCGGCGAGGAGCCGCCGGAGCCGCTGCCGGTCGAGCGCTTCCGCGCCAACCTCGTCGTCGACGGTGACGAGCCGTTCGACGAGGACACCTGGACCCGGGTCGTGGTCGGGGACGTCGGCTTCCGGATCGGCAAGCCGGTCAACCGCTGCGTGATGGCGACCATCGACCCCTGCACCCTGAGGACCGCGAAGGAGCCGACGCGCACGCTGGCTCGTCACCGGCGCTTCGACGGTGGCAGGACGCTCTTCGCCGTGCACCTCGTCCCCGAGACCACGGGGCGGATCAGCGTCGGCGACGAGGTCCGGGCCGGCTGATCACCCGGTCGCGACCGGCCGTCCTGGATCGGTGATCCAGCCGCTCCAGCTGCCAGGGTAGAGCGCGGCGCGGATGCCCGCGACCTCCATCGCGAGCAGGTCGTGTGCGGCGGTCACGCCCGAGCCGCAGTAGGCAGCCACCGACGACGCCGTGTCGGCGCCCACGGAGGCGTACACCTCCCGCAGCCGTGCGGGTGGCAGGAAGCGTCCCCGCTCGTCGAGGTTGGCGTTCGTCGGCACGTTGACGGCCCCCGGGACGTGGCCGGCGACGGCGTCGACCGGCTCGGTCTCGCCGCGGAAGCGCTCGGGCGCCCGCGCGTCGATGAGCACCTCGACACGGGGCACCTCGTCGGGACCGACCGCGGGCGCACGATCGCTCGGCGAGACGGTGAAGTCGCCCGGGTCCGCGTCGACCGGACCCGTCTCGGCCGGGTGCCCGTCCTCGAGCCAGGCGGTCCAGCCGCCGTCGAGGACGCGGACGTCGCGGTGGCCGTGGTGCCGCAGCAGCCACCACGCGCGCGCGGCCGCCCGCCCCTGCCAGTCGTCGTACACCACCACGGGCCGGTCGTCCGACACCCCGGCGCGTCGCATCGCCGCCTCGAACCGCGCCGGGTCAGGCAGTGGGTGCCGACCTCCCGCGCCCGGCGGGTCGGCCAGGTCCTCGTCGAGGTCGACGTACGGCGCTCCCGGGACGTGGCCCGCCGCGTGCTGCTCACGCCCCGGCGGTCCGCCCATGAGGTAGCGCACGTCGAGCACGGTGACCGCCAGCAAGGAGGCGGCGAGCTCGTCGGGACTGATCAGGGGGCCGAAGTCGTCGTGCACACGCGGCACGGTAGCCGCCGGGTCGGGCGGAGGCTGTGACAGGATTCGCGGGACATGGCTGAACTGCACTTCTTCACGGGCACGATGGACTCCGGCAAGTCGACGCTGGCGCTCCAGACCAACCACAACCACGCCGCCCGCGGACGCGTCGGCCGGATCTTCACGACCCACGACCGGTCGGGGCAGGCGGTGCTGTCCAGCCGCCTGGGCCTGACCCACGAGGCACTCGAGGTCGACGCCGGCTTCGACTTCTGGGCCTACGTCGTCGACACGCTCACGCGCGGCGGGCGGATCGACTACCTCATCTGCGACGAGGCCCAGTTCTACGCGGCCGAGCAGATCGACCAGCTGGCCAAGGTCGTCGACGAGCTGCAGATCGACGTCTTCGCGTTCGGCATCCTCACCGACTTCCGCTCCCAGCTCTTCCCCGGGAGCGCGCGGCTCGTCGAGCTCGCCGACCGGATGAACGTGCTCCAGGTCGAGGCGCTGTGCTGGTGCGGCAAGCGCGCCACCCACAACGCCCGCACCGAGAACGGCGCGATGGTGGTCGAGGGCGAGGTCATCGTGGTCGGCGACGTCGACCAGGCCGACGAGCCGCCGGCCGGCCCCCAGAACATCGCCTACGAGGTGCTGTGCCGCCAGCACCACCGCCGCCGGCTCACCGCAGCCCGCGCCAAGGCCGTGTCCCTCGCCCCCGAGCCCCTCCCCTTCGGCTGATCACCGTCGGCGCTCCTGGCCTCTACGATCGTGGGATGGACGAGGACACAGCGCTCGACGCGGGACGCACGGCCGGTCTGGCGACCCTGGTGATCGGATCGGCCCTGGTCGTCGCGCCAGGCCGCGTCGGGCCCCTCGGTGGGTTGCGCGACGCCCGCACGGCCCGGCTCGTCGGGCTCGTCGACCTCGCCCTGTCCCCCGGCCTGATCGCCGGGACACCGCGCTGGCCCTGGCTGGCCGCACGCACCGTCGCCAATGTCGCCACCGCGGCGGTCGTCGCGCGGGGCGGCTGGAGCGGCCGGGCGACCGCCGCCTCGCTCCTCGCGGTGACCGCGCTCGATGGTCGGGCCGCCAAGACGCTCCACGACGCCGGCCGCTGATTCAGCCGGAGACTCAACGGCGAGGGTCGGAGTCGGCGGGTTCAGCCGACGAGGATGGGGATCAGCATCTCGGTCGAGGTGAGCGAGCCGTGGAGCCCGACCAGGGTGTCCTCGTAGGCGAAGTCGCGGGTGGACATCACCGCGGCGTCGCCGTGGCAGGCGACCATCACGTCACCCAGGCGCGGCCGCACGTTGGGCGACACCGTGCCGAACCAGCCGCGGTCGGTCGCCTCCTCGCGCGTCAGCACCGTGGCCCGGTCGCCCAGCACCTCGCGCCAGGTGGTCACCACGTCGGCCACGGCGCCCGCAGCGCAGTAGAGGTGGCGGAACCGCGCCTCGCCGCCGAGCAGCGCGACCCCGTCGCGCATGCCGTCGACCTCGTCCACGTCGATGCGGGCCTCGCGGGGGCTGTCGACCATCCCGTGGTCGGCGACGACGAGCAGCCGGGTCGAGGCCGGCAGCGCCTCGCGCAGCTGCTCGGCCTCGGCGTCGACCATGGCCAGCTGCTGCAGCCACTGGGTCGAGGCCACGCCGAACTTGTGGCCGGTCCAGTCGAGGTCCGAGTCGTAGACGTAGGTCAGTGACGGCTGGTCCGCCGAGGCGGCGACGGTGGCGGCGATCCGTTCGCCGACGCGGTCGGCTCCCACGTACGTCGCCCCGCGCTGCGAGGCGACCGTCAGGCCGGACCCGTCGAAGTCGCGCTTGTTCACCGACGTGACGTGGACGCCGGCGTGGGCCAGTCGCCCGAGCGCCGTCGGGTGCGGCTGCCACTCGACCGGGTCGACGCTGGGGTCCCACCAGAGGTGGTTGAGCAGCCGGTCCGTGCCCGGGATGCGGGCGGTGAAGCCGACGAGCCCGTGCGCGCCCGGCACCAGCCCCGTGCCGAGCGAGGTGAGCGACGTGGCCGTGGTCGAGGGCACGCCGGCCGTCCCGGTGGCACCTCCCTCGACGAGGGACGACAGGTACGGCGCCGCGTGGGCGTAACGGGTGAGCAGCTCCGCCCCCATCCCGTCGACGAGGAACACGACGTACGACGGCGCGGGCGGGAGCTCGAGACCGGCCGGATGTCCGGGCAGCTCGACACCGAGCGCTCGGGCGACGGAGGGCACGACGTCGGCGAGCGAGCGGTCGCCGTAGGCCGGCGGGGTGAAGCCCGCCGGGATGCTCATCCGCGGGTGCGCGCGGAGAGCGCCTCCGCGAAGCCGAGCAGGCCTGCCACGGCGTCGGCGCCCTCGGCGGCCGCCGACACGCGCAGCGTGTAGTCGTCACCGGCCAGGGTGCCGGTGTAGCCGTGGTCGGCGTCGCAGTTGGGGTCCGAGCAGGCCGCGGGCTCGAGGTCGAGGCGTCCGACGCCGCCCCACCCGATCGTCAGCACGGCCTCGGCGGGCGGGGCGACGCCCTTGGTCGGGTTGGCCACCATGCGGGTCACGACCACGGTCCGGATGGACGTCAGGGTGACGGCTTCGGTGGTGGTCGAGGTGTAGGGCTCCGGCAGCAGGTCGTCGCCGGGGTGCTCGTCGGTGTGCGCGATGACGAGCCGGGTGGGTGTGAGTAGCAGCGCCGTGAGGTGCCGGCGTACCTCCTCGTGGTCGAACGTCGTCTCGTGGTGGACGAAGTAGGACACGACCTCCTCGCCGCCCGCCGCGGAGAAGACGCCGTCGGCGACGACCTCGGGGTAGTAGCCGGTGCGGTGGATCGCCTTGCGGAGGTCGTGGGAGACGTCCGCGTCACGGGTGGAGCGGGGCATGGTGGCAGTCTGTCACGCCGGGCTCAGTCCGGCAGGGTGTCCCCGGGCATCGTGCTCAGTCGGCGCACGAACCAGTCGGACCGGGGGTCCTTCACCGGCTCGACCCGCACGTTGGCACCGAGGACAGTGGCGCCCTCCGCCCCCGCCAGCACGAGCGGCAGCTGCAGCGCCCGCACCTGCGGCAGGTCGTGCTGGAGCTGTGCGACCTGGCGCACCAGCCGCTCGATCTCCGCGACGTCGACGATCTCGCTGCCCCGGTAGCCGAAGAGCAGCGGGGAGGCCTTGATCTCGCGCACCATGTCCTGGGCGTCGTGGTCGGCGAGCGGCGGGATCCGGAACGACCGGTCCCCCAGCAGCTCGGTGAGCGGCCCACCGATCCCGAAGGACAGGACCGGCCCGAAGAGCGGGTCCTCCATGGTCGCGATCGTGACGGGCACCCCGGGAGGCGCGTTGCGCTGCACGACGAAGCCGGCATTGTCGGGGTCGGTGATCAGGCTGGTGAGGGAGCGCCAGGCCTGCGCCATCTCCTCGGGGTTGTCGATGTTGCGCCAGACGTGGGCCAGGTCGGGCCGGTCGCGCAGGTGGTCGGCGGTCGCCTTGAGCACGACGTCCCACCCCAGTGCCTCCCCCGCGGTGGTGGCCTCGTCGAGGGTGGCGACGGCGTAGGTGTCCCACAGGTCGATGCCGTAGGCGGTGAGGAGGCGGTACTGCTCGTCGAAGTCGAGGTCGCGGCCCTCGGGGTGGCGCATGAGGACCTCGTTGACGAGGTGGCGGGCCGCGTCGAGGTCGTTGTGGCCGGGCTCGACGGCCGGCATCTGCGGCACGCGCAGCCACACGGCGTACTCGACGACGCGCGCCAGCGCCCGCACCGCGGCCTCGACGGCGGGGTACGACGGCACGGAACCGCGACCGGCGCTGGACCCGGCGACGTCGGGCACGCGCAACAGCTCCGGCACGCCCTCGGTGCCGAGGAAGGTCGACACGATGGGCTTGTCGGACTGCTCGCCCACCGCGGCGAGCACGTTGGCGACGTCCTCCCGTGCGCCCGCGACGTTGAGGGGCGGGATGAAGATCGCGACCACCGCGTCGACCTCGGGATCGTCGATGGCGGCGTCGAGGGCGTCCTCGAAGTCCTCCGCGGTGGCGTCCGCGCCGAGGGCCTCCTGGCGGTTGACGACGAGCCCGACGCCGTTGGCGGCGTCGGCGGCGAGCAGGCCCAGGGCGTCGGAGTTGCCGACGATCGCAACGCGGCGCCCGCGCGGCAGCGGTTGGTGGGCGAGCAGCTGGGCGACGTCGAACATCTCCTCCAGCGACTCGACCTGGATGATCCCGGCCTGGCGGAACATCGCGTCGACGGCCTCGCCCGGGGCCCCGATCTTGCGCACCGCGTGCCCCATCGGCACGCCCTGCGAGCTGCGGCCAGAGCGCACGGCGACGATCGGCTTGCGACGGCTCACCCTCCGGGCGATGCGGGAGAACTTGCGCGGGTTGCCGATCGACTCGAGGTAGAGCAGCACGACCTCGGTGGCGTCGTCCTCCTCCCAGTACTGCAGGAGGTCGTTGCCGGAGACGTCGGCGCGGTTGCCGGCGCTGACGAAGGTGGTCAGGCCCAGGCCGCGGTTCTGCACCTTCTCCAGGATCGCCGAGCCGAGCGCGCCCGACTGGCAGAAGAAGCCGGCGCGGCCGCGGGGTGGCATCACCGAGGACAGCGAGGCGTTGAGCTGCACGTCGGGGTCGGTGTTGATGATGCCGAGCGCGTTGGGCCCGATCAGCCGGAGGCCGTAGGAGCGGGAGAGACCGACCAGGCGGCGCTGCCGCATGCGGCCCTCCTCACCGGTCTCGGCGAAGCCGGACGAGATCACGACCAGGCCGTGGACACCCTTGGCGGCACAGTCGAGGACGACGTCCTGGACCGACTCGGCCGGCACGGCGACGATCGCCACGTCCACGTCGCCCGGGATGTCGCCCACTGACTTCCACGCCGGCATGCCCGACACCGAGTCGGCGCTCGGGTTGACCACGTGGATGCGGCCGGTGAAGTTGCCGAGGACGAGGTGGCGCACCAGCGCGCGCCCGATGGTGTCCTGGCGGCGGCTCGCACCGATGATGGCGACCGACCTCGGCGAGAAGAAGCGCTCGATCGAGGCGTACTCGGCGCGGTGCTCCCGCTGCTCCATGACACCGAGCGCCGTGTCGGTCGGGTCGATCCGGAACACCAGCTCCATGACGCCGTCCTCGAACGTGCTCCTCACCTGGTAGCCGGCGTCCTTGAAGGTGTGGATCATCGCCTGGTTGTCCGGCAGGACCTCGGCGACGAACTCCTCGATGCCCCGCTCGCGGCCGGCCTGGGCGAGGTGCTCCAGCAGCAGCTGGCCGATGCCGCGGCCCTGGTGGGCGTCCTCGACGAGGAACGCCACCTCGGCGTAGCCGGGCCGGATGGTGTCGTAGCGGCCGACCGCGATCATCTGCCCGGCCACGAGCAGGATCATCGCGACGCGGTCGCGATGGTCGACCTGGGTGAACCGGTCGAGGTCTCGTTCGGAGAGCTCCGGCATGGGCGAGAAGAACCGGTAGTACTTCGACTGCTCGGAGACCCGGCTGTAGAACTCGACCAGCAGGTCGCGGTCCTCGGGCTGCATCGGCCGGATGTGGGCCGTCCGCCCGTCGCGCAGCAGGACGTCTGCCTCCCAGTGCCGGGGCGGACGCGTCGTACGCACCTCGTCTGCGGCGGCGTCCGTCTCGGTCACGACTGCAATCTATCCGCCCCGCTATCCGCCCCGCCTCCTCGGCGTGCCCCCCGCGGTCCGCGAGCGGCCACCGGGGACAATGGGCCCATGGCACGACGCACGAAGCAGGAGCCCCTCCCGGACGACTTCGAGGAGCACATCCTCGACACCGACATCCGCGACGAGATGCAGACGTCGTTCCTCGAGTACGCCTACTCGGTCATCTACTCCCGGGCGCTGCCCGACGCGCGCGACGGCCTCAAGCCGGTGCAGCGGCGCATCCTCTACACGATGGACGACATGTCGCTGCGCCCCGACCGGGGGCACGTCAAGAGCGCCCGCGTCGTCGGCGAGGTCATGGGCCGGCTGCACCCGCACGGCGACGGGGCGATCTACGACGCCCTGGTCCGGATGGCGCAGCCGTGGTCCATGCGGCTGCGCACCGTCGACGGCCACGGCAACTTCGGATCGCCCGACGACTCCCCCGCCGCCATGCGCTACACCGAGTGCCGGATGGCACCGGCCGCGGTGGCGATGACCGCGTCCATCGACGAGGACACCGTCGACTTCAAGCCCAACTACGACTCACGGGAGATGGAGCCGGTCGTCCTGCCGGCCGCCATCCCCCACCTCCTGGTCAACGGCTCGGCCGGCATCGCGGTCGGCATGGCCACCAACATCGCCCCGCACAACCTGGTCGAGGTCGTCCAGGCGCTCAAGCACCTGATCACCCACCCGAAGGCGTCCCTCGACGACCTGATGCGGTTCGTCCCCGGGCCCGACCTGCCCACCGGCGGCAAGATCGTCGGCCTCGACGGCATCCGCGACGCCTACGAGACCGGCCGCGGCACCTTCAAGATGCGCGCCACCGCCCGGATCGAGTCGGTGACCGCCCGGCGCAAGGGCATCGTCGTCACCGAGCTGCCCTACGGCGTCGGCACCGAGCGGGTGATGGACCAGATCAAGAAGCTCGTGCTCGCCAAGAAGCTGCAGGGCATCGCCGACATCAAGGACCTCAGCGACCGCGACCACGGCCTGCGCCTGGTCATCGAGATCAAGACCGGCTTCGTCCCCGAGGCGATCCTCGAACAGCTCTACCGCCAGACGGCGCTCGA
Organism: Nocardioides sp.; assembly: GCA_035458105.1. GTDB lineage: Bacteria > Actinomycetota > Actinomycetes > Propionibacteriales > Nocardioidaceae > Nocardioides. The sequence goes on along the minus strand of DATIAJ010000108.1, from coordinate 4,912 downwards.
GGACTCCTTCGGCATCAACGCCGTCGCGCTCGTCGACGGCCAGCCGCGCACGCTGGGCCTCAAGCAGATGCTCGAGGTCTTCCTCGGCCACCGCTTCGACGTCGTACGCCGTCGCTCGACGTTCCGCCGCCAGAAGGCAGCCGACCGGCTGCACCTCGTCGACGGCCTCCTCGTCGCCATCCTCGACATCGACGAGGTCATCCAGGTCATCCGCGGCTCCGACAACGCGGCCGCCGCCAAGGAGCGGCTCATCGAGATCTTCGAGCTGTCCGAGGTGCAGGCCGACTACATCCTCGACATGCCGCTGCGCCGCCTGACCAAGTTCAGCAGGCTCGAGCTGGAGAAGGAGAAGAGCGAGCTCGAGCGCACCATCGAGTACCTCGACGCGATCCTCGCCGACGAGAAGCTGCTCCGGAAGGTCGTCTCCGACGAGCTCACCGAGGTCGCCAAGGAGCACGGCACCCCGCGTCGTACGGTCCTGCTCGGCGCCGCCCCCGCCGTCACGGCGGCCGTGGCGTCCGTCGAGGTCGCCGACGAGCCCTGCTACGTCCTGCTCTCCTCCACCGGACTCCTGGCCCGCACCCGCGACGCCGAGCCCCCGGGCTCCGGCGGTGACCGGGCCAACCACGACGTCGCCGTCTCGGTGGTGCGCACGACGAAGCGCGGGGAGATCGGCGTCGTCACCAGCCGCGGACGGGTGATGAGGCTCTCCGTGCTCGACCTGAGCAACGCGGAGCTGCCGCCCACGGCCAACGACCCCAACCTCCAGGGCACCCTGCCACTCACCGAGATGCTCGCCCTCGACCCGGGCGAGCGCGCCCTGGCCCTCACCTCGCTTCCCACCGACGGCCCGGGGCTCGCCCTCGGCACGCGCGACGGCGTCGTGAAGCGGGTCAACCCCGAGGTGCTCAACCGCGACGAGTGGGAGGTCATCGGCCTCAAGGACGGCGACGAGGTCGTCGGGGCGGTCGAGCTCGCCACCGGCGACGAGGAGCTCTGCTTCATCTCCACCGACGCCCAGCTGCTCCACTTCCCCGCCTCGGGCGTACGGCCGCAGGGCCGCTCCGGCGGCGGCATGGCCGGCATCAAGCTCGGCGCCGGCCAGCGGGTCGCGTTCTTCGGCGCCTTCGTCCCCGACGATGCCGTCGTCGTCACCGCGTCCGGCTCCTCCACGGCCCTGCCCGGCACCGAGGCCGGGGCGGTCAAGGTGACCCCGTTCGGCGAGTACCCCGGCAAGGGCCGCGCGACCGGCGGCGTGCGCAGCCACCGGTTCCTCAAGGGTGAGGACACACTGGTCACCGCCTGGGCCGGCCCCGGTCCGGCCCGCGCCGCCGCGTCGAGCGGCGCGCCCGTCGACCTGCCCGAGGCCAACGGCCGGCGCGACGGCTCCGGCGTCCCGGCTCCGCAGCCCATCGCCGCCGTGGCCTCGCCCGTGTCCGCGCAGGTCGCCACCCAGGCGGCGGCGGGCGCGGGCGACGGTGGCGCAGCCGCCCCTGTGGAAGGCTGAGGTCATGCTCGCTCGCGCCCGCACCTCCGGTCGACTCGCCACGACGCTCACCGCTGTCGTGCTCGCCCTCCCGGCCCTGTCCGCCTGCTCCGGCGACGCGGGAGGGAGCGAGGGAGGCGACGACGGCCCGACGCCCGAGGAGGTCCTGTCCGAGGCGGCCACGACCCTCACGGAGACGAGCGGCGTCGAGCTCACCCTGTCGACGCCCTCGCTGCCCGACGGGGTCTCCGGCATCACCGAGGCGACCGGCACGGTCACGCAGGCGCCGGCCTTCGACGGCTCGATCACAGTGGTGTTCGCCGGCCAGACCGTCGACGTACCCGTCGTCGCGGTCGACGACACGGTCTACGCCCAGCTGCCGTTCACCCCGGGCTGGAACAAGGTCAACCCCAAGGAGTACGGCGCCCCCGACCCCTCCGACCTCATCGGGGACGACGGCTTCGCCGGGCTGCTGGGCCTCACCGAGTCGCCCGAGGCCGGCGAGAGCGTGCGCGGCGGCGCGGACAACTCCGAGATCCTCACCACCTACTCCGGCACCGTCCCCGGTGACGCGATGGACGCCATCATCCCGTCCTCGTCCGGTGACACGTTCGACGTCGAGTGGCAGGTCAGCGACGCCGGCGAGCTGCGCAAGGCCACGCTCACGGGCGTCTTCTACCCGCGCGCCGAGCCGATGACCTACACGGTCGACTTCGCCGACTACGGCACCGAGAAGGACATCACCGCGCCGTGAGCACCGCCACGGGCGAGGCCGCGGTGTCCCGCACCTCGCGGGCGCTGCTCGCCATGGCGGCCGTGGCCGTCGCCTTCGCGGCGGCGGACACCTACGTGGTGGTCCTCGCGCTCCCGGACATGATGACCGGGGTCGGGGTGCCGATCGACCAGCTGCAGCGAGCAGCCCCGATCGTCAGTGGGTTCCTCCTCGGCTACGTCGCGATGCTTCCGCTCATCGGCCGGATCGCCGACCTGCGCGGGCGCGTGCCCGTGCTGGTGATGGCGCTCGTGCTGTTCGCCCTCGGCTCGCTCATCACCACGGTCGCCTACGACATGCCCAGCATCGTCGCCGGCCGCTTCCTCCAGGGCGTGGGCGGCGGTGGCCTGGTGCCGGCCACGCTCGCGCTGGTGGCCGACCTCTACCCCGTCGAGCGCCGTGGCGTCCCGCTGGGCGTGGTCTCCGCGGTCCAGGAGATCGGGTCCGTGCTGGGTCCGCTCTTCGGGGCGGTGGTGCTCGCCGTCGCCGACTGGCGCGCGATCTTCGCGATCAACCTCGCCGTCGGCCTCGTCCTCGCCGCCGCGATCCGCGCCCTCGCACCGCGCGATCACTCCGCCGCTGACTCCCGCAGGCGACGGCCCGACCTCATCGGGCTGTTGCTGCTCCTGACGACGTTCGCCTGTGCCGCGGTGGTCTTCCTGCGCCCCGCGCCCCTGATGCGCGACCTGACGTGGGGGCAGCTGTTCATCCCCTTCGCCGGCGACGGGCGCTGGCTCACCCCCATCGGCGCAGCCACCGTCGTCGCGCTCGTGCTGCTGCTGGCATGGTGCTGGTTCGCTCCCCACCCCCTGCTCGACCTGCGCGGCTGGAGCCGCGTGCTCGTCGACGCGGACCTGGTCGGCGCGCTGCTGCTCGCGGCGGCCCTCGGCGGGGTCATCCTGGCCTTCGCCACCGCCGACCCCAAGGTCGAGGTGTTCTCCCCGCAGGGCCGCTGGTACCTCCTCGGTGCGGTCGTCGCGGCCGCGGCCTTCACCTGGCACGTACGTCGCGCCGCCCGCCCGCTCGTGCCCCGCGGCGCGCTGCGTCGTACGCCGGCGTGGGGAGCGCTGCTGGTCAGCTTCTTCGTCGGCGCCGCGCTGATCGCCGCCCTGATCGACATCCCGCTCTTCGCGCGCACCACCGTCTATCCCGACGACCAGCTGCCGGCCGCTCTCGTGCTCGTCCGCTTCCTGCTGGCCCTGCCCGTCGGCGCCGTGGTCGGGGGCTACCTGATCCGCTACCTCTCCCCCGGCGTGGTCACCGCCGGCGGGATGCTGCTCGCCGCCACCGGCTTCGTGCTGATGACCCGCTGGGGGCTCACCACGATCGAGGAGCCGGTCGCCAACGTCGCGCTCGTCACGGGCGGGCTCGGCTTCGGACTGGCCCTGGCGCCGGTCAACGCCGCCCTGCTCGCCTTCACCGACGACGACGTGCACGGCGTCGCGAGCGCCTTCGTCGTGGTCGCCCGGATGGTGGGCATGCTCGTGGGCATCTCCGCGCTCACCACGATCGGGCTGCGCCGCTACTACTCCGAGCAGCTCGCCGTGCCCCCGGTTCAGGAGGTGTGCGACGGCAAGAGCCGGTGCAAGGAGTTCTCCGACCTCCTCCGGGTCGCGGGCATCGCCCAGGAGCACGCCGTCTTCTGGGGAGCGGCGGGGTGCGCGGTCGTCGCCGCCGTCTTGGCCCTCGTGCTGTTCCGCGAGGTTCGCCCCACCCGGCTCGCGGCGCGGGACGTCTTCACCGGGCATGCCTGAGGGGCGCTAACCTGCCGGTCGTGAACGACTTCGACGACCTGTTGCAGGCCAACCGCGCGTTCGCGGACTCCTTCGACCTCGGCGGCTTCGACGGCAAGGCCCATGCCGGCATCGCCCTCGTCACCTGCATGGACTCGCGCATCGACCCGTTGGCGATGCTGGGGCTCAAGCACGGCGACGCCAAGATCTTCCGCAACCCGGGCGCGCGGGTGACCCCCCAGGCGCTGGAGGCACTCGTCCTCGGCGTGCACCTGCTCAACGTGCAACGCGTCCTCGTGGTGCCCCACACCCGCTGCGCGATGGCCTCGGCCTCCGAGCAGGAGCTGCGCGCCAGGGTGGGCGAGTCGGCGGGCGTCGACGCCAGCTGGGCATCGTTCGGCGTCGTCGCCGACCAGCTCGACCAGCTCCGCCAGGACGTCGCCAAGGTGCGCACCCACCCGCTCATCGGCGAGCGCGCCAAGGTCGGGGGCTTCCTGTACGACGTCGACTCCGGGCTCCTGACCCAGCACGCCTGAGCCGGGTCGGCACCACACGCCGGGGCGCCCCGGCGTCGACCAACGTAGGCAGTTCGGGCCGTCGCCCGCGACGACCGCGCTCGGGCGGGCGCAGGCATGCGCGAACTGCCTACGTTAAGCCGCCGATCCCTGCAGCATGAAGGCAGTTCGCCCACCCGGCTCCGGGTCTCACGCGTCCAAGGTCTCCACGTCCACCTCGTAGGCACCCTGCACGATGAACTCCTTGCGCGGGGCGACGTCGGAGCCCATCAGCAGGTCGAAGACCTTGCTCGCCTCGTCGACGTCGTCGATCGTGAGCTTGCGCAGCGTGCGGTGGCGCGGGTCCATGGTGGTCTCGGCCAGCTGGTCGGCATCCATCTCGCCGAGGCCCTTGTAGCGCTGGACC
>DATIAJ010000107.1:0-8667 GCA_035458105.1 Nocardioides sp. | reverse complement strand
GGGTAGGAGATCGTCGTCCAGCGGTGGTCGAAGAGCTTGCAGGTCGTGAACCGCTTGAGGTTGTTCATCCAGATCACCGTCCTCCCCCCGCACCGACGAGTCTCCTCCTCCCCACGCGCCTCCTCAACGACTCGCCGTGCGAGGTCTGGACCGCCGGGCCGGCTCGCGCTGGCTAGGCTCCGGGCTGGCTGGCCTCCGCCCAGCGGACGGGAGAGGTCGATGATCGAGCAGGTCACGCTGCGCGACGGCACCGACGCCTTCGTCGTGCCGCTGGAGCGCACCGACCGGGCGGCGCTCGTGGCGGAGTTCGAGACCCTGTCCCCCGAGTCGCAGCGCCGCCGGTTCCTCGCGCCGGTCCGGCACCTGAGCGACACCATGCTGGATCACCTCGTCGACGACGTCGACGGCGTCGACCACATCGCCCTCGTGCTCTGCGCGGAGACCAGCCCCGACGTCTACGACCCCGTCGCCCTGGCCCGGATGGTGCGCTACGCCGACGCCACCGACGCGGCCGACCTCGCCGTCACCGTCAAGGACGAGTGGCAGGGCCGCGGCGTCGCGACCGCGCTGCTCGACGTGCTCGTGCGCGCCCGTCCGGTGGGCGTGAAGCGCATCATCACCGAGGTGCTCCAGGACAACCCCGCGTCGCTGGAGATGCTGCGCCGGCTCGGTCCGGTGGAGCTCGAGGACGAGGGCAACGGGGTGTACGGCGTCGTCGTCGAGCTCGAACCGCACGCGCCGGGGGACGGATCGGCGGACGGGTCGGTCCGTACGCCGTCGCGGGTGCCGGTGGCACGGATCGGGCGCCGGCCCACCCCGCTCCTCCACGAGCCCCGCCACCGCCACGAGCTCCGCACGCGGGACCAAGTGTGTCCGTGGTTCCACTGATCGTGACGGCTAGGGTGTGCGAAGCATCGGCCTCGAGGACGGGACACTGACGCAGATGGCAGACAACACGGGGGCATCTCGCGCCGACGTCGAGCTCCGGCTCCCCGCCGAGGGGGCCTTCGCGACGATCGTCCGGACCACGGCGGCCGGGCTCGCCGCCCGGCTGGACTTCACCATCGACGACATCGAGGACCTGCGCATCGCCATCGGCGAGGCGAGCGCGCTCGTGATCCCGGAGGCCGATCCCGGGACGGACCTGCTCGCGACCTTCTGGATCGGTCCCGGCTCGATGACCGTCGAGCTGCAGGTCGACGCGATCGACGACCCCCCGCTCGACACCGAGAGCTTCGCCTGGCAGGTGCTCGACACGATGGCGCAGGACGCGTCGGCAGGACCGGAGGATGGACGCTTCCGCGTCCGCTTCACGGTGACGTCGGCGGTCGCTGCGGGAATGACAGGTGCCGAGCTCTGACATGAGCCGAGACACGGGGGACGCGGGGGACCACACGGCAGTCGACGCTGCCCGGGACCACGAGGCCGACGACGTCGCGCCCAGCGGTCTCGACGACGTCCGCACGCGCAGCGCCGAGCTGTTCGGCGTGCTGCGCGACGGGGGGACGAGCAACGCCGCGCGGGCGGTGGCGCGCGACGAGCTGGTGCACCTGCACCTCTCGCTGGTGGAGCACTGCGCCCGGCGCTTCCGCAACCGCGGCGAGCCGTTCGAGGACCTGGTGCAAGTCGGCACGATCGGCCTGATCAAGGCCGTCGACCGTTTCGAGACCGACCGCGGCGTGGAGTTCTCGACCTACGCGACGCCGACGGTGATCGGCGAGATCAAGCGCCACTTCCGCGACAAGGGCTGGGCGATCCGGGTGCCGCGCCGCCTGCAGGAGCTGCGGATGCAGATCGGCACCGCCACCGGTGAGCTGACCCAGAAGCTGGGCCGCTCCCCCACGCCACGCGAGCTGGCCGAGGTCATCGGCTGCACGGTGGAGGAGATCATGGAGGGCATCGAGTCCTCCTACGCCTACGCGACGCTGTCGCTCGACGCCTCCGACGACAGCGACGACGGTCCTCCGGCCATGCTCGCCACGCTCGGGTTCGAGGACGCCAACATCGAGCACGTCGAGGTCCGCGAGTCGATCAAGCCGCTCCTCGATGGCCTCGGCGAGCGCGAGAAGCGGATCCTGCTCCTGCGCTTCTTCAAGAACATGACGCAGTCCCAGATCGCCGAGGAGATCGGCGTCTCCCAGATGCACGTCTCCCGCCTGCTGACACGCACGCTCGCCCAGCTGCGTACGTCGCTCGAGGCCGACTGACGACCTGGCCGGGTCGGCCGGCTACTGCGCGGACCGCGCGTCGTCCTCCAGCACCCGGGTGGTCGCCGGGTGGAGCAGGCCCGCGATGACGACCAGCCCAGCGACGGCGAGCCCGATCGCCAGGAACGTGGTGGGGGCGTCGCGGAAGTTCCAGGCCAGGCCGAGCTGGATCAGCTGGGCCATCACGACCGGCCCGCGTGCCCAGCGCCGCCCCTTCCACAACGACCAGGCACACCAGGCCAGCCCCGCCGCGGCCACGAGGAAGAACACCGTCGTGGTGACGCCCATGGTGAGCCGGATCGAGCGGAGGTTCGCCAGCTCGAGGACGGCCAGCACGAGGAGCAGGAACGCCTCGACGGCGACCAGCGAAGCCGCTACCGCCAGCGGGGGCGGCGCGGTATGGTCGCGGTCACGGGGATCCACCGGTGGCGTAACGGTCACCGGGCAACAGTAGTTGTGACGGACACGACCAGCAGCGGGGGTTGTGTGAACGTTCAAATGTTGTCAGTCTGGTCGCTGCGCTGTCAGGCGCCCGGGCCCAGCTGAACGTCCGCCAACAGCAACCGACGTGATGTGAAAGAGGGATTCCCCACCCCATGGATTGGCGCAGCCGCTCCGCATGCCTCGACGAGGACCCTGAGCTGTTCTTCCCCATCGGCAACACCGGGCCCGCGATCCTCCAGATCGAGGAGGCCAAGCAGGTGTGCCGTCGCTGCGAGGTGCGCGAGCAGTGCCTCGCCTGGGCCCTCGAGGCCGGCCAGGACCACGGAGTGTGGGGTGGCCTCAGCGAGGACGAGCGCCGCGCGCTCAAGCGCCGCAACGCCCGGGCCCGCATCCGCACGGCCTGACCTCGTTCGAACCTCAGTCGACCGGCAGGTCCGCCTGCACCCGTGTGCCCCGGCTGCCCGGGCCGATCTCCAGCACGCCGCCGAGCTCCGACTCCACCAGCGTGCGCACGATCGACAGGCCGAGCTGGGTCGAGGAGTCGAGGTCGAAGTCGTCGGGCAGCCCGCGGCCGTCGTCCTCGACCACGACGTGGAGGCGGCCGACGATGCGGCGCGCGGTGACGACGACCCGGCCCGAGGTCTCGGCAGGGACCCCGGCGTAGCCGTGCTCGACGGCGTTCTGCAGGAGCTCGGTCAGCACCATCGCGAGCGGCGTGGCCGCCTCTGACGGCAGCTTGCCGAAGGAGCCCTCACGCACGACCCGCACCGGTACCTCCACGCCGCTGACGTCGACGACCATCGACCCCAGCCGGTCGGCGATCTCGTCGAAGTCGACCGTCTCCTCCACCGCGTGGCTCAGCGTCTCGTGCACGATCGCGATCGATCCGACCCGGCGTACGGCCTCCTCCAGCGCCGCCTTCGCGTCCTCCGCGGGAGTGCGCCGCGCCTGGAGCCGCAGCAGCGCGGCGACCGTCTGGAGGTTGTTCTTCACCCGGTGGTGGATCTCGCGGATCGTGACGTCCTTGGTCACCAGCTCCCGGTCGCGGCTGCGCAGCTCGGTGACGTCCCGCACCAGCAGCAGCGCTCCGCTGCGCTCACCCTGCGGACGGAGCGGGATGCTGCGCACGATGAGGGTGACCTCGTCGGTGCCGACCTCGGTCGCGCGGCCGTCGCGCCCGCCCAGCACGGCACTGAGGGTCTCCTCGTCAGGGCGCCAGCGCGCCGGCACCAGCTCGCGGGTGAGGTCGGTGAGGACGTGGCCGGCGAGGTCTCCCTGCAGGCCGAGCCGGCGGTAGGCCGAGAGTCCGTTGGGGCTGGCGTAGACGACCCGGCCGGCCGGGTCGAGGCGGACGAAGCCGTCGCCGACGCGTGGCGAGTCGGCGTGGTCGCTGCGCTGCCCGCTGAGCGGGAAGTGCCCGGCCGCGATCATCTGGGTGAGGTCGGCGGCGGTCTGGAGATAGCTGAGCTCGAGGCGGCTCGGGGTGCGTACGCCGAGCAGGTTGGTGTTGCGGGCGATGGTCGCGATCACCCGTCCGGCACGGCGCACGGGGATGACCTCGACGCGCACCGGTACGTCGTCGCGCCACTCCGGGTCGCCCTCGCGCACGAGCCGACCTGTGGCAAAGGCCTCGTCGAGCATCCGGCGGCGCCCGGTCGGGATGAAGGTGCCGAGGACGTCGTCGACCAGCGCCGTCGGGCCGGTCGTGGGACGCATCTGCCCACCCGCCCAGTAGCCCCTGCCCTCGCGGTCGGGTAGCCAGAGCACCAGGTCGGCGAAGGACAGGTCGGCGAGGATCTGCCAGTCCGCCATGAGCAGCTGGAGCCAGGCGACGTCGTCCTCGACGAGGTCGGTGTGGGCTCGCACGAGCTCATGGAGGGAGGGCACCCGGTCAGCCTAGGGCCCCCTGCAGGGCGGGCTAGGGCCCGTCGGAGGTGGCTGGCAGGATGGGGCGCATGTCGATCGGGTACTGGGACCGAGTGCAGGCGGCGGGCTTCGAGGTCCCCGCGGACCGGCCGCTCGACGACCTCACCGCCGAGCTCACCACGATGCTCGGCTCCACCGATCCCGAGGTCCGCGACGGCACCGCCTTCCCGGCGCTCGCCACGTGGATCGAGCGCGGCGTCTACGACGACCTGCTCGCGGGGCTCGGTGACGGCATGGTCGCCGGGCTGTCCGTCGGGCTGGGCGAGAGCGGCACCGACACGGTGTTTCGCCGCAGCTTCAGCGCCCTGATCGTCGGCGCGTGCCTCGAGCGCGACAACGAGCAGCACCTGCTCCCCGTCGGCAAGATCCTCGACTGGGGCGACCGGGTCGCGGTCTGGTTCCTCACCGAGCTCGACACCCGCGGCTTCGTGCCGGACAAGGGGTGGGCGCACGCGGTCGCCCACGGCGCCGACACCCTGGGTGCCCTCGGCGAGTCGCCGCACCTCGGCGCTGCGGAGCACGAGGCCGTCCTCGACGTCCTCGCCGAGCGGCTCCTCCGCCAGTCCGTCGACCAGCCGCTGACCGCGGGCGAGCCCGACCGCATGGCGGCGGCGGCGATGCAGATCCTGCGCCGCGACACCCTCGGCACCGACGTCCTCGAGCCCTGGGTGCACCGCCTCGGGGCCGCCGCCAACCCCTTCGGCGGACCGGTCGACCACGATCCCTATGCACCCACCGCGGCGCCGCAGGCCTTCCTCAGAGCGCTCTTCCTCCAGCTCTCGCTCTCTCCGTCGCCGCCGGCGATCAGGTCCGACCTGCTGCTGGTGGTCATCGACGCGCTCCGGATGACCAATGCTCCCTACCTGCGAGTAGCCAACGGCTAACCTTCGGGGCATGACCGAGCCCAGCCACGAGATCAGCGGCCACAGCGGCGAGCTGGCCGTCCACGTCGCCCGCGCCCACGGGGTGGAGACGATGTTCACCCTGTCGGGTGCCCACGTGTTCCCGATGTACGACGGCGCGGTGAAGACGCAGCAGGAGGGGCAGGGGCCGCAGATGCGGCTGCTGGACGTGCGCCACGAGCAGACGGCCGCGTTCGCCGCCGAGGCCACCGGCAAGCTCACCCGCGTCCCCGGCCTGGCCGTGCTCACCGCGGGGCCGGGAGTCACCAACGGCATCAGCGCCATCGCGCAGGCCCAGTTCGCGGGCTCACCGATGGTCGTCGTCGGCGGTCGGGCCCCGCAGAACCGCTGGGGCACCGGCTCGCTGCAGGAGCTCGACCAGCCGCCGATCATCGCGCCGGTCGCGAAGTCGGCGAAGACGCTCATGACGGCCGGCGAGGTCGCGTCCGGGATGGACGAGGCCTTCATGCTCGCCCGCTCGAGCCACCGCGGTCCGGTCTTCGTCGACGTACCGATGGACGAGTTCTTCAACTCCTCGACCGGCACCGTCGGCTCCGGCGAGGGCACCCGCATCGAGCCCGACGGCGATGCCATCGAGGCGATCGCCGGTCTGCTCGCCCGCGCCCAGCGGCCGGTCCTCGTCCTGGGCACCGACGTCTGGGCCGACCACGCCGAGGCGGCCGCGCTGCGCCTCGTCGAGGACCTCGGTATTCCGACCCTGACCAACGGCATGGGCCGTGGCGTCATCCCGGGCGGCCACCGCTCGCTGGTCACCAAGGCACGCGGCGCCGCCCTGTCCGGCGCCGACCTGGTCGTGGTCGTCGGCACCCCACTCGACTTCCGCCTGGGCTACGGCGCCTTCGGCGGTCCCGACAAGAACCCGACGGGCGAGTTCGCGCGGGTCGTCCACATCGCCGACTCCCCCGGCCAGGTCGCTGCCCACGCCGAGCTCGCCGCCTCCGTGTCCGGTGACCTCACCACCGTCCTCGACGGCCTGCAGGCGGCCATCGAGCGCGGCGACAAGCCTGACTGGCGTGCGTGGTCCGACCAGCTCGCCGACCAGGTGAGGGCGGCCGCCGAGCGGGATGCCCAGCTCCTCACCGCCGAGGCCGACCCGATCCACCCCGCCCGCATCTACGGCGAGCTGGTCCCGCGGCTCGAGGACGACTCGGTCGTCATCGGCGACGGCGGCGACTTCGTCTCCTTCGCTGGCAAGTACGTCGAGCCCAGGCGGCCCGGCGGCTGGCTCGACCCCGGGCCCTACGGTTGCCTCGGCGCCGGTCTCGGCGCGGCGATCGCGGCCCGCATCGCGCGGCCCGACGCGCAGGTGACGCTCCTGCTCGGCGACGGCGCGGCCGGCTTCTCGCTGATGGACGTCGACACGCTCGTGCGCCACGACCTCCCGGTCGTCATGGTGATCGGCAACAACTCCGCCTGGGGCCTGGAGAAGGGTCCGATGCAGATGCTCTACGGCTATGACGTCGCCGCCGACCTCGCCCAGCGCACGCCGTACGACGACGTGGTCAAGGCGCTCGGCGGGGCCGGGGAGACCGTCACCGACCCGAAGCAGATCGGGCCGGCCCTCGACCGTGCCTACGCCGCCGGGGTGCCCTACCTCGTCAACGTCATCACCGACGTCGAGGCGGCCTACCCCCGCAACACCTTCGGCATCTGAGGTCCCGGTCGTGGAGGTGCGTCGCATCCGCCCCGAGGAGCACGCAGCGGCCGGCGAGGTGTGCGTGGCGGCGTACGACCCCTTGCTCACGGGCGCCGAGGACGACTACCGCGACCGGCTGCGCGACGTCGCGACCCGTGACGCGCAGGCCGAGGTGTGGGTGGCCGCCCTCGACGACCGGGTGGTCGGCGTGGTGACCTACTGCCCGCCCGGCTCGCCGTGGCGGGAGATCGGGCGCGACGACGAGGGCGAGTTCCGGATGCTGGCGGTCCACCCGGCCGCCCAGGGATCCGGTGCCGGTACGGCGCTGGCACGCCTGTGCGAGGAGCGCGCCCGCGTGGACGGCGCGACCGGGATGGCGTTGTCGTCGCTGGCAACGATGGCCGCGGCCCACCGGATCTACGCGCGGCTCGGCTACGTCCGCGACCCCGGACGCGACTGGTCCCCGGTCGCCGGGGTGGACCTGCTCGCCTTTCACAAGTCCTTCTGAGCCGGTCAGCAGCGGCGGGCCGTGGACGGGTCGTCGACGTCGGCGAAGCACACGGTGCCCCACGGGAGGGCGGTCATCCCCGCGCGCACCTGCTGCCAGGTCCAGGCCGTCCAGGAGCCGTCCTCCTGCGCAGTCACTGTGACCACGCTGCCGTTCGGCGTCAGCCACGTCCGCACGTCGCCCTCGTCGAGGAGATCGATCTCCCCGACGGCCGGCAGCTCGCGCAGCTGGTCACCGTCCTGCGCCAGCACCGCGACGTAGGACGGGTCGGAGGCCGAGGTCACGAAGAGTGATGCGCCGTCGACTCCCATGGGCTGCACCGTGGAGACCCGCGGGTCGGCGACCGGGAAGTCGTCGTAGTGCAGCGTGCGGCCGTCGTCCCCCTCCACCACGAGGCTCGGGTCGGCGAAGGCCTCGAGGCGGGCGCTGAAGCGGTAGCCCTCCCGGAAGTCCGCCCCCTCGCCGATCCCGACGGTCTCGGTCGCGACGGTGTCGATGTAGGGCAGGAAGCCCTCGTCGGCTCCCGACCCGCACGGCGCCTGGCCCTCCGGGACCATCACCCGGCACGAGGCGTCGCCGGCTCGCAGGACCCCGTCGTCGCCCAACCGCCACTCGTAGGCGTCGACCTCGTAGCTCTCCGGGCGCAGCAACGTCATGTTGCCCGCGGCATAGGCGTTCACCGTCCGGCTCGACCACAGCACGCCGTCCTCGAACCAGTAGTCGTAGATCCGCACCATCTCGTAGTGCGCCGTCTCCGTGCCCGGCAGCGGCACCTGACCGCGACGGAGCAGGTCGGCGTCCTCCGGCACGGCCTGGACCAGGAGGCCGTCGCGCAGGTCGAAGACCAGCGGGTAACCCCCGCCGCCGACGGCCGCGGCGTCGTCGTAGTACAGCACCAGCTCCTGGTCGCCGTCCCCGTCGGCGTCGATCGGATCGAGGACGTTGGTGGCGATCGTGGTCCCCACCTCCGCGATGCCGTAGACCTCCTCGCCCGTGCTGCTCAGCGTCGTCTCCAGACGGAAG
>DATIAJ010000106.1:0-2340 GCA_035458105.1 Nocardioides sp. | reverse complement strand
GAGCGGTAGTACTCGCTGGAGAAGGCGATCTCCTCCCAGCGGGCACACGTGATCGTCATGTTGCGCGCCACGATGTCGACGCTGCCGTCCTGGAGCAGGGGCAGCCGCTGGGCCGCGGTGATGACGCGCAGCTCGACCTTGTCGGGGCTGCCGAAGATGGCCTGCGACACCGCGCGCAGCATGTCGATGTCGAATCCCTCGATGCGCCCCGTGATGGGGTTGCGCGAGGCCAGCTTCAGGGTGTCGGCCGAGACGCCGGCGATGAGGCGCCCGCGGTCCTGGATCTCGCGCATCGTGCTGCCGGACGGCATCGCGGCAGGTGCCGGCATCGGGTCGAGCGGTGCGTAGGACTGCAGGCAGTTCGCCGTCACGACGTCCGTGCCGCTGGGGGCTGGTGACGCGGTGGCCGACGGCGACGGGCTCGCTGGCGGGGCCGGGGTCGCCGACGGGGTGTGCAGTGGGGTCGGGTCGTACTCCCCCGCGGTCGAGCAGGCCGCGAGGAGCCCGGCCGCGGCGAGCACGGCCAGAACGCCACGGGCTCGGGGGCCGGTGCTGGTCGGTCGGGCCCTCATCGGTACTCCTCCAGTCGCTGGGAGATTCCCCACCAGGACAGGCCCGCGGCGAGCAGGCCCACGAGCACGCCCAGCACCCCCGCCACGGGCAGCCACCCACCGGTCTCGTCGAGCTGGTTCGCGGTCTGACGGCTGAGCGCGTCGAGCTCGCCGGCGGAGGCCTCGTCGAAGGCGGCGAAGGTCGTGTTGCCGGTGCCGTCGCCGGTCCCCGTCGCGAGCTCCACGGCGCCGTCCCAGTCGCCGGAGTCGTCCAGGGCCCGGATCTCCTCGTGGACCGCGACGTAGTCGGCCCAGAGCTGCGGGTCCAGGTCTCCACCTGCCGGGTTGTCCTCGAGGTTCGTGAGCTCGGCACCGACGACCTCGGACGAGGCCAGCCAGGCCTCCTGGAACGCGGCGCCGGACCCCCGGGCGATGAGCGTGAGGCTCTCGTTGGCCTTGGCGTCGAAGCCGGCGGTGCGCACGACGGCCATCGAGCGCGTGGCGGCGTAGACGCCGTCGCGCGTGTCGTCGACGTCGGCCTTGACCGCGAGCAGGCCGACAGCGCCGGCGACGAGGGTGGTGAGCACGACGAGCGCGGCCCCGGCGAGCGGGACGTTGACGTAGCGGCGGGTGCGGCGGGCGATCCAGGCGAGGGCGAGGCCGAGGACGACCAGCGCCATCAGGCCGGGCACGACGAGCCACCACAGCGCCCGACCCGCCCTGGAGAACTCCTCCGCGACACGCGCGTCGTTCGCCTCACCGAGGTTGGCCAGCAGGGGCAGCGCCTCGGCGCGCAGGTCGGCGCTCGCGGCGCGCAGGTACTGGGACCCGATCGGCAGTCCCTGCCGGTTGTTGGCCCGGGCCAGCTCGATCTGGCCGGCGTACGACACGAGCGTGGTGTTGAGGGCGGCCAGGGCCGCCCCGTCGGCGGGCTGGTGCTGCGCAGCCTCGGCGATCAGCCCGGATGCCGTGGCGATCGCCGTCGTGTACGCCTCGCGTTGGGTGGCCGGCTCGAGGCCGCCGACGAGGAACGCGTTCGTGGCCACGGCATCGGCCTGGACCACGTTGGTCTGGATCGCCTGGATCCGCACGACCTGGTCGGAGTTCGCGGCGGCACGCTCCAGGGCCCCGTTCGCCGACCGGAAGGCCTGCCCCGCGGCCAGCCCGAACACGAGCGTCGCGAGCACGGTGAGGACCGCGAGGCCCCGCAGTCGACCCGGTGTGCCCGCGAGGGCACCCTGCAGTGCGGCGCGGCTCGCGGACTGCGGCGCCTGCGGGGCCGCGGCCCCGGGCGGTCCGGGCACCGAGGGCGCGGCCGGCGCAGCCGCCGCCGCTGGTGGGGACGGCGGCGGCGGCGGGGTGGCCATCGCGGATGTCGGGGTCGTCACGGGTTCCCTCCAGATGACGTGGGCTCTGGTGACGCAGGTTCAGGGGTGTCGGGTCCATCGTCGCTGCTCTGGACGGTCGGTGTCTGCAGGTCGGGCTCGTCCATCGGCTCGACGTCGAAGTCCCTGGCGACGAGCTGGCGCAGCTGGTCGATGCTCGGGGTGTCGATCTGCCGCAGGCGCCAGGCGTGGTGTCCGATCGCGGCCTCGAGGGCGTTGCGCGAGAACCGGCCGTTGCCGAACCCGTCGCCGCGCGGCGTGCGGCCGAGCACCTCGCGAAACCGAGCGACCGCCTCGGGGAGCACCTCGTAGTCGGCACGCTCCGCCAGGTGCTCGAGGATCGCGACGAGCTCGTCGTCGGTGTAGTCCTCGAACTCGATCGTCGTGCGGAAGCGGCTCGCCAG
>DATIAJ010000105.1:0-4352 GCA_035458105.1 Nocardioides sp. | reverse complement strand
CGGCACCTCCATCAGTGCGGCCCGTCAGGCCGTCGCGGCGACCGGGATGGCGAAGACGGGCGAGTTCGAGGCGATCGGCGTCGTGATCGCCCATGCATCGAGGAGCCAGATCGAGGCGGTCCGCACCCAGAGTGGCGTGACCTACGTCGAGGGCGGGGAGCAGCCGATCGACTTCTTCCAGGAGACGTCCAACACCGCCACCCGTGGCGCCGAGGCAGCCGCCACCCTCACCGGCGCCGACGGCACGCCGCTGACGGGCCGTGGCGTGAGCGTCGCGGTCATCGACTCCGGCGTCGACCCGACGCACCCCTACTTCCGGGAGGCCGACGGCTCGAGCGCGGTCGTGGCCAACCTCAAGGCGGTGTGCGAGCCGCTGACCGAGACCTGCTCGGTGCAGCGCGTGCCGGCCTCCGTCGACACCGACACCCTGTCGGTCGGCGGCCACGGCACCCACGTCAGCGGCATCGTCGCGGGTCGACCCACCACGCTCACCGACGGCGGCGAGCTCCAGGGCGCCGCTCCGGGCGCCAAGCTCGTGTCGATCTCGACCGGTGCGGGCATCGTCATCCTCGGCGCCGACTCCGCGCTCAACTGGGTGCTCGAGAACCACGAGGCGCCGTGCGGTGACGCCGTACCCGCGTCGACGTGCCCCCCGATCAAGGTCACCAACAACTCCTACGGTCCCAGCGGCGGCGGTGAGTTCGACCCCGAGTCGGCCACCGCCAAGCTCCAGCGCGCGCTCGCGGCCGAGGGCGTCGTCACGGTGTGGGCGGCCGGCAACGACGGCGGCGACGGCTCGACCAGCCTGACCAACCCGCCCGGCCAGGACCCCACCGGCGGCATCCTCTCCGTCGCCTCCTACTACGACCAGGACACCGGCACGCGTGACGGCGTCGTGTCCGAGTACAGCTCGCGCGGTCTCGCCTCGGACGCCTCGACGTGGCCCGACATCTCGGCGCCGGGGGAGAACATCACGTCCTCGTGCCGCCTCTACCTGGCGATCTGCTCGACCGGCCTCGACTTCCGCAACGGGCCCGGCGCGCTCGACCTCGGCACCTTCAACACCATCAGCGGTACGTCGATGGCGGCGCCGCACGTCGCCGGCATCGTCGCCCAGCTGTTCCAGGCCGACCCGACGGCGACGCCGGCGGAGATCGAGCGGGCGCTGAAGGTGTCGGCGCACAAGTTCACCGACGGCGCCGGCTACGAGCCCGGCGACCTCGGCACCACGTCGTACGACAAGGGCCACGGCCTCGTCGACGTCGTCGCCGCAGTCGCGGCCCTGGGGTGAGCTCCGGCTCGTCCCAGGGTTGAACCAGACCCTCCAAGGGGGAGGGCCGTCGTGCGACAGGGGCGCGACGGTGCGAGGCGGGCGGAGGCCGTGGGGTCTTCCGCCCGCCTCGGTGTCTGTCCTGTCCCGGGGACCGACCTGCTGGGAGGGTGGGGGGATGGAGATCGAGTTCGCCGGTGAGGTGGTCGAGTGGCGGGGCCCGGCGCCGTATGTCTTCGTGCCACTCCCGCCGGACGCGGCCGACCTCGTCGACGAGGTGAAGGCGGACGTCGTCTACTGGGGCGTCGTGCCCGTCCGCGCGTGGATCGGTGCCACGGAGTTCACCACCGCGATGTTCCCCCGCGAGGACACCTGGTTCCTGCCCCTGAAGGTGGCCGTGCGTCGCGCCGAGGAGGTCGACCTCGGCCAGGTCGTCGAGGTGCGGATGCACGTCGGGCGCGACTGAGTCCGTCAGATGCAACCCTTGGGCGCTGCGTCGCGTCTCCCTGTACGTCCCCGCCCGGGGACCACACGAGAACGGATCCAGCCCCATGCGTACGACCATCCTGCGCGCCGCGACCCTCGCGGTCGCCGCCCTCGCCCTGACCCAGACCCAGACGGCGTACGCCGACGGCATCGGCGTCTCCTACCCGAAGGACCTCGGCCACGGGGTCGACCTCCGGTCGGTGGAGGTCCAGCACGGCGGGCGCAACGTCGTCGTGACGACGACCCACACCGACCTGCGTCCGTCGTTCCGCACGGGCTCGTCGGGCGCGGTGTTCCTCGACACCGACCCGGCCGATCCTGGTCCGGAGTACGCCTTCGTCGGCGGCTACTTCGTCGGCACCGACTACCAGCTGGTCGAGGTCGACGGCTTCTCCCGCGACGCCATGGGCGATCCGGTGGACGGGTCGTACCGAATGACCGTCGACTACGACGTCGAGCACGTCCGCATGCGGATCTCGCGCGAGGCCCTCGGGTCGCCCGACGAGGTGCGTGTTGCCGTACGCGTCGCCGGCACCCGTCCGGATGGCAGCAACACGCGTCGCGACTGGCTCGGCGCGCCCCGCTCCTTCACCGACTGGGTCGCGCAGTAGAGGTCCTGAGGAGTCCGGGCGGCTACTTGACCTCCCGGACCTCCTGCGGCCAGCCGCACCCCTCGGCGACCTTGGCGGCCCATTCCCGGGCCTCCTCGATGGTCTCGACCTCGATGATCGTGATGCCGCCGAGGTACTCGGTGACCTCGGTGTAGGGGCCGTCGGTCACCAGCATCTCGCCGCTCGTGCCGTCGGCGCTGAACGCGAGGGACATGTCCTCCACGAGCCCGCCGGCGAACACCAGGACGCCGGCGGCCTCCATGTCCCGGACGACGGCCGTGCTCGGCTCCACGCGGGTCTGGTACCACTCGGCGGGGTGGTCCCCGACCCACTGCTGCATGAAGTAGATGGCGTACCTGGTCATGTCGCTCCTCCTCGCGGCCGCCTCGTGCGGCCCGTCACCACTCTGACGGACGAGCGGGGCCCGGATCGACAGGTCGCTCGAGCGAGGGACACAGCTGATGGGTGCCGAGGGCGCGCGCGGCCTGCCCGGCCCCGGCAGCGAGGCACCTCACCACGTCGGCGCCCTCCAGGTGGGCGGCGAGGTAGCCGGCCATGAACCCGTCGCCGGCGCCGTTGGTGTCGACGACGCTCGAGACCGGCTCGGCCGGGACGTGGAGCTCCTCGCCGCGGGCATCGACGGCGAGGGCACCGTCGGCACCCAGGGTGCAGACGGCGACCTGGGCCCCGCGCGCGATGCAGGCGCGCAGGAGCTCCCGGACCGATGGAGCGCGGTCGCCGTTCATGAAGACGAAGCTCGCTGCGTCGGCGAAGGGCGCGTGGAACGCGCTGCGTCCGTCGTAGTCGTGCAGGTCGGTCCAGATCGGCACGCCGGTGGCCACGACGTCGTCGACCGCGGCGCGTGAGGTCTCGCTGAGGTCGAGGACGACCGCACGGGTGTCGGCGGTGGCGCTTCGCAGGGCCGACGCCGCGGCCGCGATGTGTTCCGGGCCGGCCTGCGGGACGTCGAGGTAGAGCGAGACGCGGCCGCCGCGCGGGTCCATCAGGTTGAGGTGCCGCTCGCTCGGCCCGTCGACGTACGTCGCCACGACCGGGACCGAGGCCCGTGCCAGCGCCTGCTCGATCTCCGCCGCCGCGGCGTCGGTCCCCAGCACCGTGTGCAGCTCGACGTCGACGCCGAGCTCACGCAGGTGCGCCGCCTTGCCGGCTGACGTGCCGCCCAGCACCTGTCGGTGCCCCCGCGCGAACTGCATGTGCGGCACGGGCGCGGGCAGCTCGTCGAGGTCGACGACCTGGTTCCACGATGCCGGGCCGTGCACGACCACCTCGACCATGGCGAGGAGGCTAGCGGCCCCTCAGGCCGTCTCGGGGAACTTCACGCCGGTGTTCGCGTGGCAGCGGTAGCCGAAGGGGTTCTTCGCGAGGTACTGCTGGTGGGCGTCCTCGGCGTAGTAGTACGGCGTCTCGCTGGCGGGGCGGATCTCGGTGGTGATCTCGCCGAGGCCGCGGCGGGCGAGCTCCTCGCCGTACGCCTTGGTCAGCTCGCGGGCGGTCTGCTCCTGCTCGGGGGTGGTCCAGTAGATCGCCGAGCGGTACTGGGTGCCGACGTCGTTGCCCTGACGCATGCCCTGGGTCGGGTCGTGGATCTCGAAGAACCTCTTCACCAGGTCGGCATACGACACCTGCGCGGGGTCGAAGACGACGCGCACGGCCTCGGTGTGGCCGGTGTGGCCGCTGCACACCTCGTCGTACGTCGGGTTGGGCGTGCTGCCGCCGGCGTAGCCGACGGACGTCGACCACACGCCGGGCACCTGCCAGTAGATCTCCTCGGCACCCCAGAAGCAACCGAGGCCGAGGATCGCGACCTCGTGGCCGTCAGGGATGTCGTCGCTGACGACGGGGGTGTGCAGGACCAGGTGCTCGCCCAGGGTCCACATCTGCTGCTCGCGCCCCGGGAGCGCCTGGTCGGGGGTGGGCAGGGTGGTGGGCTTGCCGAATCCGAACATGCCTCCATTGTCGCGCGC
>DATIAJ010000104.1:0-12182 GCA_035458105.1 Nocardioides sp. | reverse complement strand
GCCGCCATCACCAACGCCGCCCGCGCCGAGGCCGAGAAGTACGAGGACGTGGAGCTGCGGGTCGCCGACGGCACCAACGACGTCAACCTGCAGATCAGCCAGGTGGAGACCTTCATCAACGACGGTGTCGACGCCATCGTGCTGCTGCCCTTCGACGGCGCGGCGATGACGCCGGTGGCCCTCGAGGCCATGGAGGCAGGGATCCCGGTCATCAACGTCGACCGTGAGTTCGACGACCCCAACGCGGCCCGCGTCACGGTGCTCGGTGACAACTACGGCATGGGCGTCTCGGCCGGCCAGTACGTCTGCGAGCAGGCCGGTGACAACAAGGACGCCATCGTCGCCGAGATCGCCGGCATCGACTCGCTGCCGCTCACCCAGGACCGCAGCCAGGGCTTCGAGGACGCGCTGTCCGAGTGCGGCCTCGACGTCGACGCCCGCCAGGCCGCGGAGTTCACCGTCGAGAGCGGCGAGGAGGTCGCGGCGAACCTGCTCCAGGCCGAGCCGCAGATCGACTTCCTCTGGAACCACGACGACGACCAGGGCGTCGGCGTGCTCGCGGCCATCGAGAACGCCGGCCGCGACGAGTTCACGATGATCGGCGGCGCCGGCTCGGCCAACGCCATGCGCGCGATCCAGGAGGACAGCGGTGTCCTCAAGGCCACCGTCATCTACCCGTCGACCCAGGGCGCGGACGGCGTCAAGCTCGCCCGCCTGCTGGTCCAGGGCAAGGCGATGAGCGACCTCGTCGAGGTCGAGGTGCCCCGCACCGTGCAGCTCTTCGCCCCGGTCGTCACCTCGGAGAACGTCGACCAGTACATCGACTCGGCCTTCGAGTCCTGAGGCGTCCCGCGGCGGCTCCCTCGTCCGGGAGCCGCCGCGGCACCCCGCACCACCCGCACCACCACTCCTGAGCACCGTCACGACCCGGGCGCGCCAACCGTGGGGCACCCGGGCCGTACGAGCCGCGCCCCGACACCCCACCCAGCTCGCACACGAGGAGGTCCGATGACCACCACTCCCGACGCCCCCGACAGCCAGCGCGACCTGTCGGTCGGCATGGTGGGGTACGCCTTCATGGGCGCTGCGCACTCGCACGCCTGGCGCACCGCCCCGCGGTTCTTCGACCTCCCGCTGCGCCCTCGCATGAGGGCCGTCGCCGGACGTGACCCGCAGGGCGTCCGGGCCGCCGCCGACCGCCTCGGCTGGGAATCCGCCGAGACCTCCTGGCAGGCCCTCGTCGAGCGCGACGACATCGACCTCGTCGACGTCTGCACCCCCGGCCACACCCACGCCGAGATCGTCATCGCCGCCCTCGAGGCCGGCAAGCACGTCCTGTGCGAGAAGCCGCTGGCCAACAGCGTCGAGGAGGCCGAGGCGATGACGCGCGCCGCCGAGGCGGCCGCTGCCTCCGGCGTCCGGGCGATGGTCGGCTTCACCTACCGCCGGGTGCCCGCGATCGCCCTGGCCCGCCAGCTCGTCGCCGAGGGCCGCCTCGGCACGCTGCACCACGTGCGCGCCCAGTACCTCCAGGACTGGATCGTCGACCCGCAGGCACCCCTGTCGTGGCGCCTGGAGAAGGACAAGGCCGGCTCGGGCTCCCTCGGGGACATCGGCGCCCACATCATCGACATCACGCAGTACATCACCGGCGACACCATCAGCCGGGTCACCGGCCGCCTGCACACCTTCGTCGACGAGCGACCGCTGCCCAGCGAGCACTCGGGCCTGTCCGGCACGGCCGGCACCGGCACCGGCAAGGTGACCGTCGACGACGCCGCCACCTTCCTCGCCGACTTCCGCGGGGGTGCGATGGGCGTCTTCGAGGCGACCCGCTTCGCGTCGGGCCGCAAGAACGCCATCCGCATCGAGGTCAACGGCTCGCAGGGCAGCATCGCCTTCGACTTCGAGGACATGAACGTCCTCCACTTCTTCGACGGCACCGAGGACGCCCGCACCGCGGGGTTCCGCCGGATCCTCGTCACCGAGCCGCAGCACCCCTACGTCGGCGCATGGTGGCCCCCGGGCCACGTCATCGGCTACGAGCACGGCTTCGTCCACCAGGCCGTCGACCTGGTCCGCGACATCGCGGCCGACAACGACCCCTCCCCATCCTTTGCCGACGGACTCCAGGTGCAGCGCGTCCTGGCCGCGGTCGAGACCAGCTCTGACAACGATTCGTGGCAGGAGATCCCCGCATGACCGACTACACCCCTACCCCTGAGGACAAGTTCTCGTTCGGCCTCTGGACCGTGGGCTGGCAGGGCACCGACGTGTTCGGCCCCAGCTCCCGCCCGCTGCTGGACCCGGTCGAGGCCACCTACAAGCTCGCCGAGCTCGGTGCGGCGGCCGTCACCTTCCACGACGACGACCTCGTCCCCGACGACGACCAGCGCGACGCCGTCCTCGAGCGCTTCGAGAAGGCGCTCGCCGACACCGGCCTCGCCGTCGAGATGGTGACCACCAACCTGTTCGGCCACCCGGTCTTCAAGGAGGGCGCGCTCACCGCCAACAACCGCGAGGTGCGGCGCTACGCGCTCACCAAGGCGCTGCGCAACATCGACCTCGCGGCGTCGCTGGGCGCGAAGACGTTCGTGCTGTGGGGCGGCCGCGAGGGTGCCGAGCACGGTGCCGCGAAGGACGTCCAGGCCGCACTCGACCGCTACAGCGAGTCGCTCAACCTGCTCTGCGCCTACGTCAAGGAGCAGGGCTACGACATGCGGTTCGCCCTCGAGCCCAAGCCCAACGAGCCGCGCGGCGACATCCTGCTCCCGACCATCGGCCACGCCCTGGCGCTCATCGCCGAGCTCGACGAGCCCGACATGGTGGGGCTCAACCCCGAGGTCGGCCACGAGGAGATGGCGGGTCTCAACTTCGCCCACGGCATCAGCCAGGCGCTGTGGCACGACAAGCTCTTCCACGTCGACCTGAACGGCCAGCACGGTCCCCGCTTCGACCAGGACCTCCGCTTCGGCGCGGGCAACGTGCGCGGTGCCTTCTGGACCGTCGACGCCCTGCTGGGCGCCGGCACGGGCAAGGCCTACGACGGCTACGTGCACTTCGACTTCAAGCCCCCGCGCGCCGAGGCCGAGGACGGTGTCTGGGAGTCCGCCCGCGGCTGCATGCGCAACTACCTGATCCTGCGCGACAAGGTGCAGGCCTTCCGCGCCGACCCCGACGTCGTCGCTGCCCTCGAGGCGGCCGAGGTCGGCACGCTCCGCACCCCGACCCTCGCCGAGGGCGAGTCGCTCGCCGACCTCCGCGCAGCGTCGTACGACGTCGAGGGCCTCGGCGCGCGCAGCGTCGGCCAGGAGGCCCTCGACCAGCTCGCCATGGAGCACCTGCTGGGAGTCCGCTGACACGACACCTGAGGCCCGGCGGGCGCCGAACCCGCCGGGCGCACCCTGATCCACCCGCACACCACCGCACCACCGCACCACCGCACGACCGCACGACCGCACGACAAGGGCCGAACGCCCGGGGACCCGCCCCGGACCTGATGGAGCGCACATCCGTCACCACAGAAGGGATCGTGATGAACAGACTCATCACGCGACTGCAGAGGCGCTCCCGCGTCGCAGTCGGCTCCAGCATGGCCCTGCTCGTCGCGCTGCCGCTGGGCGCGGGCGTCGGGCTGGCCTCCTCGGCAACCGCCGCACCGAGCACCGAGCTCGCCACCGCCACCTCCACCGACGACCGGACCGCCTCCGACAGGACCGGCAAGAACCAGAAGAACACCGGGGCAGAGAGCACGCTGGGTGACGCGGTCCCGTGGACCGCCGACCCGGCTGCCTCCGCCGCCGCGGCAGCGGAGGAGTCGTTCGACGCACTCCTCTTCTCCAAGACTGCGGCGTTCCGCCACTCCAACATCGACGAGGCCACGACCGCCATCCAGGCGCTCGCGGCGGACAACAACTTCACGGTGACCGCGACGGAGGACAGCACCGCGTTCACCGACGCCAACCTCGAGCAGTACGAGGTCGTGATCTTCCTCTCGACGACCGGAGACGTGCTCAACGACGCCCAGCAGGGCGCCTTCGAGCGCTACATCCAGGCCGGCGGCGGCTATGCGGGCATCCACGCCGCCTCGGACACCGAGTACAGCTGGCCGTGGTACGGCGAGCTGGTCGGCTCCTACTTCAACAACCACCCGCCGGGCACCCCGACCGCGACCGTCAAGGTCGAGGACCACGCGCACCCCTCCACCGCCGGCATCGAGCCGCTGTGGGAGCGCACCGACGAGTGGTACAACTTCCGCACCAACCCCCGCGGCAAGGTGCACGTGCTCGCCTCGCTCGACGAGTCGACGTACACCCCGGGCAACGGTGCGATGGGCAACGAGCACCCGATCGCCTGGTGCCAGGACTACGACGGTGGCCGCAGCTGGTACACCGGCATGGGCCACACCGAGGCCTCGTTCACCGAGGCGAAGTTCCTCCAGCACGTCCTCGGCGGCATCCAGACCGCGGCCGGCGTGGTCGACTCCGACTGCACGGCCACGCTCGAGCCCAGCTTCGAGAAGGTCGCGCTCGACGAGAACACCTCGAACCCGATGGAGCTCGCCATCGCCGACGACGGTCGCGTGTTCTACGTCGACCGCAACGGTGACGTGCGGATCATCCTGACCAACGGCAACGTGGTCACCGCGGGCAGCATCCCGGTCTACACCGGGCAGGAGTTCGGCATGCTCGGGATCGCGCTCGACCCCGACTTCGAGACCAACAACTGGATCTACCTGCACTACTCACCCGCGGGCTCGACGGCCATCGACCGCATCTCCCGCTACACGATGTCGGGCAACACGCTCCAGCTCGGCACTGCGACGACGATCCTCGACGTGCCGACGCAGCGCGACCAGTGCTGTCACGCGGGTGGCGCGATGGAGTTCGACAACGACGGCAACCTCTACCTCGCCACCGGTGACAACACCAACCCGTTCGACTCCAGCGGCTACACCCCGATCGACGAGCGACCCGGGCGCAGCGCCTGGGACGCCCAGCGCACCTCGGCCAACACGAACTCGCTGATGGGCAAGGTGCTGCGGATCAAGCCCCTGGCCGCGGGCGGCTACTCCATCCCGGAGGGCAACCTCTTCGACGAGGCCGACGACACCAACGACAAGACCCGTCCCGAGATCTACGCGATGGGCTTCCGCAACCCGTTCCGGATCGGCCTCGACGAGCAGCACAACAACCTGCTCGTGGCCGACTACGGCCCGGACGCCGGCTCCGTCAGCGCGACGCGCGGCCCCAACGGCCGCGTCGAGTGGAACATCCTCGACGAGCCCGGCAACTACGGTTGGCCCTACTGCGTCGGCAACAACACTCCGTACAACGACTACAACTTCGCCAGCAGCACCGCCGGCGCCACCTTCGACTGCGCGAACCCGGTCAACGACTCGCCCAACAACACGGGCCTGACCGACCTGCCGCCGGCCAAGGCAGCCGTCATGTGGCAGAGCAACAACGCCTCGATCACCGGGACCCCGGAGATCGGCGCGAGTGGCGCACCGATGACCTCGGGCACCTACTCCTACGACCCCGACCTCGCCTCCGACCGCAAGTGGCCCGCCTACTTCGACAGCAAGGCGATCTGGGCCGACTGGAACAACAACCGCCTGTTCAGCGTGCAGCTCAACGAGGCCGGCACCGACTACACCGACCTGAACCGCTTCCTGCCGAACCTGCCCATGCGACGCCCGCACGCCTTGCAGTTCGGGCCGGACGGCGCGCTGTACATGATCGAGTGGGGCAGCGGCTTCAACGGCAACAACACGGACTCCGGCATCTACCGGATCGACTACGTCGAGGGCAACCGGGCGCCGGTGGCCAGGGCGACGGCCGACAAGACGTCGGGTCCCGCTCCGCTCACCGTGCAGTTCGACGGCAGCGCCTCCTTCGACGCCGACACCGGCGACGCCACGGGCCTGACCTATGCCTGGGACTTCGACGGCGACGGCACCACCGACGCCACCACCCCGACGGGCAGCTTCACCTACACCGACCCGGGTGACTACACCGCCCGGCTCACCGTGACCGACGAGGGCGGCCGGACCGGCACGACCAACATCGACATCACGTCCGGCAACACGGCGCCGACCGTCGAGCTGGTCCTGCCCCCGGACGGCGGCTTCTTCGAGTTCGGGGACTACCTCGCGTACGAGGTCGAGGTGAGCGACCCAGAGGACGGCACGATCGACTGCGACCGCGTCGTCGTCCAGCCCGGGCTCGGCCACGACCAGCACTCGCACGACTACGAGCAGTACCGGGGCTGCAGCGGCACCCTCGCGCTGCCCGGTGACACCGGCCACGTGGGCGCCAACATCTTCGGCACCATCAAGGCCACCTACACCGACAGCGGCGCCGGCGAGGCCGGCGAGCTGACGAGCGTCGACGGCATCGTCCTGCACACCAAGAAGAAGGAGGCCGAGTACTTCGACGAGACCGGTCGCACCGGGTCCAACACCTCGGGCACCCCGGGCGTCACCACCCAGACGACCACCGACACCGGCGGCGGCCAGAACGTCAACGGCGTCGAGACGGGCGACTGGTTCGGCTGGGACGTGATGAACCTGACCGGCATCACCGGCGTCACCATGCGCGCGGCCTCCACCACGGCGGGCGCGGCGTTCGAGGTCCGGCAGGGATCGCCCACCGGCGACGTGATCGCCACGATCGCCGTGCCCAGCACGGGCGGTGCCCAGACCTACCAGGACGTGACCGCCGCATTCACCGGCGCGTCCACCGACAGCGAGCCCCTCTACGTGGTCGCGACCACCGGAGGCGCCAACGTCAACTGGCTGCGGTTCAACGGGCGGGGTGTCACCGACAACCAGCCCCCGAGCGTCTCGATCGAGGCCAGCACGACCAACGGCGAGGCACCTCTCCCGGTGGAGTTCACGAGCACGGTCGAGGACGCAGACGGTGACACTCCAGTCACCTACGCGTGGGACTTCGGCGACGGCGCCAGCTCGACCGACGCCGACCCGACCCACACCTACACCACGCCCGGGACGTACGTCGTCTCGCTGGTCGTGACCGACTCGCGCGGGGCCAAGACCACCCGCACGCTGGAGGTCAGGGTCAGGCAGGCGCAGGACATCTGCTTCAGCGGTCGTTCCGACGACTTCGTGGGAGATGCCCTCGACACCGAGCGCTGGAACAGGAGCGTCCGGGTGAACCAGTCGCTCACGGTGGCGGACGGGACGCTCAACATCCCGCTCACCAACGCCGACATCTACCAGGGCACGAACACCGCTCCGAACATCGTCCTGCAGGACCTGCCGGCTGGCGCGTTCGAGGTCACGACGAAGGTCACGCTGCCTGCCGTCCGCGGCTACCAGCAGGGTGGACTGATCGTCTACGGCGATGACAACAACTACCTCAAGCTCGTCTACTCCGGTCGTTCCACGGCCACGGCGGGCAGCAAGGCGGCCAACGTCATCCAGTTCGCCAAGGAGGTCAACGGCACGGCGTCGGAGTCCAACTCCACCGCCCTCGGCGCGACCTTCCCCGACACCGTGTGGCTGCGGATGACGAGCACCGACGGCAACGTCGTCACGCCCTCCTACAGCACCGACGGCGCCACGTGGCTCCCGATCACGACGTCGAACGGCACGGCCGCGCCCCGCGACCTGACCGGCATCACCGCACCGAAGGTCGGCCTGCTCGCCCTGGCCAGCACGGCGGCCGGAGCGGCGGACAACATCACCGCGGAGTTCGACTACTTCACCCTGACCCCTGACGACACGGCCGTGCCCTGCGCCGAGCCCTGCGTCGTCGAGGAGTTCAACGGCCAGTCCCTGGCGTCCCCGCCGTGGACGGTCGTACGACCGAGCGGGAACCTCACGGTCTCCGGCGGCTCGGTGAAGATCCCGATGGAGGCGACCGACCTCTACCAGACGACGAACACCGCCCGCGACCTGGTCCTCCGGGACCTGCCCGAGGGTCCGTTCGTCGCCACGACCAAGGTCACCGCACCGATCAACAGGTCCTACCAGTCGGCAGGCCTGCTGATCTACGGAGACGACGACAACTACCTCAAGCACGTCTTCCAGGGACGCAGCACCGACCCCAACCCCGCGTCCAACATCATCCAGACGGCGCGGGAGACCACAGGCAGTGCCGTCGAGACCAACACGCCCGGTCTCGGGGCCTCGTTCCCGACCACGGTCTGGTTGCGCCTGACAAGCGAGGACGGCGAGGAGGTCCTCGGCAGCTACAGCACCGACGGCGAGACCTGGACGAACATGTCGGGTGGCTACAGCATCGCCGACATCGCCGAGCCGAGGATCGGGCTCCTCTCCGCCGCCAACCAGACGGCCGGGGCAGGGATCACGCCGAGCTTCGACTTCTTCACCCTCGGTGAGGACGAGACCTGCGAGCCGGGTGGTGAGGAGCCGGGCGACGTCACGGCGCCGACGACGACCATCTCCATCCCGGACGCCACCGGTCAGGCCGGCTGGTACACCACGCGGCCGTCGTTCACCCTGGCCGCTGCCGACGAGACGGACGGGTCGGGCGTCGCCTCGACCGAGTACCGCATCGCCGGAGGCGACTGGACCCCGTACACCGGTGCCGTCGAGGTCACGGGTGAGGGCTCACGCCTGGTCGAGTACCGCTCGACCGACGAGGCCGGCAACGTCGAGGCGACGAAGTCGCTGACGGTGAAGATCGACACGGTCGCCCCGACCGCGGCGATCACCGTCCCCGACGCCACGGGCGAGAACGGGTGGCACACCAGCCGTCCGTCGTTCACCCTGGCGGCCGCGGACGCCGGCTCGGGACCCGGTGCGATCGAGTACCGCATCGACGGTGGGGACTGGACGGCGTACGACATCGCCGTCCCGGTGCCCGGCGAGGGTGAGGTCGTGGTCGAGTACCGCTCGACCGACGAGGCGGGCAACGTCTCGGAGGTCGGTTCGGAGACCGTCAAGGTCGACACCGCCGATCCGGTGGTGACGGCCAGGATCGACGGCGACAGGACCAAGAAGGTCACCCTGACCGCCACCGACGCCACCTCGGGTCTGGCGGGCATCGAGTACCGGATCGGCGACGCCACCACGTGGAGCTCCTACGACGCTCCGCTGGCGTTCGACGAGCCGGGGACCTACCTCGTGCGCTACCGCGCAACCGACTCGGCGGGCAACACCGCGGGCGGACAGCTCGAGGTCGTCGTCTCCGAGCCCGGCGGGCCGGTCGTGATCCCCAAGCCGACGGTTGCCATCTCCACGGCACCCGTGGCTGCGAACGGTCGCGCCAACTGGTACACCTCGCCGGTGACCGTCACCCTCGCGGGTTCCGGTGGCGAGGGGCAGCTGACGCTGGAGTACCGCATCGGCAACGGCCCGTGGACGACGTACACCACGCCGTTCCAGGTGTCCGACGACGGCGTCAACCTCGTCCAGGCGAGGGCGACGGACGCCGCCGGAAGGGCTTCCGCAGTCGAGACGACCACCATCAAGATGGACCGAACCGCGCCGACGGTGGCCATCAGCGGCATCGCCGACAACGCCAAGCTGGACGTCGCCTCCGGCCGCACTGCGCTCATCGTGGTCACCCTGGCCGATGCCACGTCCGGTGCCGCCGAGCGGGTCATCCGTCTCGACGGAGAGGTGGTGAGCTCGCCGGCGCGCATCGACCCCTTGGCGCTGCGCGGCGGGAAGCACCGGCTCGAGGTCACCGCCCTGGACGCCGCGGGCAACCAGGTGTCCCGGACGGTCGACTTCAAGGTGGTCGCCAGCTACGGCGGTGGGAAGCGGCTCGTCGACCGGTTCGGCGGCGAGGACGCCATCGGCGCAGGGCTGGGCGCGAAGCTCGTCGGCGAGCTGAAGGCCGCCAAGCGAGCTGACCTCGCTGGCAAGAGGCGTGAGGCGGTCCGGGCCCTCAAGCGGTTCGAGCGGCTCGCCTCCCGGGTGAAGGACAAGGAGGTGAGGCTCGCACTCAAGCGCCTGTCGCGCACGCTGAAGTCGCAGCTGTAGGCGCCGGTGGCGAGCACGAGACGTCCGTAGCCGGGCGGCTCGGCCACCACGTCACCCTCGGGTGAGGTGAACCGGCGCGTACGCAGGATCGGCCCTGCGTGCGAGCCGGAGGCCGGGCCCCCGGTCGGGCGGGGGGTGGCGCCGCGAGGCGTCGCCCCCGAACGGCCGGTGCCGGGACACGGCGCTCCGTCCCGGCACCGGTCCGCACCGGCCTGGCCGGCACCCGGATGAGACAGCATCACCCGCACCACCAGCCGAACGCACCACCACCACACCTGAGGAGCACACATGCCACGCCCCGTCACCCTGTTCACCGGCCAGTGGGCCGACCTGCCCTTCGAAGAGGTCTGCAAGCTCGCCTCCGGCTGGGGCTACGACGGCCTCGAGCTGGCCTGCTGGGGCGACCACTTCGACCCGTGGGCAGCGGTCCAGGACGAGTCCTACGTCCCGGCCAAGCTCGAGATGCTCAAGAAGCACGACCTGCAGGTCTTCGCGATCAGCAACCACCTCAAGGGCCAGGCGGTCTGTGACGACCCGATCGACGCCCGACACCGCGACATCCTCCCCGACCGCATCTGGGGCGACGGCGACGCCGAGGGCGTGCGCCAGCGCGCCGCGGAGGAGATGAAGATGACGGCGCGCGCCGCGCGCAAGCTCGGGGTCGACGTCGTCGTCGGCTTCACCGGGTCCTCGATCTGGAAGTACGTCGCGATGTTCCCGCCGGCGTCCCAGGCCCTGGTCGACGCCGGCTACCAGGACTTCGCCGACCGCTGGAACCCGATCCTCGACGTCTTCGACAGCGAGGGCGTGAAGTTCGCGCACGAGGTGCACCCCTCCGAGATCGCCTACGACTACTGGACCACCGTGGCCGCGCTCGACGCGATCGACCACCGCGAGGCGTTCGGCCTCAACTGGGACCCCTCGCACTTCGTCTGGCAGGACCTCGACCCGGTCGGCTTCCTCTGGGACTTCAAGGACCGGATCTACCACGTCGACTGCAAGGACGCGAAGAAGCAGGTCGGCAACGGCCGCAACGGCCGGATGGGCTCCCACCTGGCCTGGGCCGACCCGCGCCGCGGGTGGGACTTCGTCTCGACCGGCCACGGCGACGTGCCCTGGGAGGCGTCGTTCCGGATGCTCAACACGATCGGCTACGACGGCCCGATCTCGGTGGAGTGGGAGGACGCCGGCATGGACCGCCTCGTCGGCGCGCCGGAGGCGCTGGAGTTCGTGCGGCGACTGGCGTTCGACGCCCCGACCGCCGCGTTCGACGCCGCCTTCTCGACCTCGTCCTGATGGCCTCGTGATGGCCTCGTGATGCCCTCGTGATGGCCCTCTGACGGCCCCCTGATGTCCGCTGTGCCCCCGCCCATCCGTCCGAGGAGGACGACATGAACACCACGCCCGAGGTGACGGCCAGGACAGGCGTGTGGTTCGTGGGTGCGCGGGGCTCGGTGGCCACCACAGCGGTGGTCGGTGCGTACGCCGTGGCGCATGGCCTCGCGCCGACCACCGCTCTCGTGACCGAGCTGCCGGACCTGCGGCCCGAGGGCCTGCCGCCCCTGGCCGGGCTGGTCTTCGGCGGCCACGACGTCAGCGCCCGGTCGCTGCCCAAGCGGGCCGAGGAGCTCGCGGCCGGCGGCGTCGTCCCGGCAGCCCTGGTGGACGCCGCCCGCGCCCACCTCCAGGCCGTCGACGCCGACGTACGACCCGGCCACGCGGCTGGGTCGGCCACCGCCGCCGAGGCGGTGGAGCGGCTCGCCGCCGACATCGCCGACTTCCGCGACCGGCACCGGCTCGACCGCGTGGTCGTGGTCGACGTCGCCAGCACCCAGCCGCCGGTCCCCGACCCCGACTCGATGACGGCCGTCGACGACGCGCTGCCGGTCGGGGCCGTCTACGCGCTGGCGGCCTTCCGGGCCGGCGCGTCCTTCGTCTCCTTCACCCCCAGTCCGTGCCTGCGGCTGCCGGTCGTGGTGGAGGCGGCACGACGCAGCGGCCTGCCCTGGGCCGGGTGCGACGGCAAGACCGGGGAGACCCTGCTCAAGTCGGCGCTCGCGCCGATGTTCGTCATGCGCGCCCTCGAGCTGCGGTCGTGGACGTCGGTCAACCTGCTCGGCGGTGGCGACGGTGCGACCCTGGCCGACCCCGAGGCGGCGCGGAGCAAGACCGTCGCCAAGCGCAGCGGTCTCGACGCCATGGT
>DATIAJ010000103.1:0-14611 GCA_035458105.1 Nocardioides sp. | reverse complement strand
CGCACGAACGACACGCGCCTCGTCGCCGCCGCGCTCGGCCCGTACGCGCCCGAGCACCTCGACGACGCCGCCTACGACCAGGCGGTGCTCAAGTGCGTCTTCATCGGCGTGCCGATCGCGCCGCTCGACGGCCTGCCCGGCCGCGCGACGCCCGAGACCGCGCGGATGCTCGCCGCCTTCGTCCACGAGCGGGTCGCCGCCGGCCGCGACATCCCGGCGGAGGTCTGGGACGTGATCGACCGCCATCCGCCCGAGCAGGAGCTCGCCCTCATCGAGTCCGAGCGCCAGAGCCCGTTCGAGGATCGCCGCGCCGCCGCCGAGCGCGCGCTGCGCGATCACCATCCAGGAGGAGTCGCATGAGGATCTTCGAGCCGCACGCCCACATGACGTCGCGCACCACCGACGACTACGAGGCGATGCACGCCGCCGGGGTCCGCGCGCTGGTGGAGCCGGCGTTCTGGCTGGGCCAGCCCCGCACCAGCGTCGGCTCGTTCACCGACTACTTCGACGCCCTCGTGGGCTGGGAGCGGTTCCGCGCCTCACAGTTCGGCATCGCCCACCACTGCACGATCGCGCTCAACCCCAAGGAGGCCAACGACCCGCGCTGCGCCGAGGTGCTCGACGTGCTCCCGCGCTACCTCGCCAAGGACGGCGTGGTCGCCGTGGGTGAGGTCGGCTTCGACTCGATGACCGTCGAGGAGGAGAAGGCGTTCGTGCGGCAGCTGGAGCTGGCCGTGGAGTTCGAGCTGCCGGCGATGGTGCACACCCCGCACCGCGACAAGGAGCAGGGCACCCGCCGCACGCTCGAGCTCGTCACCGAGTCCGGGCTGGCCCCCGGCATGGTCGTGGTCGACCACCTCAACGAGGTCACCGTCGACCAGGTCGACGAGGCGGGCGCCTGGATGGGCTTCTCGATCTACCCGGACACCAAGATGGACGAGCACCGGATGGTGGCCATCCTCCAGCGCCGCGGCCTGGACCGCGTGCTGATCAACTCCGCCGCCGACTGGGGTCGCAGCGACCCGCTCAAGACGGCGAAGACCGGCGCCGCGATGCTCGAGGCGGGCTTCAGCGCGGACGACGTCGACCGCGTGCTGTGGCGCAACCCGATCGAGTTCTTCGGGCAGAGCGGACGGCTGCTCGTCGACCCCGACCTCGCCGACGACGCCCCGACCGGCGCCGACTCCGCTCCCGACTCCTCGGCGACCTTCGAGGGCAACTCGATCCTGCGCGGCTCGCGGGACTGACGATGAGGCTGCGGCACCCCGACGGCACCGTCGTCCACCTCGGCTACGGCACCAACGTCCTGCCGGCCGAGGACGTCGACGGCCTGATCGCCCAGGTGGGCACGTACGGCGACCGGCTGCGCCAGCACCTCGGCACCGACC
Source organism: Nocardioides sp. (assembly GCA_035458105.1). Taxonomy (GTDB): domain Bacteria; phylum Actinomycetota; class Actinomycetes; order Propionibacteriales; family Nocardioidaceae; genus Nocardioides. The sequence goes on along the minus strand of DATIAJ010000103.1, from coordinate 13,223 downwards.
GGGTCGGCCTCGGCATGTGGCTCCCGGCCGCCGCCGCGCGCCGGCTCGCCTCCGACCTCGACGCCGTTGCCCGGCTGCGCGAGGCGATCGACGCGCACGGCGTCGAGATCGTCACCCTCAACGCCTTCCCCTACGCCGCCTTCCAGGACGAGGTCGTCAAGAAGCGGGTCTACCACCCGACGTGGGCGGAACGGGCCCGGCTGGACTACACGCTCGACGTCGCCCGGGTGCTGGCCGCGCTGCTGCCCGACGACGTCGCGCGCGGCAGCATCTCGACCCTGCCGCTGGCCTGGCGGGCGCCGTGGCTGGCCGACCGCCAGGCCCAGGCCGAGCTGCAGATCAAGGCCCTCGCCGAAGGACTGGCCCAGGTCGAGGCCGAGACCGGTCGCACCATCCGCGTGGCCTTCGAGCCCGAGCCGGGCTGCGTCGTGGAGACGATCGCCGAGGCGGTCGACCGGCTCGACTCCGCGGACCGCGAGCGCATCGGCGTCTGCCTCGACCTCTGTCACCTCGCCGTCGGCTTCGAGGACGCCACCGAGGCGCTCGCCCGTCTCGATGCCGCCGGCCTCGACGTGGTCAAGGTGCAGCCGGCCGCCGCGCTCGTCGTCGACGACCCGGCTGACCCGGAGGCACGCGCCGCGCTGACGTCGTACTCCGAGGACCGCTTCCTGCACCAGGTCCGCCAGCGCGTGGGCCAGCGGCTCGCCTCCCGCGACGACCTGCCCGACGCCCTCGGGGGACGGCGCCCGCTCGACGACCGGTCGCCCTGGCGGGTGCACTTCCACGTGCCGGTCCACGCCGACCCCGCCCCGCCGCTGCGCAACAGCCGCGACGACCTGCGCGCCTCGCTCGCCGCCCTCCTCGGCGGCGACACCGCCCGCACCGACCACCTCGAGGTCGAGACCTACACCTGGTCCGTCCTGCCCGACGGTGCCCCCGCCGACGACGACGCCCTGGCCGCCGGGCTCGCCGCCGAGCTCGCGTGGGTCCGCGACGAGCTCGTCGGGCTCGGCCTCACCCCGCTCGACTGAAGACCGCCGCTCCCACCCCCACACCCAGACCCCACCAGACAGGACGCCACCGTGGCCCACCCCAAGCTGCTCGTCGTCGACCTCGTCGGCCTCACCCCCGACCTGCTCCGGCACATGCCGCGGCTGCGCCGCCTCGCCGACCAGGGCTCCCAGGCGAGCCTCGAGCCGATCCTGCCCGCCGTGACGTGCTCGGTGCAGTCGACGTTCCTCACCGGCCTGCCGCCGTCGGGGCACGGCGCCGTGGGCAACGGGTGGTACTTCCGCGAGCTCGGCGAGGTCTTCCTCTGGCGCCAGCACAACAAGCTCGTCGACGGTGAGAAGGTGTGGGAGACCATCCGGCGGGAGCGTCCCGACTACACCGTCGCCAACGTCTGCTGGTGGTACGCCATGGGCGCGACGACCGACTACACCGTCACACCGCGGCCGATCTACTACGCCGACGGCAAGAAGGCGCCCGACTGCTACACCCGCCCGCCGGAGCTGCACGACGAGCTCGTCGGCGCGCTCGGCGAGTTCCCGCTGTTCACCTACTGGGGCCCGACCGCCGCGATCGCCTCCAGCGAGTGGATCATCGCCGCCACCCGCCGGCTGATGCCGCGCAGCGACCTCACGCTCTGCTACGTCCCGCACCTCGACTACGACCTGCAGCGCTTCGGCCCCGACTCGGACGAGGCCGTCAAGGCTGCCCGGGACGTCGACGCCGCCCTGGCTCCGCTCCTCGACGACGCCGAGCGCACCGGCGTGACCGTGCTGGTGCTCTCGGAGTACGGCATCACCCACGCCGACCAGCCGGTGGACGTCAACCGGATGCTCCGCCGCAGCGGGCTGCTCGAGGTCTACACCCAGGACGGCATGGAGTACCTCGACCCCTGGACCTCGCGCGCCTTCGCCGTCGCGGACCACCAGGTCGCCCACGTCTACGTCGACGACCCCGCCGACCTGGAGACGGTGCGCGGGCTGTGCGCCGAGCTGCCGGGCGTCGACCAGGTGCTCGACCGCAGCGCCCAGGCGGCGTACGGCCTCGATCACGAGCGCTCCGGCGACCTGGTGCTGGTCGCCGACGAGACCGCGTGGTTCACCTACTACTACTGGCTCGACGACAAGCGGGCGCCCGACTTCGCCCGTGGCGTGGAGATCCACCGCAAGCCCGGCTACGACCCCGCCGAGCTGTTCTTCGACCCCGAGGACAAGGCGGTCAAGCTCAAGGCCGGCCTCACCCTCGCGAGGAAGATGGCCGGGCTGCGCTACGCGATGAAGGTGGTGCCGCTCGACCCGTCGCCGGTGCGGGGGACGCACGGGCGGCTGCCGAAGGACCCGACGCTCGGGCCGATGCTCGTGTGCAGCACCCCGGACGCGGTCGCCGGTTCGGTCGCAGCCACCGACGTGCGCGACCTGGTGCTGAGGCTCGCCGGCACGTCTTGACGTCAAGAAATCGGACCCCGGTGTCAAGGACGACATCCACGCGGACCAGAATCTGGTCATGCGCCTGGACCACGTCAGCTTCGCCGCCGGACCTGATGGACTTGCCAGCACCGCCCAGCGCATCGGGGGGCTGCTCGGCACCGACTTCGTCGACGGTGGGATCCATCCCCGCTTCGGCACCCGCAACATGACCCTGCCGCTGGCCGGCGACATCTACATGGAGATCGTCGAGGTCCTCGACCACCCCGCCAGCGACAAGGCCCCCTTCGGCCAGGCCGTCCGTGCCCGCTCCGCCCTCGGCGGCGGCTGGCTCGGCTGGGTCGTCTCGGTCGCCGACATCACCCAGCTCGAGGCGCGCCTCGGCCGCGAGGCCGTGAAGGGCAACCGGCGCCGTCCCGACGGCACCGAGCTGCTGTGGCAGCAGATCGGCGTCAACGGGCTGCTCTCCGACCCGCAGCTGCCCTTCTTCATCCAGTGGCAGTCCTCCCCCGAGCTGCACCCCAGCAACGGCGCGACCGGCGACTTCTCCCTCGACTGCCTCGAGATCGCCGGCGACCCGCAGCGCGTCAGCGAGTGGCTCGGCGAGACCGTCGACGCGCCCCTGGAGGACGTGAAGGTCGAGTGGGTCGCCCCCAACGGCACCCCCGGCATCGTCGCGGTCCAGCTGCAGACCCCCAACGGGCTCGTCCGCATCTGAGCCGGGGCCTGAACCTGTCAGGCCGTGCAAAGGCCGACATCTTCAGCGATCCCCGGCTGACCGGGGATTCCTGAACCGGTCAGGCCGTGCACGGGCCGACACCTTCAGGAAGCGCCTGACAAGTCCGGGCGCCGAACCGGCCGTAGCACCGAGCGAGGAGGACGCCGTGCAACCCCGGCCCTCCCCGAACATCTGGAACACCCCCGAGCTCTACGAGCTCGAGAACCGCGCCGCCGACCCCCACGACCGCATCGTCGCCGCGATGCGCGAGATCGGCGACTGGGCCGGGCGCACGGTCCTCGACGTCGGCTGCGGCAGCGGCTTCCACCTCCCGCTGTGGGCCCGGTCGGCGGCGGAGGTGATCGGCGTCGAGCCGCACCCGCCGCTGGTCGCGCTCGCCCGTCGTCGTACGCGCTCGCTCGGCCACGTCCGCGTCCTCGAGGGTGGCGCGCAGGCCCTGCCCCTGCCCGACGCGTCCGTCGACGTGGTCCATGCCCGGTGGGCCTACTTCTTCGGCCCCGGCTCCGAGCCCGGGCTCCGCGAGCTCGACCGGGTCGTACGCCGCGGGGGCACGGCGTACGTCATCGACAACGACCCGACCCGCTCGACGTTCGGCCGCTGGTTCCGCCGCGGCTTCCCCGAGGTCGATCCGGAGGTCGTTGAGCGGTTCTGGTCGATGCACGGCTGGCAGCGTCGGCCGATCGACATGGACTGGTCCTTCGGCTCACGCGCGGACCTCGAGTCGGTCGTCCGCATCGAGCTGCCGCCCGCCGCCGCCGAGGAGGCCCTCGCCTCCCACACCGGCACCGAGGTCGACTACGCGGTCAACCTGTGGTGGCGGCACTTCTGAGCTGCGGTCAGCTCGACCCGCGGATCGCCAGCGTCGGCTCGAGGAGGACGCCGCGCGTCTCGACGGGCTGGTGCGACAGCAGGGCGCGGAGGGTGCGGACGATCTCGACCGCGACGTCCTCCAGCGGCTGGCGTACGGACGTGAGGCCGACCGGGTAGACCTGCGCGACCTGCGAGTCGTCGAAGCCGACCACGGCGATGTCCGTGCCGGGGGCGAGCTGGCGGATCCAGAGCGTGTGGAGCACACCCATCGCGAGCGTGTCGGAGGCACAGACGAACGCCGTGGGCGCCGACTCGTCGAGCAGGACGGCTGCCGCCTCGGCACCGCTGTGCACGACGTCCTCGACCCGCGAGGCCAGGCCGGTGGTGGAGAGGCCGTTGGCGTGCATCGTGCGTACCCAGCCCGAGCGACGGTCCTCGCCGATCGGGGAGTCCTTGCGCCAGCCGATCCACGCGATGCGGGTGTGGCCCCGGTCGATGAGGTGCTGGGTGGCGAGCGCGATGCCCGCGGCGCCGTCGACGTCGACCCACACGTGGCGGGCCACGTCGTCGTCCCACGGCCGGCCGAACGCCACGAAGGGGGCGCGCTGCTGGCTGAGCCAGGTGGCTTGCGGGTTGCCGAGATAGGTGTCGGTGACGACGAAGGCGTCCACGGCGGTCGAGCGCAGCAGGTTGTCGTAGCCGCCGACCGGGTCCTCGTCGTCGCCGGGGAAGAGGAGGACGTGGTAGCCGACCTCCTCGCTCGCCTCGACGAGGGAGTGCACGAAGCGGTCCATCGCTGCGTTGGCGGTGCCCTCCTGGGCGGGGGCGAAACGCAGGCCGATCAGCGACGACGTCCGGGTGCGGAGGTTGCGGGCGGCGCGGTTGGGCGAGTAGCCGAGCTCGGCGATCGTCTGGCGCACGCGCTCGAGGGTGTCGGGGCGCAGCAGGTCGGGGTTGTTGACCGCGTTGGAGACCGTCTGGCGCGAGACGCCCGCGCGCTCGGCGACGTCGGCGAGGGTCGGCGGGGTCACGGGCAGCGTGCTGCCGCTGCGGTGCTCCTGGCGCGCCATGGTTCCCCCTCCCGATCGCCTGAGAACGATCCAATCGAGGTGAGCATAAGCCCCGGGCTCCTTCGCGCACGCCCGCCGGACGGGTGAGTGCCCACGCGCGGCGCGCGCCGCGGTGTCGGTGCGCTCACCTAGCGTGGGGCCCATGTCGACGAAGACCGCCCGGACGCGCTCCTCCTACCGCTGCTCCGAGTGCGGGTGGGAGACGGCCAAGTGGGTCGGCCGGTGCGGCGAGTGCCAGGCCTGGGGGTCCGTCGCCGAGGCGGGAGCCCCCACCCTGCGCGCCGCCGCGGGCCCCGTGTCGACCCCGGCGGTGCCCATCGGCCAGGTCGCGATCACCGAGTCGGTCGCACGCTCCAGCGGCGTGCCCGAGCTCGACCGCGTGCTCGGCGGCGGGCTGGTGCCCGGTGCGGCGATCCTGCTGGCCGGGGAGCCCGGCGTCGGCAAGAGCACGCTGCTGCTCGAGGTGGCCGCGCAGACCGCGCGCACCCGCCAACGCACCCTCTACGTCACCGGCGAGGAGTCCGCCGCCCAGGTGCGTCTGCGCGCCGACCGCACGGGCGGCGTGCACGACGAGCTGTTCCTCGCTGCCGAGACCGACCTGGGCGCGCTGCTCACCCACATCGAGGACGTACGCCCGACGCTGCTGGTGGTCGACTCCGTGCAGACCATCGGCGCCTCGGGCATCGACGGCGTGCCCGGCGGGGTGACCCAGGTCAAGGAGGTCGCCGCGGCGCTGATCCGGGTCGCCAAGACCCGCAACATCACGACCGTGCTCGTCGGCCACGTCACCAAGGACGGCTCGATCGCCGGGCCGCGGGTGCTCGAGCACCTCGTCGACGTGGTCCTCCACTTCGAGGGCGACCGCAACTCCCGCTTCCGCATGGTCCGCGCCATGAAGAACCGCTACGGCCCGGTCGACGAGGTGGGTTGCTTCGACCTCTCCTCCGAGGGCATCGCGGCCGTCACCGACCCCACCGGGCTCTTCGTCGAGCACCACACCCAGGACGTCTCCGGCACCTGCGTCGCGGTCACGATGGAGGGACGCCGGCCGCTGCTGGCGGAGGTCCAGGCGCTGCTCACCGCGTCGCCGCTGGAGCGACCGCGCCGCACGGTCTCGGGCGTGGAGTCCTCCCGGGTCGACATGGTCCTCGCGGTGCTGCAGCGCCACGCCCGCCTGCGGATCGCCGGCAGCGACACCTTCGTCGCCACCGTCGGCGGGGCCAAGCTCCACGACCCGGCGGCCGACCTGGCGATCGCGGTCGCCGTCGCCAGCTCCCACCTCGGCGTGCCGCCGCCGCGAGGCGCCGTGGCCATCGGCGAGATCGGTCTGGCCGGCGAGCTGCGCCGCGTGCGCGACCTGCCGCAGCGCATCGCCGAGGCGTCACGCCTCGGTTTCAAGGTCGCCGTCGTGCCCCGCGGACGGGCGCTCCCGAGCGAGCGCGGCATCCCGTCCCGGCGCATGGTCGACGACCTCCGGGTGGTCGAGGTCGACGACGTCGTGGGCGCACTGCTCACCCTCGACCTCGTCCCGCCCCTCTGACGAGCCGGGTCGCCGAGTCCTCGCGCAGCGGAAAGGATCGGTGGATCGGGTCCCCCCACCCCTACACTTCACCCGATGGCGCACGGGGGCGCCCGAGGAGAGAGCACGTGGAGGGACCGGTGGCAGAGCGCATCGACGAGCAGCTGAGGCTGCGCGCGACCCTGGCCTCGATCGCGCCGGGCACACCGCTGCGTGACGGGCTCGAGCGGATCCTGCGCGGGCGCACCGGCGCGCTGATCGTGCTCGGCCAGGACAGGACCGTGGAGTCGATCGCCACCGGCGGCTTCACCCTCGACGTGCCCTTCACCGCGACCGGCCTGCGCGAGCTCGCCAAGATGGACGGCGCGATCATCCTCGACAAGGACATCACCCGGGTCCACCGGGCAGCGGTCCACCTGATGCCCGATCACACGATCCCGTCCGAGGAGACCGGCACCCGCCACCGCACCGCCGAGCGCGTCGCGAAGCAGACCGGGCACCCCGTGATCTCGGTGTCGCAGTCGATGCAGATCATCGCGGCCTACGTCGGCGAGATCCGCCACGTGCTGGAGGACTCCGGCAAGATCCTGTCCCGCGCCAACCAGGCGCTCGCCACCCTCGAGCGCTACAAGCTGCGCCTCGACGAGGTCTCCGCGACGCTGTCCGCCCTCGAGATCGAGGACCTCGTCACCGTGCGCGACGTGGCGGTGGTGGCCCAGCGCCTCGAGATGGTCATCCGGATCGCCCGCGAGATCGAGGACTACGTCCTCGAGCTCGGCACCGACGGGCGCCTGCTGTCCCTCCAGCTCGAGGAGCTCGTCACCGGGGTCGACGCCGAGCGCGACCTCGTCGTGCGTGACTACCTCCCCGGCGGCCGACGCCGCCTGGCCAGCCCGGCCTCCCACATCGCCGAGCTCGAGGCCCTCTCCCCCACCGAGCTGGTCGACCCGGCCTCGGTGGCCCGGGCCATCGGCCTCGGCGGCGCCGAGCACCTCGACGCCGCAGTCGCCCCGCGCGGCTACCGGCTCCTCGCCAAGGTCCCCCGCCTCCCCGCCGCCGTCGTCGACCGCCTCGTCGACCACTTCGGTGGCCTCCAGCAGCTGCTCTCCGCCGGCATCGACGACCTCCAGGCCGTCGAGGGTGTCGGTGAGCTCCGCGCCCGCAGCGTGCGCGAGGGCCTCTCCCGCCTCGCCGAGTCCAGCATCACCGAGCGCTACATCTGACACGCGCTGTCGCCCGCGACGAACGAGCGGTCGACGCGGGCGCGGCCAGATCGAGCAAGGCCCACGACCGAGGCACGAGGTCGTGACGGCCGCGTCGAGATCTCAACCTGACCGCCGCTCGAGCGGTGGCCCACCCACATTCCTCGGCCGCAGAATGTCGCTCCGCCACCGCCGGCGGGACGCCGTACGACCTCAGCCCGCGAGCAGCACTGCGACGCCCGAGACGAGGTTGAGCAGGACGAAGCCGCTGGCCACAACCGCCGCGACGACGGCCGGGAAGCGCCCGCGGGGCTCACCGAGCCTCACCGCCCGGCGCCCGTAGAGCACGGCCGGGACGGCGGGCAGGACGAAGACCAGCAGCGCAGGCAGGGTCGCGACCACCATCACCCACAGCTCGGCAGGCTGGTCGCCGCCCGGCGGGTGGCCGAGAGCCGAAGCCAGTCCCTCCCCGATCCCGAAGGCGAGGAAGAACGTGACCACGAAGCCGAGCAGGGACCACCAGGCCCGATGCAGGCTCGTGGTGGCGTCCGGGTCGACGCGCACGTGCGTGGCGGTCATGTCCCTCACCCCCAGACGACGACGAGGACGACGAAGGCGAGCACCGCGGCCAGCGCGACGACCAGGCCGAGCTCGGCCCGCGGCTCACGGGGACCGCCGCGCGCCCAGGAGTAGCCGACCGGGACGCCGACCAGCCCGACCGGGAGCCAGAGCAGGCCGACGACCCGCGCCCAGTCGGGCGGGTTCACCGTCTCGGCGAGACTCAGCAGGTACGCGTATCCGACGGCGAGCGCGAACAGGGTGCCGAGCACGAGGGTGACGTTGCCCGCGACCGCGGCGCCTGGGAGGATGCCGCGCTTCGCGCGATGGTGCTGCAGGGCCTCCATGACCCACCTCCTGTGACACCTCCAGCCTCCCGCGCACGGGCAGCCGGCCACAGGGCCGAACGGCCCGATCTACCGGGAGGACCGTGAGCGCTGCGGGCGGTCAGCCGGCGGAGTTGCCAGCGCCGTCCTCGCCGGGCGTGTGCGCCGTGTCGCCGTTCTTCCTGTCCTTGCCACCCTGAGGCTGCGGGTCGGCCGTGGTGGTGACGACAGCGGGCACACCGCCGGTGAGCTCGAACTGCACGTCGGTGGCGTCACCGCCGAGGGCGGCGGCCTGCACGTGGTAGAAGCCGGGCATCGCCCAGTCGGTCCACTGCGTGCACTCCTCGTCGGAGCGCTTGGCCGACCACGTGACCACGACCGGGGCGTCGACGGCCTGGCGGACCACCACGTCCTGCGGCGGGATCGAGGTCGGGCACTCGCGGGTGCTCCAGATGTAGTCGCTGCCGGAGGTGATCGTCACCGTCATCGTCTCCGGCGACGCCTGCCAGGTGCAGGCCTCGGCGGTGATCGTGCGGAGGTTGATCGTGATCGGGACGTCCGCACCGCCGGGAGCCGACGTCAGGACGGGCGTGGCCACGATGTCGGACTCGGTGCACGGGCCGGTCGGCTCGGCCAGCACCGGCTCCGGGGGCACGACCTCCTCGGTGCGGTTCTTCTTGCCCTTCCCGCCCTTCCTGTCGGCTCCCGGCGCCACCTCGACGCTCGGACCGGCGGTGGGCGCGGCCGTCGTCGCCGGGGTGGTCGCACCGGCCTGGGTCGCCTTCGCCGCCGACTCGTCCTTGCCGTCGGCCGAGCCGCCGAGGACGCGGGCGATCACGACGACGAGCAGCAGCGGGACGGCGAGCACGATGATCCGTCGGGTCCAGTAGACCCGGGCCGGGAGCGGCCCACGAGGTCGTACGGTCGACGGCATGGGCTCAGGTTAGGTAGCCACCGGCCCGTCTCGGCGGAGGCGCACCGGCTCACCTACGATCACCGCGATGGATGCCTCCCCCAGCGCGCTGCACGACGCCGTGCTCGAGTGGTACGACGACCACGCGCGGGACCTGCCGTGGCGCGGACTGTCCGCCACGCCCTGGTCGGTGATGGTCAGCGAGTTCATGCTCCAGCAGACACCGGTGGCACGGGTCCTGCCCGTGCACGCCGCGTGGCTGGAGCGGTGGCCGACCCCTGCCGCGCTCGCCGACGACTCCACGGGTGAGGCCGTGCGGATGTGGGGCCGGCTCGGCTACCCCCGCCGGGCGCTCCGCCTCCACGCCGCGGCGACGGCCATCGTCGAGCGCCACGACGGCGCGGTGCCGGCGTCGTACGACGACCTGCTCGCGCTCCCCGGCGTCGGCGACTACACGGCCTCGGCCATCGCCAGCTTCGCCTTCGGGCAGCGGCACGTCGTGCTCGACACCAATGTCCGCCGGGTGCTGGTGCGGGCGGTGTCGGGACAGGAGTTCCCGGCGCCTGCCGTCACGCGTGCCGAGCGCGACGTGGCGACGGAGCTGCTCCCCGACGACGAGGCGACGGCGGCCACGTGGGCCGTGGCGACGATGGAGCTCGGTGCGCTCGTGTGCACCGCGCGCCAGCCGTCGTGCGCGGCCTGCCCGGTCGCCGAGGTGTGCGTGTGGCGCGGCGCCGGCTTCCCGGCGTACGACGGACCTCCCCGCCGCGGGCAGGCCTGGGCGGGCACCGACCGGCAGTGTCGCGGGCGGATCCTCGCGCTGGCCCGCGAGGCCGACTCGGTCTCGACCCAGCAGGTGGAGTCCGCGTGGCCCGACGCCGGGCAGCGCGAGCGCTGCCTGGCCGGGCTCGTCGCCGACGGGCTCCTGACGCAGATCACCCCGGGGCGCTGGGCGCTCCCCTACTGACCGGGCACTTCCTGCCCGTCGCACGCAGCGACCGGGCGGTTCCTGCCCGTCTTGCGGCAGGAACCGCCCGGTCGGCGGTCAGGACGGGCACGAAGTGCCCGCTCGGTCAGGACTCCGAGGACTTCGGGATGTCCGTCGGTCCGGCGGAGTCGTCCGGGCCCTCGCCCGTCGGACCCTCGACGACCGTCTCGAGCGGCGGCATGTCGGGGACCGCGGAGTGCTTCTGGCCGCGGAAGGTGAACTTCGCCGCCGCGCCCTCGCCCTCCACGTCCACCAGGACGATCTGGCCGGGGCCGACCTCGCCGAAGAGCATCTTCTCGGCCAGCACGTCCTCGATCTCGCGCTGCACCGTGCGACGCAGCGGGCGGGCACCGAGGACCGGGTCGAACCCGCGCTCGGCCAGCAGCGCCTTGGCGGGCTGGGTGAGCTCCAAGGACATGTCGCGGTCCTTCATCCGGAGCTCGACGGCGTCGATCATGTTGTCGACCATCGCGACGATCTGCTCCTGCGACAGCGGCGGGAACACGACGATCTCGTCGACACGGTTGAGGAACTCGGGGCGGAAGTGCTGCTTGAGCTCCTCCGACACCTTGCTCTTCATCCGCTCGTAGGAGCCGGCGGCGTCGCCCATCTGGCCGAAGCCGAGGTTGACACTCTTGGAGATGTCCTTCGTGCCGAGGTTGGTGGTCATGATGATGACGGTGTTCTTGAAGTCGACCACGCGACCCTGCGAATCCGTCAGGCGACCCTCCTCGAGAATCTGCAACAGGCTGTTGAAGATGTCGGGGTGGGCCTTTTCGACCTCGTCGAAGAGGACGACGGAGAACGGCTTGCGGCGCACCTTCTCGGTGAGCTGACCGCCCTCTTCGTAACCGACGTAGCCGGGGGGCGAGCCGAACAGCCGCGACACGGTGTGCTTCTCGGAGAACTCGCTCATGTCGAGCTGGATGAGCGCGTCCTCGTCGCCGAAGAGGAACTCCGCGAGCGTCTTGGACAGCCAGGTCTTACCGACACCGGACGGGCCGGCGAAGATGAACGAGCCACCGGGACGCTTGGGGTCCTTGAGCCCGGCACGCGTACGACGGATCGCGCGGGAGAGCGCCTTGACGGCCTCCTCCTGCCCGATGACGCGCTTGTGGAGCTCGTCCTCCATCTTGAGCAGACGGGTGGACTCCTCCTCCGAGAGCTTCACGATCGGGATGCCCGTGGCCACGGCCAGCACCTCGGCGATCAGCTCCTCGTCGACCTCGGCGATCTCGTCGAGGTCACCGGCTCGCCACTGCTTCTCGCGCTCGGCACGGCGGGCGGAGAGCTGCTTCTCCTCGTCGCGCAGGCGGGCCGCGGCCTCGAAGTCCTGCCCGTCGATGGCGGCCTCCTTGCGCTGGCGCACGTCGCCGATCTTCTCGTCGTACTCGCGCAGGTCCGGCGGCGCGGTCATCCGGCGGATGCGCAGGCGCGATCCCGCCTCGTCGATGAGGTCGATCGCCTTGTCCGGCAGGAACCGGTCGGAGATGTAGCGGTCGGCCAGCGTCGCCGCCGAGACCAGGGCCTCGTCGGTGATGGTGACGCGGTGGTGGGCCTCGTAGCGGTCGCGCAGGCCCTTGAGCATCTCGATGGTGTGCGCGATCGAGGGCTCCTGCACCTGGATCGGCTGGAAGCGGCGCTCGAGCGCGGCGTCCTTCTCGAGGTACTTGCGGTACTCGTCGAGCGTCGTCGCACCGATGGTCTGCAGCTCGCCGCGGGCCAGCATCGGCTTGAGGATGCTGGCGGCGTCGATCGCACCCTCGGCCGCGCCGGCACCGACGAGGGTGTGGATCTCGTCGATGAACAGGACGATGTCGCCGCGGGTGCGGATCTCCTTGAGCACCTTCTTGAGGCGCTCCTCGAAGTCACCGCGGTAGCGCGAGCCGGCGACCAGGGCGCCGAGGTCGAGCGTGTAGATCTGCTTGTCCTTCAGCGTCTCGGGCACGTTGCCCTTGACGATGTCCTGCGCGAGGCCGGCCACGATGGTGGTCTTGCCGACGCCGGGCTCGCCGATGAGGACGGGGTTGTTCTTCGTGCGGCGCGACAGGATCTGCATCACGCGCTCGATCTCCTGCTCGCGCCCGATGACCGGGTCGAGCTTGCCCTCGCGCGCGGCCTGGGTGAGGTTCTGGCCGAACTGGTCGAGCACCAGCGAGCTCGAGGGGGCCTCGCCGCCCGAGCCGGAGGTCTGGGCTCCGGCCGTGGCCGACTCCTTGCCCTGGAAGCCGCTGAGCAGCTGGATGACCTGCTGGCGGACCCGGTTGAGGTCGGCGCCGAGCTTCTGCAGCACCTGCGCGGCGACACCCTCGCCCTCGCGGATCAGGCCGAGCAGGATGTGCTCGGTGCCGATGTAGGAGTGGCCGAGCTGGAGCGCCTCGCGCAGCGAGAGCTCGAGCACCTTCTTGGCGCGCGGGGTGAACGGGATGTGGCCGGACGGGGCCTGCTGGCCCTGCCCGATGATCTCCTCGACCTGGGCGCGCACGGCCTCCAGGGAGATGTCGAGGGACTCGAGGGCCTTGGCTGCGACGCCCTCGCCCTCGTGGATGAGGCCGAGCAGGATGTGCTCGGTCCCGATGTAGTTGTGGGAGAGCATGCGGGCCTCTTCCTGGGCCAGCACGACAACTCGCCGGGCTCGGTCGGTGAACCGCTCGAACATGTGCGCT
>DATIAJ010000102.1:0-8616 GCA_035458105.1 Nocardioides sp. | reverse complement strand
CGGTCGTGCGGTCGTCGGCGTCCGTTGCGTCGATCTGGATCTCGTAGCCCTCGTTCACCGCGACCCACGGGTCGTCGCCCGGGTCGGGGAACCCGATGAAGACGCCACCGTTGTCGTCCTTGACGAGCTTCCAGTCCAGCTGCAGCGAGTAGTCGCCCTCGAGCGGCTCGGAGTGCCACAGCAGGCCCAGGCCACCGTTGGTCTTCAGCGTGCAGTCGGCCTCACGGGTGAACAGACCGGGACCGGCCATGTTCCAGTCCTCGAGGCTCTCCGCGGTCCCGTCGAACAGCGTCCGGTAGCCCGGGTCGGCGGTGGTCGCCTCGCAGGTGTCGGGCTCGATGACCGGGTCACCGGTCACCTTGAACCAGTCGAACGCGCCGACCTGGCTGCCGGTGCCGTTGTAGGCGGCGACGCCGATCCTGGGGTCGACCAGCCCGGTGGAGGGGTAGCCCGCGCCCATCGAGGTCCACGTCGCGCCCTGGTCGGTCGACCACCGCCCCTGGACGGCGGAGCCGGTCGAGACCATCTGCAGCTGCAGGTCGTCGGGAGCGGCGCCGTTCGGCAGGTCTGCGTTGGTGTACACCATCTGGTTGTTGATCCGACGCCCCAGCTCGAGCACCCAGCTGCCGTCCGGCTTCTCCATCGCCACGAACTTGGCGTAGTTGCTCGCGTCGGTCCAGGCGACCAGACCACCCTGGAGGTAGTCGTCGGTACCGGTCATCGTGAGCTGCGTGGTGGCAGCCCACGGACCCTCGGCCGGCGAGTCCTGCAGGACCATGTTCTTCGCGTCGACCGCACCGCCGGACAGGTCACCGGCCTGGGCGTTGATGCGCAGCTGGCCGTCCGCCACCGCGACGCCGTTGGACGTCTTGTTGAGGATCGTGCTCCAGCGGCACGTGTCGAGCGCGTCACCGTCGAACTCGTCGTCCGCGGTCGGAGTCTCGCCCGGCGCGCAGGCCGAGCGGTCCCCGAGGTCGAGGTAGTCGAGGTTGACGTTGCCGTTGTCACCCGCCTCGCGGGCGATCTTGATGACGTTGGCCCCTGCCTCGAGCTCGACCTGGTCCTCGTAGGTGAGCCAGGTCTTCCACGAGTCGCCCGGCGGCAGCGACAGCGTCTTGACGAAGACGTCGTTGACGTAGAGCGACATCTTCTTCGTCTGGTTCGCCTGCGGGTTGGGTCCGTTGGCGTAGCCGAGCGTGATGGCGTGGAACCCGGCCTCCGCCGCGGTCACGTCGAAGGTCACGGCGGTGCCGTCGTTCTCGAAGCCACCGACGTAGCCGGTGCCGCTGTAACCGGCGTGCTCGGTCTGCACCCGGTTGCCCTCGCCGGTGATCGTGCCGTCCTCGGCCTCGGTGCGACCCGCGGTCGGGTCGACGAGCCTGACGTGGTCGAGGTTGACGTGGCCGTCATCGCCCTGCTCGTAGACGATCTCGACGCGGGTGGCCCCGGCCGGCAGCGTGACGGGGACGGTGAACGTGCCCCACGTCTTCCAGTCGGCGAACGGCGGCAGCGCGATCTCCTGACGCTCCTCGCCGACGTAGAGGCTCATCTTCTTGGTCTGGTTGGGCGACGGGTTGGGTCCGTTGGCGTAGCGGATCTGCAGGTCGTAGGTGCCCGCCTTCGGCGCCACCACCTCGACCGCACTCCCGGAGCCGACGGTCTGGATGCCGTCGACGAAGCCGGAGCCGGTGTAGCCGGCGTGCTCGGTGTCGATGCCGGCCGTGCCGGACAGCTCGCCGTCCTCGAGCTCGTAGATGCCGTCCGGAGCGGGCTCCGGCTCCTCGGCGACGTAGCCCGGGTAGCTGTTGAGCGTGTACCAGGCCTCCGTGCTCCACAGGGTCTCGTTCGAGGCCGACGCGAACGGGCGCGGCGAGCGCAGGTGGACGACCCGGTCGGGCTTCATGCCGTCGATCTGCAGGGTGACCGTGCGCCCGTCCTCGCTGGCCGTCGCGCTGGTGACGGTGAGGCTCTCCTCGTCGAGCTTGGGACCGCCGTACTGCGCGGTGGCCCGGTAGCGCCACTGCTCGAGCTGGTACTTCGACGCGAGGTCCTCGAGGGTGGCCGGCGCGAGCGGCTGGGTGTACGTGATCTCGAAGCCGCCCTCCACGACGTCCATCGACTCCATGTCGAAGGGCACGTCGCCGCTGAGGTCGAGCTTCTGCAGGCCGTAGCGCAGCTTGCCGGTCTGGCCCCAGTTGCCGCCGGCGCCGAGGCCACCGACGATGAGCGAGCCGTCAGGAGCGTTGAGCACGCGGCTGACGCCGGCCTCGAGGCCCTGGGTCATCCGGAAGAGCGCGCCCTGCTTCTTGCCGTCGACGACCTCGAGGTCGGCGCGCTGCAGGCCGCCGTAGGTCACGTCGCCGATGAACATCTGGCCGGCGTAGGGACCTTCCTCGACGATGACCGGGGTGCTCGGGGAGTTGGCGATCTCGTTCTGCGGCATCCACAGGACCGGCTTGGTCACGGGCTGGTCGTCGAAGCGGCCGGGCGTCTGGTCGGGCTCGGTGGTGAAGTGGTTGTAGAACTCACCGGGCTTGATCTCGACGAGCTTGGAGGCCGGGAGCCAGCCGCCCTGGTTGTCGGTCACGAAGATCTCGCCGTCGGCGCCCCAGCCCATGCCGTGCGGGGTGCGGAGGCCACCGGCGACGTAGTCGATCTCGCCGGTCTCCTTGTCGATGGTGATGTGCGTGCCACGGTCGAAGGAGCCCTGCGGCACGGTGGTGGCACCACCCAGGTTGATCGAGACCGACAGGTTCACGTGGAACTTGCCGGCGGCCTCGTCGTAGAGAATGCCGAAGCCGAACTCGTGGAAGTTGCCGTCGAAGGGGTAGGTCGCGATGTCCTCGCGGCCCTCGAAGACACCGTCGCTGTCCGCGTCGACGAGCTTGATCAGGCCGGTCTTCTCGGAGACGTAGATCTCGCCGTCGACGACCTTGATGCCCTGCGGCTCCTTGAGCTCGCCGGCGATCCTGGTGCGGGTCACGTCGGCGGGGGTGGTGGCGTCCTGGACGCCCTCGAGGCGGAAGAGCTCGCCGAGCTCGACGTTGCCCTGGTCGTTCCCGTTGCCGCCCCAGGTCAGGACGAGCAGGTCCTCGCCGTCCCACTCGAGGCCGGTGACCTGCGGCTCGAAGCCGGAGGGGCGCAGGTCGACCAGGTCGTACGCCGGGTTGACGCCGTCGAGCTGGAGGCCGTCGCCGGCGGAGTCGTCCTGCCCCTCGCACTGCTTGAACCCGGGGGCGGTCACGCGGGTGACGTCGGCCTCGGTGCTGAGTGCGGTGCTGGGCACGACCGAGAACGTGCTCGAGCCGGGAGGCATCCACTCGAGCGTGAGCCGCTCGCCGCCGCCGGCCTCGAAGTAGTCGAGGCGCAGGTCGTGCTCGGTGCCCGCGGTCAGGGTGAAGCTGCCCTCCATGGCGGTGTCACCGTGCAGGCCGTCGTGGTCGACGACGACCTGGTCGTCGATCTGCAGCCGGGAGCCGTCGTCGCTGGTCAGGCGGAACTGGTAGGTGCCGGAGGTCTCCACGCTGAGGGTGGCCAGCGCCTCGACGACGAAGTTGTCCTGCAGGCCACCGAAGTCGGCGGGCGTCCGCCAGTCGATGGTCTGCTTGAGCTGGTCGACGTTGGGCGTCTGCCCGGCCTTGAGCGTGCACAGCTCGGAGATGCCCTGGCCGAGCTGGAAGGCGCGCATGGTGACGCCGGGCTCGTCGCCGGCGGGGACCGCGGACGCGCTGGGCGTCACGGCGGCGAGGCTGGCAGCCACCGCGGTGGCCAGCACCGCTGCGCCCATGCGGGACCTGCGGCGGGACCGCGCGTCGCCTGGGCGCAGTCGGGGGTGGGGCAAGGACTTCGACACCTGGACCTCCTGGTGACCCGGACGGCACGACGCACGTCGGGGGGTGATGTGACGTCCCTCACCCTAGGTCGCATCCGCCAGTTTGTGAACAACTTTTGTCTGCCGTTCGGCAAAAGAGGTGACCCCCGTTACAGTCACGCCTGTGCTCCACGACCTGGGACGGCTGCTGCACCGGTGGCGAAGCCCGGTCCTCGCCACGTGGGCGGCGCTCGTCGTGCTCGGCGCCGTGCTCGGCGGCTCGGTGTTCGACGTGGCCGAAGCCCCTGACCCGCTGCGCGACGACGCCCAGTCGGCCCAGGTGGCCCAGCTCCTCGAGGCCGCCGACCCCGAGGGCGAGCTGGTGGTCGCCGTGCTCTCGGGTGCAGACATCTACAGCGTCGACCTGATCGACCAGGCCACCCGGGTGCTGCACGACGTGCGCGACCTGCGCGACGTCGTCGAGGTGCGCGACCCGTGGACCACCGGCGCCCAGGACCTCGTCAAGCCCGACCGCACCGGCACGATCGTCACCGTCGAGATCGACCACACCGTCGACCGCGACCGCGCCCTCGCCGCGGCCGCTGAGATCGAGGAGACACTGCAGCTGGTCGGGATGCCGGAGGTGCTGGTCGGCGGGCCGCTGCTGGCGGAGGAGGCGTTCGGGGAGCAGGCCGTGCAGGACGCCGCGCGCGGTGAGGGCGTCGCGATCCTCGTGCTGGTCGTCGTCCTGACCCTTGCCCTGGGCGGGCTCGTCGTCGGACTGCTCCCCGTCGCCACCGCGCTCGGCTCGGTCAGCGTGGCCCTGCTGGCCCTCGCGGGCATGGCCCGCCTGACCCCGGTGAGCGAGTACGCCGTCAACGTCGTCACGCTCCTCGGCCTCGGCCTGGCCGTCGACTACGCCCTGCTGGTCCTCGGGCGCTTCCGTGAGGAGCGGGCAGCGGCGACGCGCGGCGCCGACGTCGCCGACGTGCTGGGTCGCACCCTCGCCACGTCCGGACGTACCGTCCTCGTCTCGGGCCTCACGGTCGCGACCGCACTGGCGGGACTGCTCGTGCTCCGCGACCCCGTGTTGTCACCCATGGCGCTCGGCGGCCTCGTCGCGGTGGCGGGCGCGACCCTGACCGGCCTCACCCTGGCCCCGGCGTTGGTCGCGGTCTCGCACGCCCGGATCCCCGCCCCCGCGGCACGACGGCTGCTGGGTGGCACTCCCAGCGCGCACGCCCTGCTGCCGCGCCTGGCGCGGTTCGCGCAACGACGTCCGTGGCCGGTCCTGCTGGGATGCACGGCCCTGCTGCTGCTCCTCGCCACGCCCCTGCTGGCGCTCGACCTGCGCAACTCCGACGCCCGCACGCTGCCCCGGGACAGCGAGCCACGGCTGACGCAGGCGGCGATCGAGCGCGGCTTCCCCGACCAGGACGAGACCCCGATCACGGTGCTGGTCGAGGCGGAGTTCACCTCGCAGCAGACCGCCGACGCGATGGCCGGCCTCGCCGGCATCCCCGGCGTGGTCGACGTACTGCTGTGGGACCCGGTTCCCGGCGAGGTCAGCCAGCTGCTGGTCGAGCCCGAGCCCGACGCCGCGGGCGACTACGACGGTGCCAAGGTCCAGGACCTCGTACGCCGCATGCGGGCCGCCGACCTCGGGGTCGACGTGCTGGTCGGCGGGCCCACCGCCGAGCTGGTCGACACCCGCGACGCCCTCGCCGACCGTGCGCCCTGGGCGATCCTGGTCGTCGCCGTGCTCACCGCCCTCCTGCTCGGCCGCCTGACACGGTCGGTCGTCGTGCCGATCAAGGCCGTCGCCCTCAACCTGCTCTCCCTCGGTGCGACGCTCGGCGTGGTCGTGGCGGTCTTCCAGTGGGGCTGGGGATCCTCGTTGCTCGGGTTCGACTCGTGGGGTGCCCTGGACGTCACCACTCCCCTGCTGCTGTTCATGTTCGCGTTCGGGTTGTCGATGGACTACCACGTCTTCCTCGTGGCACGGATCCGCGAGGCGTGGGACGAGGCCGTGGCGCGACCGCGGCGCAAGCGGGAGAGTCCCGCCGACCTGCGGGCGCTCAACGACGAGGCCGTCCTCACCGGCATCACGGCGTCCGGGCCGGTCGTGACCCTCGCCGCCGTCGCGATCGGGATCGTCTTCCTCGGCTTCGCGCTGGGGGAGCTCATCGCGGTCAAGGAGATCGGCGTCGGCATGACCGTGGCCGTGCTGCTGGACGTCACCGTCGTGCGCGGCCTCCTGCTGCCGGCGTCGATGACACTGCTCGGAGGGTGGAACTGGTGGCTGCCCGGGCGGGGCAGCGGGGCAGACGAGCGGGCCTGAGGGCGGTCAGCGCTCGTCGGTGGTGGCGGAGGAGGAGCCCGTCGAGCCCGACGCGTCGGTCTCGTCCGTGCCTTCGGTGCGATGGACCGGCTCGTCGCCGTAGACGCCGGCGTCCTTGGCCGCCTGGGCCTTGCGCAGCTGCTTGACGAGGCTGAACGCGATCACGACGACCGCGAGGATCATGAAGATCCACACCGCGAACCCCAGCGGGCCGGCCTTGACCTCGGTGTCCTTCGGCGTCGGGTCGTCCACGAGAGCAATGATCAGCAGGTCGAGCATGCCCCCAGTGTCCCACTCACCCGTCAGGGAGCGGGCGTCGGGATCCCTGCGAACAGGTCGTCCTCGGGCAGCGTGCTCGCGACCGTCGACTCGACCAGCTCGTAGTCCTCAGTCGGCCAGGTCTTCTGCTGGATCTCACGCGGGATCGCGAACCACATGCCGTCGGGGTCGATCTGCGTGGCGTGCGCGAGCAGGGCCTGGTCGCGGACGCCGAAGTAGTCGCCGCACGGCACCCGCGTGGTGATCCGGTCGTCCCAGTCGGGCTCGCGCTCCCACTTCTCGAGGCGCTCCGTGTAGGGCGACTCGAGGTCGTGGGCGAGCATCGCCTCGTGGAGCGCGTTGGTCTTCGCCCAGCTCCAGCCGTGGTGGTAGTAGAGCTTCATCGGCTGCCACGGCTCGCCGGCGTCGGGGAACCGCTCCGGGTCGCCGGCCGCGGCATAGGCGGCGACGGAGACCTCGTGGCAGCGGATGTGGTCGGGGTGCGGATAGCCGCCGCGCTCGTCGTACGTCGTCAGCACGTGCGGCCGGAACGAGCGGATCAGCCGCACCAGGCGCTCGGTCGCCTCCTCGAGCGGCACCAGCGCGAAACAGCCCTCCGGGAGCGGCGGCAGCGGGTCGCCCTCGGGCCAGCCCGAGTCGACGAAGCCGAGCCAGTCCTGACGGATGCCGAGGATGTCGCGCGCGCGGTGCATCTCCTCGCGGCGGATCTCGGTGATGTTCTCCCATACCTCCGGGCGGTCCATCTTGGCGTTGAGCACCGAGCCGCGCTCGCCACCGGTGCAGGTGACGACGTGGACGTCGACGCCCTCGGCGACGTACTTCGCGGTCGACGCTGCCCCCTTGCTCGACTCGTCGTCGGGGTGGGCGTGGACGTGCATGAGTCGGAGGCCGGCGCGGGGTCGGTCTGCGGGGCGCTGGGGCATGGTCGGCAGTCTAGGAGCCCCCGCTTAGGCTTCTGTGCGTGACCACCGACCTCGCCGACCGCTACGGCGCACCCGCGCGGTGGCGACGTCCCGCAGCCGTCGGGCTGGCGGTCGTCCTGGCCGTCGTCGGGCTCACCTGGCTGGGCTGGACGGCGTGGTTCCACGGCAGTCCCGACGTGCGCTCCGAGGTCGTCACCTTCGAGGTGACCGACGACCACCAGGTCGAGGCGCGCGTCGACGTCCGGCTGGCCGACGGCGTCGAGGCCAGCTGCCGCGTTCGCGCGCTGGCCGAGGACAAGACGGCCGTCGGGGAGCTCGCCTTCACCCCCGTCGACGGGGTCAACGAGGTGGTCATCCGCACCGAGCGCAGGGCCACCTCGGTGGAGAAGCTGGGGTGCACCGCCCCCGGCCAGCCGCGTCCACGGTGAGCCGTCGGCCTGCGCTTTTGCCGCAGGCTTGCTAACCTGATCGTTCTGCCCGTCCGGGTGCGCTGGCCGACGTCCGTCGCCGCGCCGACTCCGATCGGACGGAAGACACCACCGACCCGATGCGGGCGCGCTGAGGCACACCCGTATCCAGTACCACGTGAGCAGGAGCATCGACATGACCGACCAGGGCACCATCTGGCTGACCCAGGAGGCCTACGACAAGCTGAAGGCCGAGCTCGACGACCTCAAGGGGCCCAAGCGCCAGGAGATCATCGAGCGCATCTCGGCCGCCCGCGACGAGGGCGACCTCAAGGAGAACGGCGGCTACCACGCCGCCAAGGACGAGCAGGGCAAGCAGGAGGCCCGCATCCGCCAGCTCGAGGACATGCTGCGCAAGGCCGAGGTGGGCGAGACGCCCCCCGACGACGGCGTGGTCGAGCCCGGCATGGTCGTCACGATCGACTTCGGTGACGGCGACACCGAGAAGTTCCTCCTCGGCGCCCGCGAGAACCTCAGCGACGGCGACACCCTCGACGTCTACTCGCCCGAGTCGGCGATGGGCGCCGCGATCAACGGCAAGTCCAAGGGCGACAAGGTCACCTACACCGCGCCCAACGGCAAGGAGCTCTCGGTGACGGTCGTCGACGCGGAGCCCTACAAGGCCTGAGCACCACCCCTCATCGCCGCCGGAGCGGTGGGTGAGACATGTTCTGCGCCTGCGGAACCTGTCTCACTCACCGCTCCGCGGCATTTCCACGTACGCCGGTGGGTGAGGCAGGTTTCCTCGCCCCGGAACGTGTCCCACGCACCGCTCGAGGGTGTACGCCGCTCAGG
>DATIAJ010000101.1:0-8393 GCA_035458105.1 Nocardioides sp. | reverse complement strand
CCCCCGGGCGCGGAGCACCTCGTCGAGGAGACGACGTACGACGAGGACGGCGAGGCGGTGCACAAGGTGCGCCGCTCCAACACGGGCATGTTCACCCAGCTGATCTCCGACGCCCGCGCCGCGGAGTGGGAGTACGTCAAGCAGCACGACACCGACCGGCTCTTCTACCGCCTCCCGTGGTGGAAGAAGGTGATCGTGATGGCGGGCGGGCCGACGGTCAACATCGCCATCGCCTTCGGGCTCTTCACGCTCCTCTTCGCCACCTACGGCAACCCGCGCGACGAGGTCGTCGAGCCGGTGGTCGACTTCGTGCCCGCATGCGTGGTGCCCGTCGAGGAGCAGGGCCGCGCCTGCACCGCCGACGACCCGCCCACCCCCGCCAAGGAGGCGGGCATCCGGGCCGGCGACGAGATCCTCAGCTTCAACGGCACCCCCTTCCGCGACTGGGACAGCTTCCAGTCGCAGATCCGCGCCAACGCCGACGGCGACGCCGTCATCGAGGTCCGGCGCGGCGACGAGCAGCTGACGCTGACCACCAACACGACCGTCACGCTGCGCCAGACGTCGATCGAGGACCCCACCCTCACCGAGGTCGGCTTCCTCGGCGTGCAGCCCGAGACCCACCTCGAGACCGGCGGTGTGATCTACACCACGCAGCAGATGGGGACGATGACCGTCGAGACGGTCAAGGCGCTCGGCCAGCTGCCCGTCAAGGTCTACGAGGTGGGCCGCGCCATCGTCGGCCTGCAGGAGCGCGACCCCGAGAGCCCGGTCTCCATCGTCGGCGGTGGTCGGTTCGCCGGTGAGGCGGCGTCGGCCGAGTCCTTCCCGGTCATGGACAAGATCGTGACGCTGCTGTTCCTGATCGCGAGCTTCAACTTCTTCATCGGCATGTTCAACTTCGTGCCGCTGCTGCCGCTCGACGGCGGCCACATCGCGGGTGCCCTCTACGAGGGCCTCAAGCGGGGCCTCGCCCGGCTCCTCGGGCGTCCGGACCCCGGGCACGTCGACGTCGCCAAGCTGCTCCCGGTGGCGTACGTCGTCGGGCTCGCGATGCTGGTGATGGGCGTGGTCCTCATCGTCGCCGACATCGTCGTGCCGCTGCGCCTGAGCTGACCCGCCACCGCGCCCGCCGGGTGGGGTGCAGGCAAAAGATCCCGCATCCGCCTGAGCGGCCGCGCGTGCTGTGCGATCCTGCGAGAGGAGCCGCTGCCCGGGCGTGCGCGGGAGGCGTGCCCGAGCAGCGGTGTCCTGCTGCCCGGCCCGTACGATGGCGCCATGACGTCCGTCGGCCTCGGCATGCCTGCTCTTCCCCCGCCCGTCCTGGCTCCGCGCCGCAAGACCCGCCAGATCAAGGTGGGGTCCGTGGGTGTCGGCAGCGACTCGCCGATCTCGGTCCAGTCGATGACCACGACGCTGACCTCCGACGTGAACTCGACCCTCCAGCAGATCGCCGAGCTCACCGCCACGGGGTGCGACATCGTGCGCGTGGCGTGCCCCAGCCAGGACGACGCCGACGCGCTGCCGGAGATCGCGCAGCACTCGCAGATCCCCGTGATCGCCGACATCCACTTCCAGCCGAAGTACGTCTTCGCGGCCATCGACGCCGGCTGCGCGGCCGTCCGGGTCAACCCGGGCAACATCCGCAAGTTCGACGACCAGGTCAAGGAGATCGCCCGGGCCGCCAAGGACCGCGGCACCTCGATCCGGATCGGCGTGAACGCCGGCTCGCTCGACAAGCGGATCCTCGACAAGTACGGCAAGGCGACGCCCGAGGCGCTGGTCGAGTCGGCGGTGTGGGAGGCCAGCCTCTTCGAGGAGCACGACTTCCACGACTTCAAGATCTCGGTCAAGCACAACGACCCCGTCGTGATGGTGCGGGCCTACGAGCTGCTCGCCGAGGCCGGTGACTGGCCGCTCCACCTCGGCGTGACCGAGGCCGGCCCGGCCTTCCAGGGCACCATCAAGTCCGCGGTCGCCTTCGGCCACCTGCTCAGCCAGGGCATCGGCGACACCATCCGCGTCTCGCTCTCGGCGCCCCCGGTCGAGGAGGTCAAGGTCGGCCTCCAGATCCTGGAGTCGCTCAACCTCAAGCCGCGCCGCCTCGAGATCGTCTCCTGCCCGTCCTGCGGCCGCGCCCAGGTCGACGTCTACAAGCTCGCCGAGGAGGTCACCGCCGGCCTCGACGGCCTCGAGGTGCCGCTGCGCGTGGCCGTGATGGGCTGCGTCGTGAACGGGCCGGGCGAGGCCCGCGAGGCCGACCTGGGCGTCGCCTCGGGCAACGGCAAGGGCCAGATCTTCGTCAAGGGCGAGGTCATCAAGACCGTTCCCGAGTCGCAGATCGTGGAGACCCTCATCGAGGAGGCCATGCGCATCGCCGAGGGCATGGAGCCGGTCGACGGCGCCGAGGCGACCGTCAGCGTCTCCTGACGGCCCCACCGGGTGGGACCGCTGGTCCCGCGACCTCGCGCACCCCTAGGCTCACGAAGGTGCTGAGGACCCGCGAGCAGGTGCGCGTGCTGGGCCCGGACGACCGGGACGCCTTCATCGCGCTCGCGGAGCAGGACCCGGTCGTCAACGTCTTCGCCGACTACCGCGCGCGCCTCACCAACCTCGACGAGCGGTGGCTCGGGGGACAGGTGTGGGGGCGCTTCGAGGGGGACCGGCTCGTCGCGGGCTGCCACCTGGGGGCCAACCTGGTCCCGGTGCAGTGCACCCCCGACGACGTGGGCGCCTTCGCCGACGCGGCGCTGCGCCGCCGCAACACCGTCGGCACCATCGTCGGGCCCGCCGACGTGGTGGCCGCGCTCTGGGAGATCCTCGAGCCGCGCTGGGCCAGCCCCCGCGAGTACCGGCCCGACCAGCCGCACCTCGAGATGAACCGGGTGCCGTCGATCGCCGCCGACGCCTGCGTGCGGGTCACCACTCCGCTCGACCTCGACGTGCTCTACCCCGCGTGCGTGGCGATGTACACCGAGGAGGTCGGCGTCTCGCCGGAGAACGACGCCGGTGGGGGAGACCTCTACCGCGCGCGGATCCAGCAGCTCATCGGTCGCGGCTGGTCGATGGCCAGCTTCGACGACCAGGGCGTGGTCTTCAAGGCCGAGGTCGCCTGCGTGACGCCGTACGCCGCCCAGGTGCAGGGCGTGTGGGTCCGCCCCGACCGCAGGGGCGAGGGCCTGTCGACCAGCGGCATGGCAGCCGTGGTCTCGCACGTCATCGCCACCGGTCTGGCCCCGGTCGTCTCGCTCTACGTCAACGAGTGGAACGCGCCCGCGCGGGCGGCGTACGCACGGGTCGGCTTCGAGCAGACCGCGACCTTCGCGACGCTGATGTTCTAGTCACCGAGCCGGTCGAGAAAAACATTTGTCCGTCTTGTATCACGCAGGGGTGTGCGCGTACCTGAGCTGACATGGGGACAATGGTCACCATGTCAGAGGACCGAAGGACTGAGGGGCAGTCCGAGCAGTCACCGTGGGACATGGCGAGTGGGGCGTTCATCGCCTGGCGTTCGGGGGACGCCAGGGCGATGGACGAGCTGATTGCCACGATGACGCCGATCCTGTGGCACGTGGTGCGGGCCTACGGGCACGACCGCCAGGGCGCCGAGGACGTGATCCAGGCGACCTGGCTCGGCTTCGTACGCCTCCACCGGACCATCGAGGACCCGCAGGCTGTCGCGTCCTGGCTGATCACCTCAGCCAGGCGCGGCGCCGCCGCCCATGCCCGGTCCGCGCGACGTGCGACCCCGGTGCAGGACGAGACGCTGCACGCCGTTCTCCCGGACGAGGAGTCGGCCGAGGCGTCAGCGGTGCGAGACGACGAGGCGGCGCGGCTGTGGGGAGCCGTGGCGTCCGTCGACGAGCGCTGTCGCAAGCTGCTGAGGGTCGTGGCGTTCATGGACCGCCCCGACTACCAGTCGATCAGCCAGGACCTCGACATGCCGGTCGGGAGCATCGGCCCCACTCGGGCCCGGTGCCTGGCGAAGGTCCGGACCGCCCTGATGAAAGGAGGCGAGCGATGACTGATGGGGACGCCGCTCTCCTCGAGGAACTGCGTGACATGTGGATGACCTACGACCCGCCGCCGCCGGGACTCGTCGAGACGATGATCGCCGCGGTCGCTGCCGCCGAGCTGGACGAGGAGTGGGAGATGCTCACCCTGGTCCGCGACTCGCGCGACGAACCCGCCGCTCAGGTGAGGGGGCTCGCCACGTCGCGGATCCTCTACTTCACCGCCGCCGAGGGCTGGTCGCTCGACGCCGAGCTCGACGAGGGCCAGGTGCGCGGACAGCTGCTCGACTTCGACGGGGACCTGGGGGCCGTCGAGGTCGTGGTCGAGACGATCGACGGGCAGAGCTGGACGACCGGTCTCGACGAGGTGGGTTTCTTCGCCCTCCTCGCCGAGCCCACCGGCTCGGTCCGCTTCACGGTCCGCGACGGGGCCCGGTCGGCGACCAGCCGCTGGATCGAGCTCTGAGCCGCCGGCCTCCGTCAGGGGTGGGGGTAGGGCTGGCGCAGCTCCAGGTGCGGGCCGATCACCGGGTCGGAGTCGGTCCTGGCGCGCATCAGCACGGCGTCGGCCGCGTCGCGTGCTGACAGGCCCTTCTCGCTGATCTCGCGAGCGATCAGACCGGCCACGACCGGAGCGGAGAACGACGTGCCGCTCCACCGAGCCATCCCTGTGCTGAAGACGCGGATGTCTCCCTTGTCCGGTGTCTCGTTGCACTCGAAGGCCCCGTCGGGGAACGCGTTGACCAGGTTGCGACCGAGCGCGTAGACGTCGGCGGAGACCCCGAAGTTGGAGAAGGCCGAGACACGTCCGTCACGGTCCAGGGAGCCGACGCCCACGCACCAGTCGAAGGCGGCGGGCCAGAAGGGAGCCGCCCACGAGTCGTTGCCCGCGGCGGCGACCAGCACGCGGTCCTTCCCCTCGAGGTGCCAGCGGTGGAACTTCCGCAGCGGGATCGACGGCCGGTCGCGCCGGGTGCGGCATCCAGCCGAGAGGTTGATGACCTGCGGGTCGTGGCGAAGGGCCTCCTCGAGCTGCACGACGAGGTCCGACTCCAGGATCCCGCCCCCACCCACGCCGCCGATCGCGAAGCCCTCGACGTAGATCCGGGTGTCAGGGGCAACGCACCGCACGACACCGGCGATGAAGGTGCCGTGTCCGGCGTAGGGCCGCAGGTCGGGCCCGTTCAGCTCGTCGTCGCCGGTGACGCCCGCGAGCCACGGGGTGCGGGGGTCGGTCGCAGCCGGCGGGTGCCAACCGGTGTCCACCACAACCACACTGACGTCCTTGCCCTTGGTGGGCGGTGCCTGCGGGGGCCACGGCTCGGTCAGGCCGGTCTCCTGTGGCTCGATGGCGGGGCACATGGCTCCGCCCCCGCCGGGGGAGACGTGCACCCAGTGGTCGGGCGAGGCGGCCCCCGGCCGCAGACCGTTGTCCTCGAGCAGGTCGAGCACCTCCGGCACGGACTGGCCGTCCACGCGCTCGGGCAGCACGTAGCGCACCACGTCGCCACCGAGCAGCTCGATGTCGTCACGGCGCGGCTCACCGCGCAGGATCCGGTCGCCGAGCTGCGCCACGAGCTCCTCGAACGCCCCGACGTCGTCACCGTCCACGAGCACCCGGTCCGGATGGAAGACATAGGTGAAGTCGGCGGGGGCCAATGTGTCCCACGCGACCTCACCCTCGTTGGCCTTCTGGAAGGCGCGGATCTGGTCGGTGGTGCGTCGTCGTCGGTCGTCGCCGATCTTCCAGTCACCTGACATGGTGCGACGCTAGCGTCGACGCGGTCTCGGGCCGAGGGGTTCCGCTGAGTTTTCTGTGCCGATCCGCGAGGATGGATGGGTGGATCGGGACGAGGCGGAGGAGCTGCTCCGCAATCTCTTCTCCGACCCGCGCTCGGCCCGCCGGCGGGCGCAGGACGTCCTCGTGCCCGACCCCGACCCCGCGCTCGCCTCCATCGGGCACCAGGTCGTGGGCATCGTGCTGCGCGACGGCGGCGACATGGACGGTGCGCTCCGCGAGCTGCGCGCGGCCCTCCGGCTAGCCCGGCGGTCCGGCGACCGGGGCCGCACCGCCGACGTCATGGCGACGCTGGGCATCTCCCTGTGCGCGGTCGGTCGCATGCGAGACGGCCTGCGCTACCTGGACGAGGCGGCGAGCATGCTCGACGGCGTACCGCTCGCACGGGTGCTCCACCGACGGGCCTACGTCCTCGGCCACCTGCTCGCCCGGTTCGAGGAGAGCGCTGCGGACCTGAGGAGGGCCCGCGCGCTGTTCTCCGGTTCCGGCGACCAGGTGTGGGAGGCGCGTGTCCTCAACCTCCAGGCCGTGGTCGACGTCAGGCTCGGCCGGGTCGAGTCCGCGGCGCAGGCGTTCGAGCGCTTCGGTGAGATCTCGGCCGCCCTCGGTGACATGGGCGCTGTCGCCGTCGCCGAGCACAACACCGGCTGGCTGGCCTTTCTTCGCGGCGACCTGCCCCGGGCACTCGAGCGGTACGCCGCAGCAGCGGCGCGCTTCGACTCGATCGGCCAGACCAGCGTCGACCTCGTCCTCGACCAGGTGGCCGCCTACCTGGCCGGCGGGCTCGCGCAGGACGCCCTCGCCGTCGTCGAGTCCGCCCTCGCCGCCCGGCCGCTCCAGCCGCGCGAGCAGGCCGACCTGCTCGTGGCGATCGCCGGTGCGGCCCTGGCTGCCGGCGACCTGGACCGCGCCGCGTCGGCCGCCGACCGGGGCTCGTCGCTCCTGCGCGCACAGTCTCGTCACGTCCACCGGATGGAGGCCGACCTCCTCTCGATCGCCGCACGCGAGCGGGCCGGTGGCCGTCGCAGCCCTCTGCTCAGCCGGGTCGAGCGAGTCGTTGACGGCATGCGCCGGTCATGCGCGCCCCAGCTGCCGCAGGCTCTCCTCATCGGTGCAGGTCTGGCGAGCCGCGTCCGGTCCGAGCGCGCCGCGAGGCTCGCGTCGGAATGGCTGGCCGAGGCGGCGTCCTACCGTCGCGGCACCACGGGCTCCGAGCGGGCCCTCGGCTGGTTGGCGCAGGCGCGTGCGCGTGAGCTGTCCGGCGACCCGGGCGGCGTCCTGCGCGCGTGCGAGCTCGGCCTTCGCGCGCTGGACGAGCAGCAGGCGATCTTGGGAAGCCAAGAGCTCCGGGCCGGGTCCGCCGGCCACGGTGCGGCCCTGGCGGAGCTCGGCACGAGGACCGCGCTGGCCGGTGGTGACGCGCGACAGCTGCTGCGATGGTCCGAACGGTGGCGGGCCACGGCCCTCTCCACGCCCCTCCAGAGCGCCCGCCCCGACGAGGTGACCGCCGCCGACCTCGCTGCCCTCCGGGCCCAGCGCCAACGCCTCGAGCAGGCCCGATCCGAAGGGACTCCCACCGACGCGCTCGAGGCACGAGCCTCGCGGCTCGAGCAGCGGGTACGACGACGGCTCCTGCAGCAGCGGGGGTCCGGAGAGGCGGCGTCGGCCCTCGACGTGGGCGCACTCCTCGACGCGCTCGCCGAGGACGACACCGTGCTCGTCGAGCTGACCGAGCTCGACGGCCACCTGCACGCGATCGTGGCCGGCCGCGGGCGCGTACGCCGTCGGATGGTCGGCGATGCCGCGGCCGCTGCCGCCGCAGTGGACTTCGCGTTGTTCACGCTCCGTCAGGCCGCGCGCGGGCGCCGGGCGCAGCTGGAGGTCGCCGGCTCGCGGCTCGAACGAGCCCTGCTGGGGAGCGCTCTCGCCGGGGCCGAGGAGGGGCGCGTCGTCATCTGTGCCCCGGCCGCCCTCCAAGGCGTCCCGTGGGGGCTGCTCCCGTCGCTGGCGCGCCGTCCCGTCACGAGCACGCCGTCCGCGCGGCTGTGGCTGCGAGCCCGCACGTCGAAGCCGGTCGACGACCGGCGGGTGATGCTCGTCGGCCCGGGGCTCGGCAGCGGCGGCGCGGAGGTCCCCGCGGTTGCGGCCGAGGACCCGCAGGCGCAGGTGCTGGACGGCGAGGAGGCGACCGTCTCGGCCGCTCTCGCTGCGCTTGACGGGGCCTCCCTCGCGCACGTCGCCGCCCATGGTCACTTCCGCGAGGACAGCCCGCTCTTCTCCTCGCTGACCCTCGCCGACGGTCCGCTGCTCGTGCACGACCTCCAGGGGCTCGGGCGGCCGCCTCACCGGGTGGTGCTGTCGGCCTGCGAGTCGGGTGTCATGCAGCCGGTCGGCGACCAGGAGCTCCTCGGCTTGGCGGCCGCACTGCTGTCGATGGGCACGGCCGGCGTGGTGTCGAGCCTCGCCGAGGTCGACGACGCCGCCACCGTTGACGTCATGGTCGCGCTCCACGCCCGGCTCCGGCAGGGCGGTGGGCTCGGCGACGCCATGCTCGCCGCCCGCGAGGCTGCGGCCGGCGACCC
>DATIAJ010000100.1:0-11308 GCA_035458105.1 Nocardioides sp. | reverse complement strand
CCGCCTCGTCGCACGCCTCGAACCCGTCGCGGGTGTCGTCCGCGGCGACGGGGTGCCCCACCAGCACGGCGTCAGCAGCATGCTCTCGAGCGGGATCTCCGGCCCGTCACAGCAGCCCGAGGCCCCGCGCGTGCCGTCGTACGGCGTCGGTGTCGGCAGCCAGCACGAACGGGACGTCGGCATCCCACGCGTCGGCCACCTTCTCCACCCGCCCGTCGCCCGGGTCGAGCCGCACCTCGCGGATGTAGACCGCGAGGACCCGGCCGGGGTGCTCGCGCACGATGTCGGCGTAGATCTCGGGGTCGTGCTCGCCGGAGTCGCCGATCAGGACGAAGGACAGGTCCGGATGCAGGTCGAGCACCTCCCGGATGCGGTCGTGCTTCTGCTCGCGCCCGCGCCACGTGCCGAGCAGGTCGCGCAGCAGGACCGGCCCGAGCGGGAACCCGCGGTGTCGCAGGAAGCCCACGAGGAACGAGTGCAGGTTCCACGGGCTCGAGGAGACGTAGAAGACCGGATTCACGCCTGAGGCGAGGTCGCGGTAGAGCTCCGCCGCCCCCGGGAACGGCGTACGGGTGAGGTACGAGCCGGTGAAGGTCTGCAGGATCATCCGGCCCACCCGCTGGACGCCGGTCTGCAGGATCGTGTCGTCGACGTCCGAGACGATGCCGAACCTCGCGTCGGCCGATGGGACGCGTACGTCGACGGGTGCGGTGTGGCCGCTCGTCCCGCGGTAGTCCCCGCGGAGTGCGACGGTGCCGCGGGTCCACGGGCTCTCCAGAGCCTCGGACGCCGGAGGGACGCGCACGAGGAAGTAGCCCTCGGCGTCGGTGACGGTCTCGACGGTGGTCGCGCCGACCGTGACGTCGAGGGGGACACCGGGCAGCTCGTCGGTCAGGAAGTGCCGCACCGTGCGGCGCGCGGCCGCCCTGACCCCTTCGCCGTCGACGGCCTCGGTCGCCATGGGGTTGTCCAGCACCCGACCCCGTACGACGGCGCCGCCGGGCCCGCCGTGAGCGATGTAGGGCTCGATCCGGAAGTGCTCGGGCGTCCCCGATCCACGACGTCGCAGGCGGGCACCGTCCCATGCGCGCTCGAGCGCGACGACCAACCGCTGGAGGTTCACGGAGCCACCGTAGGGGTCCACCTCGAGGCGCCGACGGGCGGGTGAACTCGCTCACACCGCCTCGCGAGGAACGGGCCGGGGATCGCGCTCGCGATTCGACATGCTCCCACGATCGTGTTCTGGTGGAAGTGCTGCAGGCAGTGCTCCTCGTCGTGGACGGGGCACCTCCCATCGCGAGGTGATGCGCGCCGCGGCCTCGACGCCCGACTCGACGGTGTCGCGTCCGAGCGCCCCCGGAGGCGCCCAAACCCCCGTGAGGTCCGAAGCACGTGCGTGCCACCACCACACCCGCCCTGTCCGCCCGCCTGCGAGGCGCCGCAGCCGGTACCGCCGCCGCCGCGCTCGCCCTGACCCTCGTGCCCGGCAGCGCTGCCGCCGAGGAGCCGCGCGAGGCCGTCGCCGTACGCCTCAAGGTCGCGGACCAGCCGCCCGTCGACGTCGCGACCGTCCCGCGCGTGTGGCCCGGTGAGCTCCTCGAGTCGCAGGGCGTCGCCGTCGACGGCAACGACCTGGTCGACGTCGTCCGTGACGGTCGCGAAGTCTCGGGCGAGCGCAAGCGCCTGCGCCAGGGGGACGTCGTCCGCCTGACCGACGTCGTCAAGGAGCGCAAGACCAAGCGCGAGCGTGTCCGGCCCCGCACCGTCGAGGTGCCCACCACCAAGCTGAAGCCCGGCCGCCGCAAGGTCGTGCGCGAGGGCCGGCCCGGCGTGCGCGAGGTCGTCGCCGTGCAGACCCTCCACAACGGCGAGCCGGCGAAGTACCGCGTCGTCAAGCGCAAGCTCGTCAAGGACCCGCGCCCGCGCCGGGTGCTCGTGGGCCGCAAGGCGTACGCCGTCACCGGTGCCGACGGCCTCAACTGGGGCGCGCTCGCCAACTGCGAGTCGGGCGGCAACCCGAAGGCGGTCAACCCGGCCGGCTACTACGGGCTCTACCAGTTCGACCTCGGCACCTGGCGTAGCGTCGGCGGCTCGGGCGTCCCGACCGCCGCCTCGGCCGCCGAGCAGACCTACCGCGCCAAGCTGCTCTACAAGCAGCGTGGCCGCTCCCCGTGGCCGAACTGCGGGCGCCTGCTCTGAGCTGAGCGGCCTACTCCCCGATGCGCGTGCGCACCTCGTAGAGCTCGGGGAAGAACGTCAGGTCGAGCGCGCGACGCAGGAAGTCGACGCCGGACGACCCGCCGGTGCCCGTCTTGTGGCCGATCACGCGCTGCACGACCTGCAGGTGGCGGAAGCGCCACTGCTGGAAGGAGTCCTCGACGTCGACGAGCTCCTCGCACGTCTCGTAGACGCCCCAGTGCTCGGCCGGCGCGGCGTAGACCGTGGCGAAGAGGTCGACGAGCTCGACGTCGGTGGTGTGCGGCCTGGTCCAGTCGCGGTCGAGCAGCCGCTGCGGGACGGCGTACCCCTGGCGCGAGAGGTAGGCCAAGAACTCGTCGTAGAGCGACGGCTCGTGCAGCAGCTCGTCGAGCACGGTGCGGGCGGCCTCGTCGTGGGCGAACACCTTCACCATGTCGGCGTTCTTGTTGCCGAGCAGGAACTCGACCTCGCGGTACTGGTGGGACTGGAAGCCCGAGCTGGTCGCCAGGAACGGCCGGATCTCGGCGTACTCCGAGGGCGTCAGCGTCGCGAGCACGGACCACTGGTCGGTGAGGGTGTGCTGGATGTGCTTGACCCGCGCCAGGCGCTTCAGCGCGGGGGAGAGGTCGTCGGCGCGGAGCAGGGCGCGGGCCGAGCGCAGCTCGTGGATCATCAGCTTGAGCCAGAGCTCGCTGGTCTGGTGCTGGACGATGAAGAGCAGCTCGTCGTGCTGCGGCGGGTCCGACAGCGGCTGCTGCGCCGACAGCAGCACGTCGAGGCGCAGGTAGTCGCCGTACGACATGGACCGCGAGAAGTCCTGCTGGATGCCTTCTTCGAGGTCGCGCTGGTTGGGCGTCCGGCCCGGTGCGTCTGACATGGGTGCAAGGTAGTCGGTGCCCTCGATTACCGTCGCACCCATGGTCCCGCAGTCCAGCCCCGATGCAGGCGGGCGCACCCGCACGTGGGTGCCCGACTGGCCGTGCGCGCCGGCGCAGGTGCTGCGCCCGCAGCGCCGCGGGGCCGGCGATCCGACCCAGCGCCACGAGGAGTCAGGCCGCATCTGGCGCGCCATGCGTACGCCGGTGGGGCCGGCGTCGCTGTGCGTGCACCCGCGGCCGTCGGCGGGCGAGGTCGTGGGTCGGGCCTGGGGACCGGGCGCGGAGTGGGCGCTCGACCGGATGCCGGCGCTGCTGGGCGCCGAGGACGACCCGGCGGGCTTCGAGCCCCACCACCACCCCGAGGTGGCGGCGGGCTGGCGCACCCACCGGCACTGGCGCATCGGCCGCACCGGGCTGGTGATGGAGTCGCTGGTGCCCTCGATCCTCGAGCAGAAGGTGACCGGCAAGCAGGCGTTCGGCTCGTTCCGTGAGCTCGTACGACGCCACGGCGAGCCCGCGCCCGGACCCGTCGCGCCGCTGCGGCTGATGCTGCAGCCGACGCCCGAGACGATCGCCGCGATCCCGTCGTGGGAGTGGCTGCGCCTCGGCGTCCAGCCCGCCCAGTCCCGCACGATGGTGACCGCCTGTCGCCTGGCCGACTCGCTCGAGCGCGTCTCCGGGCTGTCCGGCGAGGAGGCCGACCGGCGGCTCCGCTCGGTCCGCGGCGTCGGCGTGTGGACGAGCGCCGAAGTGCGTCAACGGGCGCTGGGCGACCCCGACGCGGTCAGCTTCGGCGACTACCACCTCGCCAACTGGGTGGGGTGGGCGCTCCTCGGCCACGACATCACCGACGAGGAGATGGGCGAGCTGCTCGAGCCCTACCGGCCCCAGCGCGGCCGGGCCGCCGCGATGGCGATGGCCGGCGGCCGGACCCGGCCGCGGCGGGGTCCGCGGATGAGCGTCCCGACCCACCTCCCGACCCGCTGAGCGGTCCCAGGCGCTCTGGTCCAGACCCCCAGAAATGGTGTCGCCGCCCGGCAACGGCCCGGAGTAGCGTCGTGACGGACGTGAGGGTGAGGGAGGCCCGACATGGGCGATGTCGATCCTGTCCTGCTGCTGGCCACGACCGACGAGGCGTCGCGCGACGTCCTGGGCCAGGAGCTGCGGAGCAGGTACGGAGGCGACTACGAGGTGGTCGTCTGCGCGACCTACGAGCACGCCAGAGCGGTGCTCGAGGGACTGCGACGTTGGGGCCGTCAGGTGGCGCTCGTGATCGCCTGCTACGGCCGTGGCGACCGCGGCGGGATCGACTTCCTGCGGCGGGCCTACTCGCTGCACCCGTCGGCCAAGCGGGCGGTGGCGGTGGTCTGGGGTGACTTCGGCAGCGGTCGCGAGGTGTTCTCCGCCATCGGGCACGGCCATGCCGAGCTGCTCCTCCTCCGGCCCGAGCGCCGCCGAGACGAGGAGTTCCACGGCGCGATCACGGACGCGCTCGACGACTGGCACCTGGCCCAGGGCATCGGCTTCGAGGCCGTCCGGATGATCGGCGAGCAGCGCGACGAGCGCACCCACACGCTGCGTGACCAGTTCGGCCGCAACCACATCCCCGTCGGCTTCCACCAGGTCGGCACCGAGTCGGCCAACCGGTTGCTCGCCGGCCTGGGGCTCACCGACCCCGAGCTCCCGGTGCTCCAGCTCGCCTTCACCGACCCGCCCACCACGCTCGTCGCGCCCACCGACCTCGAGATCGCCGACGCCTTCGGGCTGATGGCTCCTGTCGCGCCCGACCACGTCTACGACGTCGTGGTCGTCGGCGCCGGTCCCAGCGGGCTGGCCGCCGCGGTCTACGCCTCCTCCGAGGGGTTGTCGACGATGGTGGTCGAGCAGTCCGCGGTCGGCGGTCAGGCCGGCACCTCGTCGCTCATCCGCAACTACCCCGGTTTCTCGCGCGGCGTCAGCGGCGCGCACCTGGCCTACCGCTCGTTCCAGCAGGCCTGGTCCTTCGGCACCGAGTTCTCGTTCCTCCGCGAGGTCCAGGAGCTCGGCACCGACGGTGACCTGCGCACGGTCTCGATGTCCGACGGCAGCGTCTTCCGCACCCGCAGCGTGGTCATCGCCACCGGCGTCGACTACCGCCGTCTCGGGGTTCCCGCGCTGGAGTCCCTCGTCGGTCGTGGTGTCTTCTACGGCGCGGCCGTCGCCGAGGCGCCGTCGATGGCCGGCACAGAGGTCTACGTGATCGGCGGCGGCAACTCGGCCGGGCAGGCCGCCCTGCACCTGGCCCGCTACGCCCGTCACGTCACCCTGCTGGTGCGTGGCTCGTCGCTGGCAGCGAGCATGTCGGAGTACCTGATCGCCCAGCTCGACGCGACGCGCAACGTCGGCATCCGCTACGGCACGTCGGTGCTCGACGGGCGCGAGGAGGACGGCTGCCTCGCCGCCCTCACGCTCGGTGAGCAGCACACCGGTCCCGGCGGTGGCGAGGAGGTGCCTGCCGGCGGCCTCTTCGTGCTCATCGGCTCGGTGCCCCGCACGCAGTGGCTGCCCGAGGAGATCGTCCGCGACCAGGCGGGGTTCATCCTCACGGGGGAGGACGGGCGGCTGCCGCTCGAGACGAGCATGCCGGGCGTCTTCGCCGTCGGCGACGTGCGCGCCGGGTCCATCAAGCGGGTCGCGACGGCGGTCGGGGACGGCGCGACCGTCATCGCCACCCTGCACGGCTACCTGGCGGCGCACCCGCGGGCCACCTCGACCGCATGAGCCGGCACCTTGCCGCGTCCGGCGTGCCCGTGACGCGCGGGATGCGAGTGCTGCTGGTCGTCGCCGCGGTGCTCGTCTTCCTCGCGGGACTCCAGCTCACGCTCTTCCCGACCCGCACGGCGGAGTGGTTCTCCTGGACCATCGACGTGCCGATGACGGCGGTGTTCCTGGGCGCGGCCTACTGGTCCAGCGCCGTCCTCGAGGTGGCCGGAGCGCGCTCGCGGACCTGGGACCGGGCGCGGCTGACCGTCTGGCCGGTCCTCGTGTTCACGGTCCTCACCCTCGTGGTGACCCTGGTGCACCTCGACAAGTTCCACCTCGGCGCCGAGCACCCTGACAGCGCCCGTGCCGTCGCGTGGGGCTGGCTCGCCATCTACGCCGGTGTGCCCGTGGCGATGGTGGCGGGCCTGGTCCTGCAGGCGCGGGCCACGCGGGTGCCGTCGGACGCGGACGTCGTACGACGCCTGCCGTCCGCCCTGCGGTGGCTGCTCGCCGGCCTCGCCGTCCTCCTGCTCGCCTCCGGGGTCGCGCTCCTGGTGGCACCCGAGTGGGCTGCGGGGGCCTGGGCCTGGCCGCTGACGCCGCTGACGGCCCGGGCCGTCGGCGCCTGGCTCGTCGGCCTCGGCTGGGCTGCGGCCCACGCCGGCCTCGTCGACGACGCGGCGTCGGTGCGACCCGTCGGGCTCACCGGGGCGGCGTTCGTCGTCCTCGAGGGGGTGGCGCTGCTGCGTCACGGCGACGCCCTGGACTGGTCGAGCTGGCAGGCGGCGGCGTACGTCGCCGGGCTCGCGTGGATCGCCTTGGTCTCGGTGTGGATCCTCGCGCTCAGAGCAGCGGGCGCAGGGGGGCGAGGAAGCTCTCGGTGAACTTCCGGTTGAGGTCGCGCGCCTGCCACTCGGCGAGCGTGAGCTCGAGGCAGTTGGACTCGTCGGTGGCGAAGACCTCCTCCATCACCGCTGCGAAGGCGGGGTCGATGACCTCGAGGTTGATCTCGTAGTTGCCCTGCAGGCTGAGCCGGTCGATGTTGGCGGTGCCGACGGTGGACCAGCTGCCGTCGATGGTGGCCGTCTTGGCGTGCACCATGGCGTCCTTGAACCGCAGGATCCGCGCGCCCGAGGTGAGCAGCTGGCCGTAGTAGCCGCGGGAGATCCAGTCGGCCACGACGTGGTTGGACTTCAGCGGCAGCAGGATGCGGACGTCGACGCCGCGGCGCGCCGCCTCGCACAGCACGTCGACGAAGTCCTGGTCGGGCAGGAAGTAGGCGGTCGTGAGCCAGATGTTGCGGCTCGCGCGGGCGATGGCCTCGAGGTACATGCTGCGGATGGGGAAGTTCCACTGTCGCGGGATGTTCTTGTGCACCCGGATCTGCGGGTCCCAGTCGGACGCCGTCTCGACCAGCAGCGGCCGGTCGTTGCGGCGCAGCCGGTGGTGGCGGTTGAGGTTCCAGAAGTCGGCGAAGGCCCGCTTGAGGTCCCACACGCCGGGCCCGGTGATCCGCACGTGGGTGTCGCGCCACTCGGTCGCGTAGGCCGAGCCGATGTTGTAGCCACCGAGGAAGGCAACCTCCTCGTCGACGACGAGCATCTTGCGGTGGTTGCGGCCGTAGCGACGCAGGTCCCAGACGCGGAAGCCGGCCGTGTAGACCGGGTAGCGCAGCACCTTCAGGGACGGGGGGAAGCGCTTGAACGCGGGGGACACGACCATGTTGGCGAAGCCGTCGTAGATGCAGTGCACGTCGACCCCGCGCTCGGCGGCGGCGGCGAGGGCGGTCTTGAACTTCCACCCGATCTCGTCGCCCTTCCAGATGTAGGTCTCGAAGAGGATCTGCTTCTTCGCGCTGTCGATCGCGGCGAGCATGTCGTCGTACAGGTCGCGGCCGAAGGTGTACGTCGTGATCTCGCCGTCGCCGACGGGCACCGTGCCCGGCCCGGTCACCGGGAACGGCTTGGGCCGCTTGCCGCGCCGCCGGTAGGAGTCGACGAGCGACAGGGCCACGGCGACCGTGAGCTGGAGACCGACGAGCCCGAGCAGGGTGCGCCGGACGGCGGTCAGCGTGCGGGCGACGGTCACGGGGTCAATCTAGCGACGGACCCCAGTCGGCGGCTCAGGCCCAGGTCGAGCGCGGCGTAGCGCGCGACGTCGCACGGGATGTCGGACAGCACCCGGAACAGCACGGCCCGGAGCATGGCCTGGCGGTACGAGCCCGTCCGCCACCCATCGAGGGCATCGGCGGGCGCACCGTGCCACAGCACGGCGTCGAGAACGCAGACCGCCTCGGCCCAGAGCGGCGAGCGCCAGGAGGGGGAGAGGTCGATGACGAACGGCACGCCGCGGGCGTCGAGCAGCACGTTGCCCGCGAGATCCGCGTGGACGAGCTGCTCCCGGCCGAGGTCGGCCTCGTCGAGGTCCGCGACGAGCCGTCGCACGAGGTCGGCGAGGCCCGGCTCGGGGCGCTCGGCGGCCGCTGCGACGGCGCTGTCGCCGTCGTACGCCTGCAGGTCGGCCACGCCCCACTGGTCGGTGCGGGCGGCGAGGTCGTCGGGGCGCTCGGGGACGGCGCTCGCGAGGTGGGCGTGCAGCAGGTGGGCGGTCGCCCGCAGGGTCGCGAGGTCGCGGCAGGGCGTCGTACCCGGCTCGAAGCGGGTGGCCGACCACCCGTCGACGACGAGGCTCCCGTCACGCGCCGGCACCGGCAACGCGAGCCGGATCGAGCGGGGAGACTGCTCGTCGAGCCTTACGGCGAGCCGCGCCTGGACCGGCGCCAGCCAGGCCTCGGAGGCGTCGTGGCCGGGTGAGAGCGCGAGGTCGCCGGCCCGCCACGTCGTGCCGCGGCCGCCCGGGAGCGGCTCGAGCACGCCCTCGGCCACGAACAGGTCGAGCACGCGGTCGGGCGGCTGCGACGGGTGAGGCACCTGGTGAGCGTATGACGAGCCGCTCACGATCCGTTGTCGGTGGCCCCGCGTACGCTCGACGCATGCGTCCAGTCACCGATCTCCAGCGCCGGGTGGCCCCCTTCAAGGTGGTGTCCGACTACGAGCCCTCCGGCGACCAGCCGGCCGCGATCAAGGAGATCGTCGGCCGCATCCAGGGCGGCGAGCAGGACGTCGTGCTCCTCGGCGCGACCGGCACCGGCAAGACCGCCACGGTCGCGTGGGTGGCCGAGCAGCTCCAGCGCCCGGTCCTGGTGCTCCAGCCCAACAAGACCCTCGCCGCGCAGTTCGCCAACGAGCTGCGCCAGCTCTTCCCCGACAACGCGGTCGAGTACTTCGTCTCCTACTACGACTACTACCAGCCTGAGGCCTACGTCCCCCAGACCGACACCTACATCGAGAAGGACTCCTCGATCAACGAGGAGGTCGAGCGGCTGCGTCACAGCGCGACCAACAGCCTGCTCACCCGCCGCGACACGATCGTGGTCTCGACGGTGTCCTGCATCTACGGCCTCGGCACCCCGCAGGAGTACGTCGACCGGATGCTGCGGCTCAAGGTCGGCGAGGAGCACGACCGCGACTCGGTGCTGCGCCGGCTCGTGGAGATCCAGTACACCCGCAACGACATGTCCTTCACCCGCGGCACGTTCCGGGTGCGGGGCGACACCCTCGAGATCTTCCCGGTCTACGAGGAGCTCGCGATCCGCATCGAGTTCTTCGGTGACGAGATCGAGCGGTTGATGACGCTCCACCCCATCACGGGCGAGGTCATCTCCGAGGACACCGAGCTCCACGTCTTCCCGGCCACCCACTACGTCGCCGGCCCGGAGCGCATGGAGCGTGCCATCAAGGGCATCGAGCTCGAGCTCGACGACCAGCTCGCCGCGTTCGAGAAGCAGGGCAAGCTGCTGGAGGCCCAGCGGCTGCGGATGCGCACGACCTACGACGTCGAGATGATGCGCCAGGTCGGATCCTGCTCGGGCATCGAGAACTACTCGATGCACATGGACGGCCGCAAGCCCGGCAGCGCGCCCAACACGCTCCTCGACTACTTCCCGGAGGACTTCGTCCTCGTCGTCGACGAGTCCCACGTCGCCGTCCCGCAGATCGGTGGCATGTACGAGGGCGACATGTCGCGCAAGCGCAACCTCGTCGACCACGGGTTCCGGCTGCCCAGCGCGATGGACAACCGGCCGCTGCGCTGGGACGAGTTCGTCGACCGGATCGGGCAGACGGTCTACC
Source organism: Nocardioides sp. (assembly GCA_035458105.1). Lineage (GTDB taxonomy): Bacteria > Actinomycetota > Actinomycetes > Propionibacteriales > Nocardioidaceae > Nocardioides. The sequence goes on along the minus strand of DATIAJ010000100.1, from coordinate 1,299 downwards.
TGTCGGCGACCCCGGGCAACTACGAGCTCGACCGCGTGGGCGGGGTGGACAACACGGTCCAGCAGATCATCCGCCCGACCGGCCTCGTCGACCCCGAGGTCGTCATCAAGCCGACCAAGGGCCAGATCGACGACCTGATCCACGAGATCCGCGAGCGGGCCGACAAGGGCGAGCGCGTCCTGGTCACCACGCTCACCAAGAAGATGTCCGAGGACCTCACCGACTACCTCCTCGACGCCGGCATCCGCACCCGCTACCTCCACTCCGAGGTCGACACGCTCAAGCGGATCGAGCTGCTGCGCGACCTGCGCCTCGGCGAGTACGACGTCCTCGTCGGCATCAACCTGCTCCGCGAGGGCCTCGACCTGCCCGAGGTCTCGCTGGTGGCGATCCTCGACGCCGACAAGGAGGGCTTCCTGCGCTCCGACAAGTCGCTCATCCAGACGATCGGTCGCGCGGCGCGCAACGTGTCGGGCCAGGTCCACATGTACGCCGACAAGATCACGCCGTCGATGGAAGCGGCGATCGACGAGACCAACCGTCGTCGCGCCATCCAGGTCGCCTACAACACCGAGCGGGGGATCGACCCCCAGCCGCTGCGCAAGAAGATCGCCGACATCACCGAGATGCTCGCCCGCGAGGACGAGACGACCCAGGAGCTGCTCAAGACCTGGGCCGACGTGGGTCAGAAGGGTCGCGCCGGCGGCGTGAAGGCAGGGAAGTCGCCGACCCCCGCCCTGTCCAAGATCCACCACGAGGCGCCCGACACCGCCGGCATCCCGAGCACCGACCTCGCCGAGCTCATCCAGGAGCTGACCGAGCAGATGAAGCACGCGGCCGCCGAGCTCCAGTTCGAGGTGGCGGCCCGCCTCCGCGACGAGGTCAACGACCTCAAGAGAGAGCTCCGCCAGATGATGGAAGCAACGCGATGAACGCCTGACGCGCGCGCTGGCGGCGTTCTCGTCGCTCGCAGGCCAAACCCGGGCCAGCTTCGCTCCTCGGCCTTGCCATCACACGCGCCATGCGCCCATCGAGGGCTGCTTCGGGCTGGGTCAGAAGCCTTCCTCGCGCCGCCGGACCTCCTTGGCGTGCTTCTTCTCCAGCTGCCGGGCGTGCTCGTCGACGATGTCGCGCTTGTTGACGACGATGCGCACGAGGTGCATCAGGGCGAAGCCGATCGGGAACAGCGGCCAGGGGAACTCGCCCCACATCGTGACCCCCCAGATCGTCCACAGGAGCACGGAGAGCCCGATGAGGCCCAGCAGCGCCTCACGCCGGTCGGCCTCCCACTTCCGGACC